>JBEKBT010000004.1:0-77090 GCA_050015255.1 Acidimicrobiales bacterium
GATTGACCGTCGTCTTCGGCATCACCTCCGGCGACCACAGCAGCAACAGCGTGAGGAGCAGGCCGAAAAAGAGCAGCCACCAGCGCCACAGCGGCGGCTGGGAGGGAGTCTTCGAGGGCGGGACCGGGTCGCGGGGCGGCCCCGAGTTGGCTGAGCTGGTGAAATGGCGATTCTGCATCATGAGGATCTGTCACTTGTTCGGTGGTTTCCGGGAGCGTACGTCGTGACCACGACGCGGATCGGCGCTAGTGCTGTCTGGCGCCTTTCACACACTGGTTGCATCGGTGCTTTGACTTGATAGTTCAAGTCGAGCCCTTCCCATGAACGTGGCGTACCGACATTGTCTAGGGGTGAGGCTCCGAGTGCATCACGCGATCGCGTTATAGGCGACAAGACACAGAGAAAGGCCTGTTGTGGGCGTTGTTGCGTCGGTGGTGAGCATTACGCGGGTGCGGGATGCTCCCAGCAGCGCCAGGCGCGACCATGCGGCAAGAGTTCTCGCATAGGACCGGCTGCGATCGGGAGCCCAGTTTCTTCGGGGCGAGGACGAGCCACAGGAGGTGCCAGATGAACAGACAGATAAGCCGTGCAGACGACGCCGCTGGGTTTGGCGACGCAGGAGACACGCGAACGCTCTTCAGCCAGACGATGGGGTATGTAGCTGTCACGATGGGTCTGTTCGCGCTCGGAAGCTACCTTGGTCGCACTCTGTCGTATGGCTGGGGATGGGTGTTCTACTTCGCGGCTCTCGCCTGCCTCATCGCAATGAGGTTTGCAGTTCGAGGATCAAGTTCGTCAGCCGTTGGCCTGCTGTTCGGGTTCGGGACGCTCATGGGATTAGCAACTGCGCCGACCATTGTCTTTTACGCGAGCACTAATCCGGAGGCTGTCTGGGAGGCTGCTGGAGCTACGGCGCTGTTCATGGTTGGGCTCGGCACGGCGGGGTACGCAACCAAACGAGACCTCTCGGCGCTCGCGCGTGTTGCGTCCTGGGCACTCTTGGGTCTCATCATCTTTGGCGTCATCACCATCCTCGCGCAGATACCGAACGGCTCGCTCATTTACTCCGTCCTTGGGTTGGTCATTTTTGCGGGTCTCACCATGTTCGATTTTCAACGCCTTCGCGTGACGACCGACCAGACTTCCGCAGCGCTCATGGCGGCGTCGATCTTCCTTGACGCCCTCAACGTCTTTCTCTTCTTCTTGGGCCTGTTCGATCGGAGGAGGTGAGCTCGGCAGGTGAGGTCGGGGGTCTTGGTACTGGTACTCGGACAAGTGATCACCGTCAGTCTTGCCGTGCTCTGCGCGTGGGGCCTGCGCAAGGACCGGTTGATCCTCGGTGGCAAGACTCTTGGCTACGTATGCATGGTTCTGGCGACGGTCCTCTTCCCGCTGGGCTTTTTCTCCGCCACGGCTGCACCAACCAAGCTCCCGGCACCGCTTCGATCGCTCTCCGAGAGCGCGCCCTGGTAGGCGCCGTGCGCGGTGGAAATATCGCTGGTGTTTACGTCATGAACAAGCCGAGTGGTGAGCAGTATGCAGTCAGTTCGGTGTGGTTGCTCCGCACGCGGAACGCGGGCTGGGAACAGGCAGCGATACCGAAGCTTTGTCGGCCACTGTGGGATCGAGCTTCCTCAAGTCAGGTGACGTGGCACTGCTGACTTCAGTGCCGTCCTCGGTGACAGACCGCCTGGATGGCGCAACTGCGTTCAAGCTGCAGGACCTGTGGTGGACGGTGTTCGTGGTCGCGGTTGGCTGCGGACCGTGGGCCTGGTACGCAGCCGGCGGCTTCTCTTGTTGCGCCGACGTTGATGAGGGGTTACGCAAACTGCTCGAGGCCGGAACCGAGTACTGACCGGCGTCGATCTCACAGCTGCCAACCTCTCCCCACCTTCCCACCACCCACGCCTCCGCCTTCGACCCGCCCCCCTGGACGGAGGGGGAGGGCAACTTCGACCACGGTTCGTCACCTCGCGAAAGGAGACTCGATGTCTCGGCACCATCGAGAGCCGGTCGCCCACTTCGGTCACCCCAGGGGCTGCCCATGCCGCGGGCATCGCTTTCGATCACTTCACAGCCATTGTTTGAACTGCATTCGGAGAGTTCGGGTGCAATGGGGGGCGAATTTGCCGCGGAGGACCTGTGATCGCAGGTCGTTCACGTCGAGCAGCGTTCAAGCCGACCATGCACAGGCATCTTCACGGAAGCGGTAAGACTCCAAGACGGTCGTACGACCCTCGATGCTCTTCAGTTGATGGTGGTGCTCGCCGACAATGCGGGCAAGCTCGACCCGTGAGTTGATACCGAGCTTGCGAAAGATCTGCCGGAGATGAGCGTCGACCGTGTGCGCGGAGAGGTAGACGCGGCGTCCAGCCTCGCGGTTGGTGAGCCCCAGCGCCACGACCTCGGCGACGGCGCGCTCGGCATCGGTGAGGCTTCGCCATCTCGCTACAGCGGAGTCGAGCGAGTTCGAGGAGCTTGAGCGTACGCGGGCCTTCAAGGGATGGGAAAGCTGAAGCAGAGCACCCACTAGGACGCCCTGTGCGAGGATGGCTTGGCATCGGGCGAACACGGACACACCGCTGCTCAAAGCGATCTCCCTGGCGGGCTTGCCGCCCTCCGACAAGACGGTCTGGGCCAGGGCCCACAGGCGGAGCCGGTCCGAGGGCAAGAGGAGCTCGCCGGCGATGGAGTTGGTGATCATGATGCGGTCACTGAGGGCTACGACTGCGCCTCGTGAGCATCTTCTCAGTCGGAGGAAGCCGTCGAACACGAGCTGGTCGACTTTCGACGCACCCGACATACGCCTAGGACACGATGTGCTTTCGGAGTCAGCCGTCTCCGTCTGCGCCACAGGTACGGCACTCGACGACGAATAGGAAAGGTAGGTGAGGGGTCGTGACTGTTCCATGGCTTTCAGGATATGAAGAGCGACTGCGCTTCGAATCCAGGATGTACGTAGTCGTACTGATCGTCACGCGGAGCAGATTCCACACATTTCGTGGTGAAACTGCTTTCGCCCACGCGAATCGGCGAGTCTTAAGTCTCCTCGGAGACGCATGACCAGAGGGCTCAAAACGTGATTGTCCAACTGGGTATAGAGGAGGAAGACGACGGCGGTGACGATTCCGGCGGAAAAAGAGTGGCCGAAGGCGAACAACACTGTAGGGATTCCGGCCGCTAGCTGGTCGAGCTCGTTGAATTGGACCATGCCACGTCACCGGTGGCGTTCTTCGCCAGGAAGACAAGGTCGAGGATTCGAATCGTGCGTGCGTCGACGAGCGCGCCTCGTGCAGGGGCGATCGTGATCGGCCGCTCCGGCTCGGCCGGCAGGCGAAGAAGGCGCGCTACGCGATTACGGGATGCGAGCTCCTCCCTCGTGCCGGTAGCTTGGCGGGCGAGCTCGAGATCTTCGCTGAGGCTGTTCTCGGTCGCCAACGGCGTAAGACGCCTTGGGTGAAACGAGATCCGGATGCTCCGCGGCATCTCCGAGATCGTGCTGGCGTTCCAGCTACGCCCTCACAAGTGACAATCCTGGGGTCGCTCCGCCGGCGCCGGCGGCAATGAGGTGCCGGCCGGCGGTCAAAGACTGACTGCTCGGCTCCCTGGAGCGCCGGATCTGCAGACGACCAGCGAACGGGGGTCGACGGTCAGCGGGGCTCCGGCGGTGAGCGGGCCCGCCTTCGCTGGCCGCAGGGAATCCGAGGTGTCCAGTTCGACGGTCCATACCTGGCTGGGCCGCAGCTGCGGGATGCAGAAGCTGACCGCCTCCCACCAGCTATTCACGAAGATCAGGAAGTCGTCATCGACGAGGTACGTGCCGTCTGCGCCGCGATCGGGGTCGTCGCTCCCGTCGAGGTAGACACCTAGGCAGCGACCGTCAGGGTCCGTCCAGTCTTCGACGGTCATGGCCGTACCCGCGGGCGTGAACCACTCGATCTCGGAGGCTTCGACGCCAGCGAGAAACCTCTTCCGCCGGAACACAGGATGCTCTCTCCGCAGCGTCACCAGCTGCCTGACGAAGGACAGAAGCTCCGCGTCAGTGCGTCCCCAGTCGTACCAGGAGATTGGGTTGTCCTGGCAGTATCCGTTGTTGTTACCCTGCTGCGTCCGGCCGAGCTCGTCGCCGCCGAGCAGCAACGGCACGCCGAACGACAAGAAGAGCGTGGCGAGCAGCACCCGACACTGGCGCAGCCGAAGGGCAACGACAGCCGGGTCGTCGGTCGGGCCCTCGGCGCCGCAGTTCCACGATCGGTTGTCGTCCGAGCCGTCCCTGTTGTTGTCGCCGTTCGCTTCGTTGTGCTTACAGTCGTAGGACACAAGATCGGCCAAGGTGAACCCGTCGTGCGTCGTGACGAGGTTCACAGATGCCGTGGGCCGTCGTCTGCCGGGTCGGTAGAGGTCGGCGGACCCGGTCAGCCGATTGGCGAACTCGCCGAGGAGGCCGCTCCGGCTCCGCCAGAAGTCGCGCATGGTGTCGCGGTACTGACCGTTCCACTCTCGCCACAACGGCGGGAAGTCGCCAAGGTCGTAGCTGTCCGCCTGGCCCACGTCCCAGGGTTCTGCGATGAGCTTCACTCGCGAGACGACCGGGTCCTGTGCGACGAGGTCAAAGAAAGCCGCCCGGCGATCGAAGTCTGCCTGCTGGCGCGCGAGCGTGGCGGCGAGGTCGAATCGGAAGCCGTCAACCTGCATCTCGGTTGCCCAGTACCGCAGGGAATCCATAATCAGTATCAGGGTCAGCGGGTCGGCCGCGTTGAGGGAGTTGCCGCACCCGGTCGTGTCGACATAATGGCCGGGATCGCCCGGCGCCAACCGGTAGTAGGCGGGGTTGTCGAGTCCGCGGTAGCAAAGTGTGGGGCCGAGCTCATCGCCTTCGGCAGTGTGGTTGAACACTACGTCGAGCAGGACTTCGAGGCCGGCAGAGTGCAGAGCGTCCACCATGGCCTTGAACTCGTGCACTTGTCCACCCTCCTGGCCAGCCCTGACGAGTGCCGAGTAGCCGTCGTGCGGAGCGAAAAAGCCGATCGTGCTGTATCCCCAGTAGTTGGTGAGACCGCGGTCGAAGAGGAACGACTCCGTCATGAACTGGTGGACGGGCAGCAGCTCGACCGCGGTGACCCCGAGCTCGACGAGATGGGCGACGGCCGCCTCGTGCCCCAGTCCGGCATATGTCCCCCGTAGCTCAGGCGGTATGTCGGGATGGGTAATCGTGAAACCCCTGACGTGAACCTCGTAGATGACGGTGTCCTCATAGCTGTGCGCGGGGCGGGGGTGGTTGCCCCAGGCGAACTCCGGGTTCACGACGAGGCTGCGAGGGACGTGCCCTGCCGAATCAAGCCCGCTCGGCAGGTCCGGGTTACCGGCCGAGTAGCCGAGCACCTCGGCGCCGTATCGGAACGCTCCCGAGGTGGCCCGGGCGTACGGATCGAGGAGCAGCTTGGCAGGGTTGCAACGGATCCCCCGTGCCGGGTCGTAGGGTCCGTTTACCCGGTAGCCGTATGCCTGGCCCGGTCCGACGCCGGGGAGGAACCCGTGCCAGACACCGGCGTCGTACTCGAGCAGCGGGATCTGGGTCTCGCTGCCAGATTCGTCGAACAGGCAGAGCGTGACCGCGTCGGCAACGAAGGAAGCGACCGCAAAGTTCGTTCCCGCATCGCACGGCGTGGCACCGAGCGGGAACGGCTGGCCGGGCAGCGAGCCGGCTGACGTCTGGACGGGTCTCGCGGTGGTCATGACCTCCTCCTTCCCCTCGCCGTGTGGATCGTGGTTCTTCGACTCCTCGAGGCGCATCCCGCGGACTCATAGTGCGCGCCGGTTGTGTCTGTGGGTGCTTGGATTGGTGGCCGAGCTACGCAAGAGCGGGATTCGACGCATCCGGGAGGAACTGTAGCCTCGGCCCGTCGGGCCGCCCACGGCGAGCGCGGGGGACATTCGAGGAACGAGCCGTCCATGAACGAAGTTGCCATCCGATCGGTCCAGGCCATGCGGGCTCCGGCTGTCCTGATAACGGCGGGAGCAATTCTCGCCGGTGGGCGGTTGGACCCATGAGCGCCGAGCGGGAGCGGGTTCGGAGTTTCGGGAGGCTCGAAGACGGGTTGCGCCAAGCGAGCGATTGGTACTTGTGGGGCCCCTATGTCAGCGAGCGCCAGTGGGGGACGGTCCGCGAGGACTACAGCGACGACGGCGACGCCTGGAACTACCTACCCCATGACCATGTCCGCTCCAGGGCGTACCGATGGGGCGAAGACGGCCTAGCGGGCTTCAGTGACATCGAGCAACGGCTCTGTCTCAGTGTGGCGTTATGGAATGGCCGCGACTCCGTCCTCAAAGAACGCGCCTTCGGGCTGACCGGACCCCAGGGGAACCATGGCGAAGACGTGAAGGAGTACTGGTGGTACTTGGATGCTCTTCCTAGTCATGCCTGGAACCGGTGGCGCTACCACTACCCGCAAGACCCGTTCCCGTACGAGGACTTGGAATGGGGAGGCTGTCGCACGAACCAGCATTCGTGCATATTCATGCGGCAATGGGTCAAGGCTGCATATCTGACGAGGGCTTCCGTCACTAGAACGCATGAATACGCGTTCCGGAAGACTTCATGCGACCAGCCTCTGGGAAAACGCCATCAGGGGAGCACGGGAAAGGGAATACGAGCTGGTTGACACAGGAGCGTTCGACGACGACCGGTACTGGATTGTCGAGGTTCGCTACGCCAAAGCCGACCCTCACGACCTCCTTATGGAGGTGCAAGTGACGAACGCCGGACGGGCTGCCGCTCAGTTGCACGTGTTGCCCACCGTGTGGTTTCGAAACACGTGGGCATGGGACCTTGCGCAACCCCGGCCACATCTCGAGCAAACAGGCCCGGCGACCGTCGGACTGTCGCATCCCTTCCTCGGAAGACTCGAGTTGGTCGGAGGCGCGGCTCCCGGTGGGCTCGAGCCAGAGCTGCTGTTTTGTGACAACGAAACCAACTGCGGGCGCCTCTTCGGTGCAGCGTCGACAACCGCGTATCCGAAGGACGGCATAAACGACCACGTCACTGCCGGCGCGGCCACGGTCAATCCCGACCACTGCGGCACGAGATGCTCCTTCTGGTATCAGCTGACCGTGCCGGGAGGCGACACCACCGCGGTCCGTCTGCGACTGCGGCCCGAAGGGTTGCATCCTGACGGCTCGCTCGGGGCCGACTTTGATGAGGTGATCCGCGCTCGTCGGGCCGAGGCCGACGAGTTCTACGGGGAGCTCCGCCCGACGGGCATCTCGGCGGACGAGGCCGCGGTCATGCGTCAGGCCTTCGCCAGCTTGCTTTGGAGCAAATAATTTTACTACTACGACGTCGCCCGCTGGCTGGACGGTGACCCTGCCCAGCCCAAGCCGCCGGACTCGCGACAGGACGGGCGCAACGCCCGCTGGCGCAACTTTGAAGCCTTCGACATCATCTCGGTTCCCGACAAATGGGAGTATCCCTGGTTTGCTGCATGGGACCTGGCTTTCCATTGCGTCGCCCTCGCCCATGTGGATCCGGCCTTCGCCAAGTATCAGCTGGCCATGCTTTGCCGAGAGTGGTTCCAGCATCCCAATGGCGCGCTCCCCGCCTACGAGTGGGATTTCGGTGACGTCAACCCGCCGGTGCAGGCGTGGGCCGCCCTCGAGGTGTTCGTGATCGATGGCGAGCGTGATACCGACTTTCTCACCCGGATCTTCAACAAGTTGCTCGTCAATTTCACGTGGTGGGTCAATCGAGAGGACGCCAGCGGCTCGAATTTGTTCGAGGGTGGCTTCCTCGGCCTTGACAACATCGGTCCCATCGATCGCTCCCACCTCCCGCCAGGCACGACCCTGCAGCAATCGGACGCCACCGGTTGGATGGCGTTCTACTCGCTCGCAATGGCGAACATCGCCTACAGGTTGCACCGCAGGGGCAACGGCCCCGCCATCGACCTTGTCGTCAAGTTCCTCGAGCACTTTGCGGCCATCCGGCACGCGATCGACGGCGAGGCCATGTGGGACGAGACGGCCGGACTGTTCTTCGACAGGCTCATCCTCGCAGACGGAACCGCCGTGCCGATCGAGGTGCGATCGATGGTCAGCATCATCCCACTCCTCGCGGCTGGCGTCATCGACGAGGAGGTGCTCCAGCAGGCCGTACAGCTCGGCAAGCAGTTCTCTCAGTTCGTGGAGCGACTGGACACCGAAGGCGGCCTCACGACACTGGGTCTGTTGCAGGGTGAGCCGGGGAGTCAGCGTCTGCTGCTCGGAATCTTGGGGATAGACCGCCTGCAGCGCCTGCTCAGCAGGCTATTCGATGAGGCAGAATTCCTCTCGCCACACGGCCTCCGTTCGCTCTCGGCATTTCACCGCGATCATCCCTACCAGCTGACAGTGGCGGGAACGCCGTCGACGATCGACTACGAGCCGGCGGAGTCCACGACTCCGATGTTCGGCGGCAACTCGAACTGGCGTGGTCCTGTCTGGTTCCCGCTGAACTGCCTGGTGATCAGTGTCCTTGAGCGTTACCACCAGTTCTTTGGCGCAGAGCTGACCCTCGAGTATCCCACTCGCTCGGGCCAGCGGGTGTCTCTCGACGTCATCGCCCAGGATCTGCGCCAACGTCTGATCTCGCTCTTCCTGCGAGGGTCCGACGGGCGACGGCCGTGCTTCGGGCAGACCGAGAAGTTGCAACACGATCCGCGCTGGAGCGACAACATCCTGTTCCACGAGTACTTCCATGGTGACGATGGTTCTGGTCTCGGCGCGTCCCATCAAACGGGCTGGACAGCCATGGTCGCCGATGCGATTCGCCGACGTTCGGTCGTGCGACCAAGTCCTGAGCAAAGCTGACCCAAGAGTCTCCCCGCTCGCAGGGTTACCAGACTTCCCAGAACTTCCAGGGACCCTCCGGACGGTTACCGGGCTTCCCGAGGGCTTTCGAGATCGGGGGCGATCAGCCGACGGTCTCCTCGATGAGAGAGGGGTTAGCGAGCCAAACAGCCTCCACCGGAGTCTCGACCAGCGAGTTCCGGGAGAGAAACTCGTCTATTTCGCTGGCCTGTAGTCCTTTGGTGAAGTAGAAGCCTTGCCCAAGCTGGCATCCCAAGGCACGTAGTGCCTCGAGTTGGGGGGCGTGCTCGATGCCCTCGGCGAGAGTCTGAAGATGCAGGTTCTTCCCGAGCTGGACGATCGTCTCGGCGAGCGCGCCGTCCTCGGCGGAGACGGCCACGTTGTCCACGAACGACTTGTCCAGCTTCAAGATGTCAATGGGGAAACGCCTCAAGTAGCTCAGCGACGAGTAACCGGTGCCGAAATCGTCGATGGCGAAGCTGACGCCGAGCCCTTTGAGCTCCAGCATCCGCTCGATGACGGACTCGGCCTCCTGGAGGAACACGCCCTCGGTGATCTCCAGCACCAAGAACCGAGGATCGAGACCCGACTCCCGCAGTGCTGTCGAGACGTCTTCCACCAGACCCTCGTGTTGGAAATGCTTGGCCGAGATGTTGACGCTGACCCACATCTGACGGGCGCCCGAGTGACAGAATTGCCACTCGCGCGTCTGGAAGCACGCCTCTTTGAGCACCAAGCGATCAAGCGGCACGACAAGGCCGGTCTCCTCGGCGAGGGCGATGAACTCGTCGGGAAGCAGCAGTCCATGCTCTGGATGACGCCAGCGCACCAAGGCTTCCAGCCCGACTGTATAGCCGCCGTCGAGGCTCACGATCGGCTGGTAGTGCACGACGAACTCCCGGCTCTCGATGGCACGCTGGAGATCGGCGGTCCTATCCAGACGCCGCACGATGGCTGTCTGAAGGTCGGGTTGGTACACCTCGTAACAGCCCTTGCCGTGAGCTTTTGCCGCGTACATGGCCACGTCTGCCGCCTGCATCAACTCGGTCGGGTCCTTGCGCCCCGCCTGGCTGAGGGCGATCCCGACGCTGGCGCGCACTTGGATCTCGTGATCGTCGATGACGATTGGCGCGCGCAGGGCGGAGATGAGGCGTTCGGCGGCCAGACAGGCCTCCTCCCGGCCAGTGGTCTCCTCGAGCAGGATCGCGAACTCGTCGCCGCCAAAGCGGGCCGCCGTGTCGCCGCTCCGGAGGGACTGTAGGAGGCGCCCGGCGACCGCCACCAGGAGAGCGTCGCCGGCCGTGTGTCCCAAGGTGTCGTTGACCAGCTTGAAATCGTCCAGGTCGAGGAACAGGACGGCCAGGGACGTCTTCGACCGGGCTGCCCGCGCCAAGGCATGTTCGAGGCGGTCGCGGAAAAGGGCGCGATTGGCGAGCCCGCTCAACGCATCGTGGAAGGCCTGATGCTTCAGCTCCTCCTCGAGATCCGTGCGCTCGCTCACGTCCCGAAGTGTGAGGACGATACCCTCGAGAGTCGGTTCGCTCAGCAGGTTGGTCGTCGTCACCTCGACATAACGCCACGATCCGTCGAAGTGTTGGATCCGCCATTTCGCCGAGATCGATGCTCCCGCTCGAAACGCCACGCTTGTGTACCCGGCCAACGCCTGCTCGACGTCGTCGGGGTGAAGCAGGGTGGTGAACTGCCTCCCCTCGAGGGAGCCGTCCGGGTAACCGAGGATCCTGTTGGCTGAGGGAGTGCAATAGGTGATCGTCGTGTCCGGGCGGACGATCAGGATGACGTCCGACGCGTTCTGCACGAGAGTCTGGAAGCGAGCTTCACCGCGGCGCGCGTGGAAAGCCTCGGTCATCGTCTCGCGGCCGATCGCCATCGCCGCCTGAGCAGCGAGAATCTCGATCGAGCTCCGAAGCTCGAAGGGAAGCTTGGTGGCACTCGCGACAACTATCAGCCCCTGCAGCTGGTCCTTGGCGACAAAGGGGCACACGAGCTGTTCAGACAACTCGTGTGCTGCTGAGCCGCTCGGTCGGGTGTCCGTCTCGATGACATAGCTCTCCACCCCGCCGTCGGCCAGGCTTTGTCGGGCCCTGGCCCATAGAGCAGTCAAGCTCTGCGGTCCCTCTGTCGGGCCATCGCCCGACTTCGTGACGACCACCGGTTCACCCTCCGTGTTCGTCACCGCGAAGGTCATCCCGAAGTCGTCTCCGTCGTGCGAGACGAGCTCCCTGACGCCCGCGATCGTGGCCTGGTAGATGACATCGCGGTCCGACGCCGCCACGAGGTTCGCGACCGACCTGCGCAGAGCTTGCTCTCGCGCCACAGCTTGCCCATGCGCCTGGACAAAACCATTCATCCTGGCGATCACGAGAAGGAACATGAGCCCGGCGACCACGGCGATGACTGGGGCGTCGACGGTATCGCCGCGCAAGGTCTCGGCGAGCAGCACCGCCGGCGCGATGAGCGAGACAATGGCGAGCAGCCTTGTCCGTGTGTGGCTTGTACGTGGTGGTGAGACTGACCTCGGCAAAGACAACGCCCGCATCGACGGGTGCAGTGCCGCCACGCCCCAGCACGCGTAGAACAGGATCCAGCCAAGATCAACCACGTTGCCGTCGTGCCAATTCCAGCTCGGGTGGAGGTTGGCCAGTCCGTACACCGAGTCGGAGACGAGCGTCCCCAGCGCTCCTATGGCCAGCAACCGTCCGGCGGTGTGGCGAATGCCACCAGCGGTCCAAAGGTGCGCCAGCATCGCCAGGACGAGGACATCCCCAAATGGGCGCCCGGCAGCGTTCAATCGCACCAGCAGCCCACCGGGCGCACGAAAGTTCGGGCCGATGAGGAAGATCCAAGAAAGCAGGCCGACGGCGAGGGTGATGGTGAGCGCATCGAGCAGGCTGGCCCGATCGCCGCCGGGAACGCGCGCTCGGGCAAGAAGCAGCAGCCCGACTGCGAGCATCGGGTACATCGGGATGTAGATCGCGTCGATCATCGACGGGAACGGGATGTGCTGCTGGCCGAGGATCTGGTGCCAGAACTTGTAGGTCGTGTCGCCAGTGATGCAAAGGAACAAACCGCCCCCGAGGAACCACCAGGCTACTTCGGCGTTCGGTCGGTTGTGCCTCACGCCGAGGGCAATCGCCACGACTGCTGACAATCCCAGCAGTGCCCATGCCGGGACCTGGCCGGCCCACTCCATCCACGGAAGCCAACCGAAGATCAGAGGCTTCTCAGGCGGCAGCCCGAACGGAAAGTAGACGAGAGCGAGAACGGCCTCGAGGGCGAGGAACCACCGCCAAGCGCGTTGGGGCGTGGTTTTAGCACCAGACGGCTGGGGTCTGGTGACAGCACTCGCGTCATTTGCCCGGAGCAGTGACATGACACAGGTCCCCCAGACCTCATATCCGCTCCCTCTAGTTTCGGCGCGAGTCACCGGTCACTTGAGGAACTTCCCCTGGACGCGGTGCCGGTCCTGAACGCGGAAAGGACCCTCCCACCAGGGTCAACTTCGGGCGTTTGGCAGCGGATACACCCGCATGTGAAGCGAAGAGCAGACCGGCGGGCCCGCTGGCCAGCAGCCGGCTCGGAGGTTACCGAGGGCCCCTCAGGCTCCTGGGAAGGCGGCTGCGGCTGCCTCGGCCACAATCACGTCCTCATCCACCTTTCCACCGCTCGAGCCCACAGCTCCTACCAACTTTCCGCTCGCATGGAGGGGGATGCCGCCCCCGAAGACGACGATTCTGCCATGGTGCGTCGCCTGCAGGCCGTACAGCGGCTCACCGGGCTGGCAAAGCTGGGCGAGAGTGGCCGTGGAAGTGTCGGTCGCGGCTGCCGCAAACGCCTTGCTCAGTGAGACTTCAATGGCCGCGAGAGATGCACCATCCATTCGGTGCTCGGCCTTCAGGTTGCCGCCGTCGTCTACGACCGCGATCGCCGATGGGACGCCGATCTCTGCAGCCCGCCTCTCGCCCGACGCCAGCACCGCCATCGCTTGATCCAAGGTGATAGCCATCTCTCGCCCCTTTCATGGTCTTGATCGTGTCAGATCCGCTGCCGGCTCACTCTCTACCAGAGCGTGTAGCCTCCGTCGACCACCAGGGTCTCTCCGGTCACGAAGCTGGCGGCGTCCGAGGCCAGGAAGATCACAGTGTTGGCGATCTCGTCGGGCGAGCCCATTCTCCTGAGCGGCGTGCCGCCGATCCAGTAGTCGCGGACCATGTCGCTCCCGAGGAGGTGCTCGACAAGGTCGGTGCGGGTGTAGCCGGGCGCGACGGCGTTCACACGCACCCCATAGGGCGCCCACTCGGCGGCGAGTGACTTCGTCAGCATGATCACACCCGCCTTGGAGACGTTGTAGGCCACCTGAGGCTGCGGGCGGTTGACGATGAGCCCAGACATCGAGGCGATGCTGACGATGACGCCCCCGCGCGCCTCGATCATCGGAAGGCCGAAGATCTGGCTGCAGAAGAAGACGCCCGACAGGTTCACCTGCAACATCCGGTCCCACTCCGCCACGCTCATCGACTCCGCGGCGACGTGGTGGGCGATCCCGGCGTTGTTGACGAGGGTATCTGTCCTGCCCCAGCGCGCCTCGAGAGCCTGCCTTGTGGACTGCACCTGCTCGTAGGAGGTGACGTCACAGACATGTGTCAGCACCTCGGCGCCTTTGACTTCGCTCCGCAGCCTCGTGGCCGCCTCTTCCAGGCTTGCCTGCTCGAGGTCGAGCAGCGCCACCGCCGCGCCAGCTCTGGCCGCCGCCCGGCCGATGGCAAAGCCGATGCCGCGGGCTCCGCCCGTGATCACAACCTTGCGCCCGTCCAACCTGAAGCTGTTGCTGTCGTCGCTCACGATTCGTCCCTTTCCCTGTTCCTGTCTCCGTTGGGGTTGCTCGATCCACGGTCCCCGCTTTGGAGCTTCACCATGATCATCGCCCAGACGCGCCGCCGAGGGCGGCCGGCTGTTGCTGGGTGATGCAGTGCACATTGCCACCGCCGAGGACGATCTCACGTCCAGGCACGGTCACGACCCGGCGGTCTTCGAACACGGCTTCCAGGTTCGCTTTGGCCACGGCGTCGTTGGGGTCGTCGAAGACTGGCATGATCACGCCGCCGTTCACGATCAGAAAGTTGAGGTACGAAGCGGCCGTCTTGTCGCCCGCCCGCCGGGGGATCGAACCCTCGGCGCTGTCGATGCCGGCAACCTCCTCCTCGGTGAGCTCCATGATCGCCGGCATGGGTAGGGTCTCGACGCGCAAATGGCGCCCCCTGGCGTCGGTGGCCTCCTCCAGCAGGCGCAGGTTCGCCTGCAGGAGCTCGTAGCGCCAGTCGTCGGTGTCGTCGGTGATGCCGGCGAGGACCAGGCCCGGGCGCACGAAGCAGGCGACGTCGTCGACGTGGCCGTTGGTCTCGTCGGGATCGATGCCGCGGGCCAACCAGAGGACCTTTTCGACGTTCAGGTAGTCACGCAGATAGCGCTCGATCTCCTCGCGCGAGAGCTCTGGGTTGCGTCCAGGCGAGAGCAAGCACTCCTCTGTGGTGACGACCGTGCCCTCGCCGTCGACGTGGAACGAGCCGCCCTCCATCACGAGCAGTGCCCGGTAGCGGTCGACCCGTTCGAGCTCCGCGATCTTCCGTGGCACCATCTCGTCCTTGTCCCAGGGGAAGTAGAGGCCGTCGACGAGGCCGCCCCAGGCGTTGAACCGCCAATGGACGAGACGCACGCCGCCCCTGTCGTCGACGACAAAGGTCGGACCGCAATCTCGCACCCAGGCGTCATTGCTGGAAAGCTCTACGACCCGCACGGCCTCTGGCAGGAGATTGCGCGCGTTCTCGAACTGGTCGTCGTTGACTCCGACCGTCACCGGCTCGAATTGGGCGATGGCAGAGGCGACCTCGACCCAGGCGCGCTGCGCCGGCTTGGCGCCCAGGCGCCAGTTGTCGGGGCGTTCCGGCCAGAGCATCCAGGTCTGGGCGTGCGGCTCGAACTCGCCAGGCATGCGGAATCCGTCGGCACGGGGCGTGCTCGGGATTGTCCTGCTCACTGTCTGCCTCCTGTGACGAAGACCTTCTGGAGACGCGGGCCCGGGTTGTTCCTCCGGTTCGGCACGGTCTCCGTGCCATCGGAAGTGCTGGTCGTCCCCTTGATTTGTTTGTCCGGACGGACAAACTGACCGTAGCATCAGGGTCGAGGAGGCCGGCGAGCGCATCGTCTCGAACGCCACGTCTCCTCGATCCGGCCAGGCGATGAGCTCGCCTCACGAAGACTTCGGTTCAGGAATCTGTGAGGCTCGACAGGGCGAGCGAGGAGACGTCGCGACCCTGCGAGGTGAATGGCGCGGACAGCGGGCCCTGGAGAATCTCGAGTGTGCCGGTGGTCGTGACGTAGCCGAGGACAGGCAAGGCGCCCGCGGCCGTGCCCGCGGCGACCGCCATCTGGACGACCCCGGTTGCCTCCTGGACCCAGTTGGTGGGAGTAAGGCCCTCGGCGGCGAAGAAGCTGTTTCCCGACAGGTAGCCGAGAAGAGGCGTGCCGGCAGGCCCGACAACCGCCACCGACATGGAGCTCACCGCGGTCGCCTCCTCGATCCAGCGGCCTTGTGGTGACCCGCGTCCAGCGAAGAAGGTCCCTTTGTCGGACAGATATCCCAAGAGCTCACTCGAGGGGTTACTCCCCTCGGCGAGAGCGATGGAGCGCACGTCTGAGCTCTGGGCGACGACCCAGTTTTGCCCCTCCACGCCTGACTTCACGAGGAAGGCACCGCTCGGGTGCTGAAGGCAGCCGAGCAGCGGGGGAGCAGTGCCGGCACCGCCGGCGAGCGCGATCGAGGTGACACCGCGTGCCTCGAGGGTGAAGGCGCCGTCGAGCGAGCCCTGTTCGGCGTAGAAGTTGCCGCCCGTGCTGAGATAGGCCAGGACCGGGGTTCCCGTCCCCGTCGTCGCCACGGCCATCGACTGCGCGTGCTTGGCGGCCAGAGTCCAGCTGGTGGACGAAGCCGGCTTCACGAAGAAGTTGCCGTCCTTGTCGATGTAGCCGTAGATCGCATCGCCGTTGGTTCCGATCGCCCCCGCGCCGCCGGCCGTCGCGATGGGGCCTGCACCGGTCGCGACGAGCTCGTAGGCGTTGCCGGGCGCGGCGATCCGTGCCTCGAAGCCGGCGGGACCGGTGAAGCCGACCAGCGGCCGCTGGAAGGTCCAGGCGGGGTTGTGGAGCCAGCCGCTCACACCGTCGCCGACCACCCAGTCGTTGACGGGATAAGTTGCCCATCCGTCGTTGCCGGACCCGCCGTTCTGCTGGATGATGGTGATCGTCCCGTTGCCCTGAGCGTCCACGGCGTTCGCCGTCACAACAGCCGTGTGCCCGTAGATGTTCTCTGGGGTGCGGGCGACGGATATGACGTCGCCTGGCTGTGGGACAGCTCCGAGCGTGCCGTTCTCGACGACTACGAGTTGAGGTCCGTTCGGGTTGTACTCGGCTCCGTTGTCGCCGAGGTCGTAGTTGCGCACGACGTCCCAACCATTGGCCGGGTAGGGGTTCACGCCCCATGCGAGGTACATCCAACGCATGGACAGCTCGACGCACTCCCATTCGAGCTCGCCCCAGGCTCCGGGGAAGAAGGACACCGGATGGTCGCTGCCGCCTTGGGTCGGCCCGGGGCCGCAGGCCACGAGACCGTGCCAGGAGGCGCCGAGAGGATGCGAACCTGGGTAGTTGGTCGGGTCGCAGGTGCCACCCTGCCACCAACCGGGTGTTCCGACGACTCTCCTGGTGGTGAGATGAGCAGACGTGACCTTTGCAAGTGGGACGGGCTGTCTGCCGGCGGCGCCGGCCTTGGTCGGGCCCAGCGGGCCGAGGAACTCAAGGGCGATGAGCAGCGCCACGGACATGGCGAGGAGAGGTGGGACCCATCGGACCCGAGTTCTCGTCGCTTGTGTGGGCACGCCTGCGGCCATCGTTCCCTCGCTCCCGCATGGTCCTCAGGTGGAAAAAGCTGTTCCGTAACCATCGGCACCGGTGGGAACGACATTTAGGAACAGGGCGCTGGGCCGTCTGCGACATCGGTGGGGTGTGGCGCGCTCAGTTCCAGAGCCCGGGACAGGATCTAGAGCTTCGCCGTGTCCTCAGAGGTCCGTTCCCACCTCCTCGAACGCTCGAGCGCCGCCCGCCAGGCCGCGTAGTCTGCGTCCGCCCGAGCGCGCCTCGGCGTCGGTTCGAATACCTCGCCGCCGGCTGTCAAGCCGCGCAGCTCCTCGAGCGAGCTCCAGACGCCCTCGGCGAGCCCGGCGAGCATGGCGGCGCCCAGGGCGGTGACCTCGGTGGTGCGGGGCCTGGCGACAGGCACCCCGCACTGATCTGCCTGGATCTCCAACAGCAGGTCCATCGCCGAGGCTCCGCCGTCGGCACGCAGCTGGCGCGAGGATCGACCCGCGGCGTGGTCCATTGCCACGAGAACGTCACGGCACTGGTAGGCGGCAGCCTCGACTGCGGCCCGGGCAAGATGCGCTCGCCCGGTTCCCCTCGATATGCCCACGATCGTGCCCCGCGCCTGTGCGTCCCACCAGGGGCTGCCAAGGCCTGTGAACGCGGGGACGAGGTACACGCCGCCGTTGTCGGGGATCTCGTGGGCGAGGAATCCCGCCTCTGCAACCTCGCCTATCAAGCCGAGGCCGTCGCGCAGCCACTGGATCGTGGCCCCGGAAGAGAAGATGGCACCTTCGAGCGCGTAGGTGAAGCTTTCGCAGCCGCCCGAAGGCGCGTGATCTCCGAGGTCCCAGGCGACCGTGGTCAGAAGGCCTTCGGCCGGTCGAGGTTTGCGCGAGCCGATGTTCATGAGGATGAAGCTTCCGGTCCCATAGGTGACCTTGGTGTCCCCGGGCGAATAGCAGCCGTGCCCGAACAGGGCCGCCTGCTGGTCGCCTGCCATCCCGCTCACCGGCACGCCGCGCAGAGTGCCGCCGGCTACGCCGGCCGCCACGGTGCCGTACCTGCAGGCGGAGGGGCGGACTTCCCCAAGCGCCTGGAGCGGCACGCGGAGGATCTCGCACAACTCCGTTGACCACGATCGCCGCTCGATGTCGTAACAAAGTGTGCGACTGGCATTGGAAGGGTCGGTGACGTGCGCGCCAGCCCCGGCTCCTCCAGTCAGGTTCCAGCAGATCCAGTCGTCGACCGTCCCGAGGGCGAGCGAACCACTCAGCTCGACCCCACCCTGCTCGAGCATCCAGGACCACTTCGTGCCCGAGAAGTAGGGGTCGAGCACGAGCCCGGTGCGTTCCCGTACGAGCGGGAGGAGGCCCGCTTCGACGAGCTCGGCACATCGTCGCGTCGTCCGGCGGTCTTGCCAGACGATGGCCCGATGAGACGGCCGCCCCGTGGAGCGGTCCCAGGCCACCGCCGTCTCACGTTGGTTGGCAATCCCGATCGCGGCCGGGGTGAGAGAACGATCGGCCAGCTCTGAGCACAGTTCCGCCAGCGTCGTCTCGACGAGGCGCCAGATCTCGCCGGCGTCGTGCTCGACAAGTCCGGGGGCGGGGAAGTACTGAGGTAGCTCGCGATAAGAGGTGGCCAGCACGTCGCAGTTCTCGTCGATTGCAAGCGCTCGCACTCCGGAGGTACCGGCATCGATCGCGATGACCACAGCCACAGCGGCACAGTAGCCGCCAGGCTACGCGCTTTGCGGTGACTTCTGGTTGCGCTTGCAAGCAACTGAGAACCTTCGCGAGCGGCCCGTGAGCAGGGACGACGAGGCCCGCCGTCCATTGACACGGCGGTAACTACGGTGTTGTAATTATCACCTATCTGGTAGCCGGCTTAGTCGGCACCACAAGATATTGTGGTATGAACGGATCCGGCGCGTGCCGGCAAACGATCGCAGGTGGCAGGCAAGTTCCGCCAAGGAGGGAAGCATTCAAATGGCCGTCGCAGGAGAGTGCCTCGGAATCGGCATCAACCGGCACTTCACCACGGAGAGGCAGCATCCTTACGACGAGGTCGTCTGGGAGCGGCGTGACTCGCGGATCACCGACTACCGCACTGGTGCGGTCGCCTTCGAGCAGCCGGGCGTGGAAGTGCCCTCGACGTGGAGCCTCAATGCGACCAACATCCTCGCTCAGAAGTACTTCAGGGGCACCGTCGGCAGCGTCGAACGGGAGTTCTCGCTCCGCCAGGTGGTGGACCGCGTCGTCGACACGATCACTGCCTGGGGCCTGAAGGACGGCTATTTCGTGGATGCTGCCGAAGCGGCCACGTTCAGCGACGAGCTCAAGCACCTCATCGTGCAGCAGAAGGCGGCGTTCAACTCCCCTGTCTGGTTCAACATCGGCGTGGACGGCGTACCCCAGCAGGCCGCCGCGTGCCAGCCGTACGACTCCCTCGTGTCGACGCCTGATGGGCTTGTTCCGATTGGGCGTCTCGTCGAGGACGCTGAGATTGGCAGGAAAGTGTTCGATTCCAATGGAGTGACGCGGATCGTGGCGGTTAAGGCCAATGGGCGCAAGCACGTGGTACGCATAACCACGAAGTCCGGTCACCAGCTTGACGTCACTGGTGACCACCTCGTGTGGCGGGCAAGTGGAGAGGGCGCCGGCCGGTTCGTTCCTGCCGCGGAGCTCAAGGTCGGAGACCAGCTGAGCTGGCATCGGACCGATGACTCGGGTGAGGGAGAAATATCGAGGCGTTGCATCGCTGAGGCTGCGCTTGCCGGTTGGCTTCAGTCTGATGGGTTCTGCGGCCGGTACGACGGAACGAATCGATCGCTCACGATTGGGGCAATGACAGTGACGCCCGCTGAACTCGACTGGGTGACACAGCTTCTCGACGTTGTTTTCCCCGACGTGCATCGTCACGAGCGGCTCGTGAGGACAAGGGATGAGACTCTCGATTGTCGGCGAACGCGACTCTACGGACGTGCACTCGAGGACTTCGTGGGCCGCTGGGAACTCGAGGAGCGCGGGGCTGAGATGTCAGTTCCCTCTCAGCTGTACTCGGCGCCGCTGGTTGTGGTGGCTGCGTACTTGAGGAGCCTGTTCCAAGCCGAAGGATCCGTGTCGGTGCGCGACAAGGCTGCGGTAATCAGTCTGAGCATGATTTCCGAGCGGATCGTACGTGGCGTGCAGGCGCTGTTGGCTCGTTTCGGCATATTCGCCCGCGTGTCCTTCAGGCCAGATCGTCGTTCAGACAGGCATGGGTGCTTCAATCTCTCCATTCGATCATTAGGTGACCGATACACCTTTGCGAATGAAATTGGTTTTGTCGATTCACGCAAGGCCGACAAGCTAGCTGCCTCTCTTGAGCTTCCCGGGCTCGTGGCTCACCCGTCAAAGCGTCTCGAGATCGGGTCCATTGAGGACATCGGTGAGATGGATGTCTATGACATCCAGACTGAGAGCGGTGAATACCTGAGTACTGGGCTTCGTGTCCACAACTGTTTCATCCTCGGCGTCGAGGACTCGATGGCGTCGATTCTGAACTGGTACGTAGAGGAGGGCACCATCTTCAAAGGTGGATCAGGCGCGGGCGTCAACCTCTCGAACATCCGCTCCTCGCGGGAGCTTCTCAACGGCGGTGGGACGGCGTCGGGGCCAGTGAGCTTCATGCGTGGAGCAGACGCCTCGGCCGGGACGATCAAGTCCGGGGGGAAGACCCGTCGTGCCGCGAAGATGGTGATCCTGGATGTCGATCATCCCGATATCAAGGAGTTCATCTGGTGCAAGGCGCGCGAGGAGCGCAAGGCGCGTGTGTTGGCCCAGGCCGGTTTCGACATGGATCTCGACGGGCGCGACAGTCAGTCGGTTCAGTACCAGAACGCCAACAACTCGGTCCGGGTGAGCGACGAGTTCATGCGGGCGGTGCTCGACGACAGGGACTGGGACCTCATGGGGCGCACCACGGGTCAGACCGTCGAGACGGTGAGGGCACGGGACCTGTTTCGCCAGATCGCTGAGGCCGCGTGGGAGTGCGCCGATCCGGGGCTGCAGTTCGACACGACGATCAACAAGTGGCACACGGCACCCAACACGGGCCGTATCTCGGCGAGCAACCCGTGCTCGGAATACGTGCACCTCGACAACAGCAGCTGCAACCTCGCCAGCTTGAATCTCCTGAGGTTCCTGAACGACGACGACAGCTTCGACGTCGAGGGGTTCCAGGCCGCGGTGGCGGTGGTGTTCACGGCTCAGGAGATCCTCGTCGGCAACGCCGACTACCCGACCGAGAAGATCGCCGAGACGACACGACGATTCCGAGAGCTCGGGCTCGGTTACGCCAACCTCGGGGCGCTGCTCATGGCCCTCGGCGTGCCGTACGACTCCGACGAAGGTCGCGCCATGACGGCGTCGATCACGGCGCTGATGACGGGCGCGGCATATGTGACCTCGGCTCGCACGGCAGCGCGGATGGGACCATTCGCCGGCTTCCACGAGAACTCAGGCCCGATGCTGGACGTGTTGAGGATGCACCGGCGCGAGGTGGCCAAGATCGACGAGGAACAGGTGCCCACGGAGCTTCTCTGCGCGGCCCAAGAGGCCTGGGACACCGCAGTCGAGCTGGCCGAGGTGCACGCCGTTCGCAATTCGCAGGCGACGGTGCTCGCGCCCACCGGCACGATCTCGTTCCTGATGGACTGCGACACGACGGGCATCGAACCTGACCTCGGGCTCGTGAAGACGAAGAAGCTCGTCGGTGGGGGGACGATGTCGATTGTCAACCAGACCGTTCCCCGGGCTCTGAGGCGGCTGGGCTACAGCCCGGACGAGGTCGCGGAGATCGTCGCCTACATCGACGAGCGCAAGACGATCGTGGGCGCGCCGAATCTCCGCTCGGAGCATCTGCCGGTATTTGCCTGTTCGATGGGCGACAACACGATCCACTATCTGGGCCACGTGAAGATGATGGCGGCGGCACAGCCGTTCATCTCGGGTGCGATCTCCAAGACGGTGAACCTCCCCGAGGAGGTCACGGTCGAAGATATCGAGCAGTTGCACATCGACGCCTGGGAGACGGGTCTGAAGGCGGTCGCCATCTACCGCGACAACTGCAAGGTCGCGCAACCGATTGCAACGACGAAACGGGTGGGAGCCGAAGCACCGCTCGGGGCTGACGAGGAGGACGACATGGCCGGCAGTGGCGGGACGGGAGAGATGCACGTTCGTGAGGCTGCGCTGCTCGAGCGCGTGGCCGAGCTCGAGGGTGCACTGCAGGCGAGGCACGTGACGGCCCCCGCCACGACGACGCGCACGAGGTTGCCCCGCAAGCGTCGCTCCAACACCTTCGCCTTCCGGGTCGCCGACTGCGAGGGCTACGTCACCGTCGGCGAGTACGAGGACGGACGGCCCGGTGAAGTCTTCATGAAGGTGTCCAAGCAGGGCTCGACCTTGTCGGGTGTCATGGATGCCTTCTCCATTGCCGTCAGCCTCGGGCTCCAGCACGGCGTGCCTTTGTCGACCTTCGTCCGCAAGTACACGAACATTCGTTTCGAGCCGGCGGGGATCACCGACGACCCGGAGCTGCGGTTGGCTTCGAGCCTCGTCGACTACATATTCCGGCGCCTTGCCCTCGACTACCTGAGCTTCGACGAGAGGCTCGAGCTGGGGGTGCTCTCGACGGGGGAGCGGACCCAACCGACGCTGCCAGGTCTGGAGGATGTCGACAACGGTCAGGCGGCCAGGACCGACCGGGAGCGCTTTGGCGCCGGGGGTGACGCCGCCTCCGCCCGCCACCTGGGTGATGCCGAGGTGCTGCGCCCGGCGGGGCAGATGGAGACGAAGGATGCTCCCTTCTGTTACGCCTGCGGCAACGTCATGCAGCGTGCCGGCTCGTGCTATGCGTGCCCGAGCTGTGGAGCGACGAGCGGCTGCTCATAACGCACTGAGAACGCTCGGTGATCGACGAGGTCGATCACCGAGCGTTACCCGCGTGAGCGCAAGGCGCGAAACAGCGGTCCGGGACCGACAGGGCGCGGGGCAAGGCGCGCCTTGCAGTCAACGGCGAAGGCGCCGGTCGCAGAGACGACGATGGGGTTGAGATCGAGCTCGATCAGTTCGGGAACCTGTTCGGCGATCCATGCGACCCGGTCGAGGATCTCGACAAGCGTCCCACGATCGACCGGCTGGGAGCCGCGGTAACCACTCAGCAAGGGAGCGGCACGAAGCGAGGCGATCATGGCGTCCGCAGCTCCGGGATCAAGTGGCGGCACCGCGAAGACGCGGTCGCCGAGCAGGTCGGTCAGCACACCGCCGAGCCCGACCATGACTACGGGACCGAAGTCAGGGTCCGAGGCGAGTCCGGCGATCGCCTCGACGCCTGGTGGCGCCATCGGCTGGATCACCGCTCCACCCATCTCGGCTCCAAGGCGAGTCGACATCGTCTCGAACGCCGTGCGCACCGCCTCGGAGCTGTCCAGCCCGACCACAACTCCGCCGACCTCGGACTTGTGGACGACTTCGCCCGAACGCGCCTTCAGCACGACGGGAAAGCCGATCGACGCCGCGACCGAAGCGGCCTCTTCGGCGCTCGTCGCTGCCTTGGTCGTCAAGACGGGCAGGCCACATGCCTCGAGCAGGCGTGCCGCCTCGTCGAGCTCGAGCCAGCCGCCCGCCTCGCTCGTTTGAAGCTTCGCCGTGACGATCTCGCGGACGGCCGAGCCGTCGAAGCGTTCCACGGGCTCCTTGCTCGAGGGCAAGGGCCGCCGGCGCCACTCGGCGTACCGGCAGACGTGATCGAGGGCCGCCGCCGCGCGCTCCGGAGAGGGCACTTCGGCAGCAGCGCCGGCGTTGTTCGTCGTGGACGGGGGACCACCCCCGAGGATGCAGGCGACAACGGGCTTGGCCGCGTGCTGCGCCACCCGGGCGGCGGTCGTCCGAGCGTCAGCGGCAGAAAGGGCGACGAGCTCGGTGGTGACGATGATCACGGCGTCCACTGCGTCGTCGTTAAGGACCGTCTCGAGCACCTTCTCGAGAGTCGCCGCCGTCCCGTCGGCAGTCATGTCGATCGGGTTCCCCATCGCCGCGGCGGGGACGAGCACCTCCTTGAGGGCAGCCTTCGTCGTCTCAGCGAGCTCTGGGACGAGGAGCCCGCCCTCTTCGCAAGCGTCGGCGGCGAGAATGAGAGGACCGCCGGAGTTGCCCACGAGCGCGACTCGCCGCCCCGCGGGAAGCGGCGAAGCGAGGAGGATGGCCGAGACGTCGAGCAGTTCCTCGAGACGATCGACCTTGATGACGCCCGCTCCGCGAAGAAGCGCCGACACGGTGACCTCCGGGGTTGCCGCGGCCGCGGTGTGCGAACGCGCCCCTCTCGCTCCTGCCGCGGTTCTCCCGGCTTTCAAGGCCACAATCGGCTTGTGCTCGCCGACGTGTCGGGCGATGCGAGCGAACTTGCGCGGGTTGCCGAGTGATTCGAGGTACAGCGCCACCACCGAGGTCCGCTTGTCGCGCTCGAAGAAACAGAGCAGATCGTTCGAGCTCACGTCCAGCTTGTTCCCGACCGAGACGAAGTTCGAGAGTCCGAGACCTGCTGCGCTGGCCTGCTCGGCGAGGACGATTCCAACCGCGCCGGACTGCGAGACGAGGGCGAGTCGACCGGGAAGCGGATCGAGACCGGTGAAGGTCCCGTTCATGCGAACCTCCGGATCGGTATTGACGACGCCCAAGCAGTTCGGACCGACGATGCGCATCCCGTGGCCGCGGGCGATGCCGAGCAGCTCCGCTTCGACCTCGGCGCCTGAGCGGCCGGTCTCCGCGAACCCTGCGGTGATGACCGTCACCGCACGCACCTTGCTCGAAGCCGCTTCCTTGAGGACCTCGGGGACGCCGGTTGCCGGAATCGCCACGAAGGCGAGGTCGATCTGCTCGGGAAGCGAGGAGAGCGCCGGGAACGCCGGCACGCCGCAGATTGCCCGTGCCGATGGGTTGACGGGATAGACGGTGCCGGAGAAGTCACCGGCGAGGAGCGAGCGCACGAGCTCGTGCCCGAGGCCTCCTCGGTGGCGTCCCGCCCCGACGACCGCGATCGAGCGTGGCCGCAGGATCGCGGTGATGCTCGCCACCTCAGCGGTCGCCTCTCGTTCGTCGCAGGAAGCTCGGTACTGCGGTGTCGGCCGGATGTCGATCTCGACTCGGACGGTGCCCGCGTTGTCGACCTGGGTGGAGTGAAGGCCGGTTGCCCCGAAGACCTTCAGCATGTCGGTGTTCTCGGCCGGGACGTCCGCGAGGAAGCGATCGATCCCCACGCTGCGGGCGTACTCGGCAAGGCTCTCGAAGAGCAACGTCCCGAGGCCATGGTGCTGGTAGGCGCTCGCGACGACGAAGGCGACCTCTGCGGCTCGTTGACGAGGACCGAGGCGGTCGTAGGTGGCCAGTGCGACAAGCTCTTCTGAGACGACGGCTACGAAAGCCATCCGAGAGTGGTAGTCCACCACCCCCGCGGCCTGCGGTGCCTCTCCGGGGCTCATGCCCGCATGGATGCCCAAGCAGTGCCCGTGGATCGTGTCGGGCGTCAGGTTCGCCTGAAGGGCGCTGAGCAGACCCGCGTCGGCTGGCTCGATCGGACGGACGTGGACCGCCTCGCCGGTTGTGAGCAACCCGTCGAACTCCCAGGACGACGGGTATCCGGGTGGCTGCGGGTTCGTTTGCGCGGGATCACTTGAGGTTGGCATGGCCGCCTCCTCTTCGACCGCGAGCATGGCGGCGATAAAGGCCTGCTGCTAGGGCCGAACGACCCGAGAAGGGAGTTCCGGAATGCCGATCAGGACCTTTGCCCCTGGTGCGTTGTGCTGGCGCGGGCCACGCTGGTGGGAGGCCCCGTTCGGATAGGGGGACAATTCGGATAGGGGGACAATGCGGATCGGCGTGATGACAGGTGGCGGTGATTGCCCGGGGCTGAACGCCGCCATCCGGGCGGTCGTGCGGACCGCGGGCGCTGCCGGGGACGAGATCATCGGCTTCCATCATGGGTGGCTGGGTCTCGCGCAAGGAGAGGCTTCACCGCTGACGCCAGCGGACACGAAGGGGCTTCTCCAAAGTGGGGGCACGATCCTTCGTACGGCGCGCTACCACCCTGACGAACACGAGGGAGGCGTCCCGGCGGTGCTGGCGACACTCGAGCGTGAGCGGCTGGACGCGCTCATCGTGATCGGGGGCGACGGGACCCTCGGCTCGGCGAGCCGCATCGCGGAGCTCGGTGTGCCGATCGTCGGCATCCCGAAGACGATCGACAACGACGTGTTCGGAACGAAACGCTGCATCGGCTTCGACACCGCCGTCGCCACCGCGGCTGACGCGATCGACCGGGTGCAGACGACCGGAGAGAGCCACGATCGGTTGATGGTCGTCGAGGTGATGGGACGATCGACGGGGTGGTTGGCGGTCTGCGCCGGGATCTCCGCGGGCGCCGACGCCCTCTGCCTGCCCGAGGAGAAGACCGATCTCGACCAGCTCGCTGCGGCGATCCGGAGACGTCACGACGCGGGATCGTCCTCCTCGGTTGTCGTCGTGGCGGAAGGCGCGAAATTAGTTGGCTCGAGGCGCAGTTCCGAGGGTACGGCCGGATCGCGGGCCTCGACGGGGCTGGCCGAGCGCACCGGCTACGAGACCCGTCTCACCGTGCTCGGGCACATCCAGCGCGGTGGCCCGCCGTCGGCCGCCGACCGGCTGCTCGCCACGACCTGCGGAGTGGGCGCGATCAACGCGATCCATGCGAGTCAGTTCGGCTCGTTGGTCTCTGTAGCCGACGACGCCATCAACCTCGTGCCGCTCGAGCTCGTGGCCGAGTCCCGGCGCCCAGTGCCCGAGTTGCTGCTCGATGTGGCGCGCAAGCTGACCGTCCGGTGAGCCTCGCCTGGATCGGCGCGGCCCCAGGCTCGGAGGCCTACTGCTCGTAGCCCTCGACGATCTCCGGAGGCCGCGTGCTCGTGCTCGAAGCGTCCTGATTGAACTCCCGGCGTGCCCGCCTTTGGCGCAGCAGGTCCCACGCCTGGTCGAGAGCGACCTGGACCTCTCTCAAGCGCTGCTCCTGCTCGACGGTGGCGCGCGACCCGATATGGCCCTCCTCGAGCTCGCGTTCTTCGGCGACGAGCCTCGCGATGCGGGTGTGCAGGTCTTTGTCGTCCATCTAGTGCCTCCGTTGCCCGTGACGATGACAATGTCGGAAACCCATCACAACAACCTCAGTCGAGGACGCGCACGCACAAGATGGGCGGCAGGTAGGAGGCGACAAGGCGCCACGACTCGCCGCTGTCCATCGAGGCGAAGACGTGCCCGGACTTGGAGCCGAACACGAGCGGGTAGGGCGGTTCCGACCCGATGGCGAACGCGTCGCGGAGAACGGTCAGGTAAGCGTTGGTGCCCGGCAGGCCATCGGCCAGCGCCTCCCAGCTGAACCCGCCGTCTGTGGTCCGGTACACGCAGCAACGGCCTTGCGGCGTGCAGCGGAAGATGTCTGATTCGAGGGGCACCACGTAGGCGGTCTCGGGCTCGGCGGGGTGCGAGAGGACCGGGAAGCCGAAGTCCGACGGCAGGCCGTTGGCCTCGCCGACGTGGCCGGCGGGCTCCCAGTGCTCGCCGGCGTCAGCGGTCCTGTAGACGCCCGAATGGGTCTGGGCCCACAAGACGTCGGGATTGAGGGCGTCCACGGCGAGCTTGTGCACGCACCGGCCGACTCCAGGCGAAGGGTCGGGCGGAGCTTGGGCCTCGATCCCGTCGTTTGACGCCACCCAGTTGTCCCCGCCGTCGTCGGAGCGGTAGATGCCCGCCGCGGAGATCGCCACGACGACACGCGCGGGGCGCTGCGGATGGGTGAGGACGCTGTGCAGAGCGAGCCCACAGCGGCCAGGCTCCCAAGTTGGCCGGTCAGGATGTTCGAAGAGCCCTCGAACGAGCTCGAAGCTGTCACCGCGGTCGTCGGAGCGCAAGAGCGCAGCCGGGTCCAGACCTGCCCAGATGGTGCCCTCGGCATCCGGCCTCCGGTCGACGTGAAGCTGCCACACCGCGACAGGTGCGGTTCCGCCGTCTGCCGGCAGGGTCGCCGGAATGGCGCCGAGCTCGTCCCAGCTGACGCCCCCGTCGTCGCTCCCTCGCACGGTCGGCCCGGACCCGGTGCCGGTCGAGCCTGCAAGGAAACGGCCGGGGAGCTGTGCAAAGGCACCGACGGCCTCACCGGCCAGGAGGGGCCCGTCGACCGCGCTGTCGCTGACGAAGAAGAGTCCCTTGGTGGTGCCGACTGCCAGGGCGAGATGGTCGACGGCTCTTGCACGGAACTTCGAAGCAGTCACAAAAGTCACGGGGAGAGTATGTACCGCGTGAGCTGGCTCGCGTGGGATTGACCCGAGAGGTTGCTCGGCAGGCTTTAGGTTTGGGGTGTGGATTCTTCCGTCGAGGGGACCGTCGTGACGGGTGATCGGCGCGGCCGCAAGCTCGGTTTCCCCACCGCGAATGTGAGGATCGGTGCCGGCGTCGATCTTCCGGACGGGGTTTACGCAGGTACCGTCGAGCTCGAGGACGGGACCAGGCACACAGCCGCGGTCTCGGTGGGTCGCCGCCCGCAGTACTACGAGGCCGGCGAGCGGCTCGTCGAGGCTTACCTGCTCGAGTTCGACCGCGACCTTTACGGCCAGAAGATCCGCGTCGAGATCGGCCCGCTCCTGCGCGGCCAACGCGTCTATGCGAGCGAGGACGAGTTGGCCGCTCAGATAGCGAGCGATGTGGAGGCCGTCCGGGCCCTCGACCGCCGAGGCTGAGCTCGACCGCCGAGGCTGAGCTCAGCCCCCGAGCCCGGCACTGGCGCTCGTACTGACAGAAGTTGGCGCTGGAGGCGGTGACCTCTTCCTGCGACCTGTTCAGCCACCTTGCCGGTGAGTGCGAGCCGACAGGTACGCTTGCCGAGGCGGCCGCGATCGAGAGGTCGGCGTACCCGGTCTGTCGGCAGCGCCGTGAAGGTGGAGCACCGTATCACGAGGAGGAGCGCTCGGGCAGATGGACTTGGACTCCGGTGGGCTAGGCGAGGACGCCGTCGGCAAGATCGGACGCGTCTCTGTGCCGATTTCCCAGGGCGTCCCCGGCGAGGTGATCATCCAAATCCGCGGGGGATCGGAGGCCTACACGGCGTACACTGAGAGCGAAGAGCCGCTCACGGTGAACACGCGTGTCGTCGTCGTGGAGCAGCTGTCGTCGCGGACGCTGCTTGTGACGAGCTGCTGATCCGCCGAGAGAAAGAGGGCGGATGTTCTTCTACAAAATCCCAGCGCCGAACGAGGCCATGGTGGTCTCCGGGTCCAAGCGCGGCAGCGACGGTAGCCAGTTCCGCATTGTGACGGGCAAGGGGGCCTTCGTTCTACCTTGGACGAACAAGGCCCGTTGGCTCTCGCTCGACCTCAGGGAAGCGCTCATCTCCGAGACTTGTGTGACCAAGCTGCGCATCCCGCTCACTGTCGAGGCAGTGGCGGTCTTCAAGGTCGGAGACGACAACGCTTCGATCGCCAACGCGGCGCGTCGTTTCCTCGACCAGCAGCAGGGGATGGAGAAGCTCACCGCCCAGGTGCTCGCGGGGCATCTCCGCTCGATCGTCGGCGGCCTCACGGTCGAGGAGATCATCGGTGACCGCAACCGGGTGGCCCAAGAGGTCAAGGCTGCCTCGACCGACGAGATGGAAAAGCTCGGGCTCGTGATCGACGCCTTCCAGATCCAAGAGATCAAGGACTCCACCGGTTACATCAACAATCTCGCGGCTCCGCACGCGGCGGCAGTCGCTCGTGACGCGCGCATCGCTGCCGCGCAAGCCGACCAAGCGGCCACGGAGAAGGAGCAGGAGGCCAACGCCTTGAAGGCCGGCTTCGTGCGTGAGGCCGAGATCAAGCAGGCGGGCTACCGGGCCGAGATCGAGCAGGCCCAGGCCGCTGCGAACCAGGCCGGCCCGCTGGCACAAGCCAAGGCGAGCCAACAGGTGACCCAAGAGCAGACGAGGCTTGCCGCCCTGCAGGCGGAAAAGCGCGAGAAGGACCTCATCGCTGAGGTCGAGAAGCCTGCCGACGCCGACGCCTACCGCACGATCCGCCTCGCCGAGGCCGACAGGGACGCCATCAAGGCGAGGGCCGAGGCGCTCGCCGGCGGCAACCAGAGCCTCATCGCGGCCAACAGGATCGTCGAGCAGCTTCCGGCCCTCGTGGAGGCCGCGGCCAAGGGGCTCGCCGGGGCGAACATAGTTCTCGTCAACGGCACCGAGGGCGTGACGGACCTGATCACCAATCTCGTCACTCAGGGATACTCGATCTACGAGGCGGTCAAGGGGGGTGTTCCCCAGACGTCGACGAAGCTGTTCGAGGTGCCTGTCGGCAACGGCGCCGTGCCGGTGGTGACAGGCGATCAGAACCCTGCCGAGACGTAGGTGTTCGAGCGGTTCACCGATCGGGCACGGAGGGTACTGGTCCTCGCCCAGGAGGAGGCCCGCCTCCTCAACCACGGCTTCATCGGGACCGAGCACATCCTCCTTGGTCTCATCCACGAGGGCGACGGGATCGCGGCTCAAGCGCTCGAGTCGCTCGCGATCTCCCTCGAGGCGGTGCGGGACAGGGTCGAGGAGGCCGTCGGGCCCGCCGGGTCGACGGCCCCGACCGGATCGCCGCCGTTCACGCCCCGGGCCAAGAAGGTCCTCGAGCTGTCGCTCCGGGAGGCGCTCCAGCTCGGTCACAACTACATCGGCACCGAGCACATCCTGCTCGGGCTCGTCCGGGAGGGCGAGGGCGTCGCCGCCCAGGTCCTCGTCAGCCTCGGCGCCGACCTGCTCCGGGTCCGCGCGACTGTCATCGAGCTGCTTGCGGATTATCCGCGCTCTCCTGGCGAGGCGAGGGGGAGCCTTGCGCAGCTTCAACGCCGCCGGTACAGGCCGGGGGCGGTGTCGGTCGGAAAGGAATGGTCAGCCCAGGTGACGCGAGCGGGGCGGAGGCCGGAGGACTACGCGCAAGCCTACGCGGAGCTCGCGGAGCTGGTCGACACCTTCGGCTTCGACCTCGAGGAGATGGACGGCAAGGAGATCACCTGTATCTCGGTCGAGACCAGCGAGGGCCCCGGCTTCACGGTGAGCCTGCGTCACCGGATGGAGGACGGACCGCCTGAGAACGTTTCAGCTACCTGACTCCCGGGCTCTCCAACGGGTGAGCCGTGATCTCGACCGGGGCTCCGAAGGCGGCCCGGTGGCTTGCCCGACGCAAGGCGGCGAGCACGGGGCGACCGGCGACGAGAATGAGGCTGGCGTTCAGCGCGGCACGGGGCAGGTCGAAGCCGAACGAGCTCGAGAGGTGGAACAAGAGGAAACGGACCAGGTTGTGCGCCACCGAGGCCCCGGATCGGAACGATAGGGTCGAGGAGGTGCCGGTGCCGAAGGGCCAGAACCACAGGTCCATCAGCAGGCCGTAGGCAAGGCAGGCAAGGGCCGCGTAGGCCGCCAGGACGACGAGCTCGCGACGGCCCCTCAAGTGCGGCAGGCAGCCGGCGCCATAGCCCATCCAGGCGGCCGCCATCATCTGGAACGGCAACCACGGGCCGACGCCTCCGGTGACGAGCGCCGAGGTGAAAAGCGTCAGTGCTCCGAGCAGGAAGCCGAAGTGGCGCCCGAGGACATAGCCGGCCGGGAACAACAAGAAGAAGACCGGTTCGAACCCGGCCGCACCACCGGAGGGGAGCCGCAGCGCCGCCCCGCAAGCCCCCAGCACACCGAGCATGGCGACGCCTTTTGCGTCCATGCCGCCGGAGCTGAACTCGCCGAGCACCGCGACGAGCAAGAGGGGGAGAAGGACCGCCACGATCCAGGGGGCGTCGCCGGCGTGGGCCTGGTTCATCGCCGCGTGCGCCGGGATGAAAAGCGGCCATAGAAACGAGACGGCCCCGAGCACCGAGGCGATCGCGATCGCGAGACCCCCGACCCGGTCGAGACCGACCGGGCGGCCGGTGCGCGCGGTGCTCATCGCGCGCTCTCGTTTCTCGGCTCCGGCGAAAGCGTTGGTGCCGGTGCCGACGCGGCGAGTGCCGACGCGACCTCCTCGACGGTGAGCCACTCGGCCGGAGCGAGGATGCGGGCGACCTGGGAGGCAAGACCGGCCGAATGGCAAACGACGGAGCGGGCCGGGCCGTCGGTGATCACCTCACCGTCCGCGAGCACGACGACTCGATCAGCGACCTCGGCGACCAGCTCCACGTCATGGGTGGCGACGACGACGCAGTGGCCGCGCGCCGCCAGCTGGCGGAGCTGGAGGGACAACCGCTCCTTGGCGCCGTAGTCGAGACCGCGCGTCGGCTCGTCCAGCAACAACAGCGGCGGCTCGGGCGCCAGCACCAGCGCCAGCGCCAACGCGAGCCGCTGGCCCTCGGAGAGGTCCTTCGGATGGGCGCTGTCGGAGATGCCGCTCACGAGCGACTCGAGGACCGCACGTGTCGCCCCCTCGGCGAGTCCCCCGTCCCGGTCGCCGTCCCGGCATTCTGCCGCCACGGTCTCGGCGCAAAGGAGGGCGCCGGGGTCCTGGGGGACGAGACCGACGAGCCGGATCGCCTCGGTTGCGCTGAGCGTGGCGGGCGCGCGGCCGAGGACCTCCACCGAGCCCCGCTGGGCCCGGCGGAGTCCGACGAGGTGGTTGAGGAGCGTTGACTTGCCGGACCCGTTTCGTCCCATGAGGGCCACGACCTCGCCTTGGTGGAGATCGAGGGTGACCTCCGCGAGGGCAGGGATCGGCCCGTAGGAGGCGCTGAGAGCCTTCACCTTGGCCACGCGGTCACCTCGAGGCGCGGTGACGACAGGGCGCCGGACCGCCTCCAGGCGCCGGCGCAGCTCTGGTGCCAGGCGGCGGGCGTCCCGGACCGAGAGCGGGACAGGTGACCATCCGGCGACACGGGCGAGACGGACGACCGGTGGCGCCAGCTCTGCGGTGGCGAAGATCTCTGCCGGCACGCCACTTCGCACCTCGCCCGGGGCAGCACCGAGCGCGACCACGACATCGGCGAACTGCACGATGCGCTCGAGGCGGTGCTCGGCGACGAGGATGGTGGTGCCCTGGTCATGGACGAGGCGCGCCAGCGAGGCCAGCACCTCCTCGGCTGAGACGGGATCGAGCGATGACGTCGGCTCGTCGAGCACGAGCGCGCGGGGCGAGGCGGTGAAGGCGGCACCGATGGCGACGCGCTGGCGCTGGCCGCCGGAAAGGGTCGTGATGGCCCGCTGACGCAGCGCGTGCAGGTTCAAGGTGTCCAGCACTTCTTCGACGCGCCGGCGCATCGTCGCCGCGTCCACGCCCAGGTTCTCCATGGCATAGCCGAGCTCGTCCTCGACCGTGTCCGCGACGAAGGTGGCGTCGGCGTCCTGGCCCACATAGCCGACGGCGTCGGCGAGGTCACGAGGTCGGTACTTCTCGGTGCTGCGCCCGTCGACGCTGACCGTGCCGTTGAGCCGGCCGCCGGAAAAGTGCGGGACGAGGCCGTTCACACAGCGCAGCAGCGTCGACTTCCCAGCGCCGGTGGCGCCGATGACGAGGGCGAAATGACCTTCTTCGATCGTCAGGCTGACGTTGTCGATCACCGGTGCCGGAGCATCGGGATAGGTGACCGTGACTCGGTCGAAGCTGATCACGCCGCGACCTCCTGCAGCTGGGCGCGCACCGGTGCCGGTGCCGGTGCGACGACCGACGGCAAGGTGGCGATGAGGATGCCGGCCAGCGCGGCGAGGGGGACAGCTGGCAGCCCGAGGGGGTAGAGCGGCTGGGTGAGCGAGCTCGGGTCGCTGCCGGCTGCCACAACAGCGCCAGCCGCGAGCAGCCCGCTACCGACGACGAGCCACTCGGCTGCGCGCCAGCGGTCGGGTCGGTAGCGGCTCCGTGAACCGTGGGATGCGCCTGCCATCCCACCGATGACCAGGGCGCCGCCGAGGATGATGACGGCCAGGCCGATTCCCGACGCCGAGCCGGAGTCGAGCACCTCGAACAGGCCGACGCCGAGCCCGACGAGGCCCGCGAGCGTCGCTGCCGCGGTGAGACGGCGCCGCTTCGGAGAGCTGGAGCGACGACCGAACCCGCGGGCGTCCATCGACGCCGCCAGCGCAACCGAGCGCTCGAGGGCACCATCGAGGACCGGGATCGCCAGGCCGCGCCATCCTCTCAAGCCGGTCGTCGCGCGGCCCCTCAGGCGGCGGGCGTCTCGGACCCGGGCGATCGAGAGCACGACCTGTGGGGTGAACGAGATCGCCACGGTCACAGCCACCGCCACCTCGTAAAGACCGGCCGGCACGCATCGCAAGAGCCGGAAAGAGCTCGCCAGGGAGTTGGCCGCGCCAAAGCACGCCAGGATCACGGCGATCTGCAGTCCCTGGCAGAACGCCCCGATGGCGGCTTGGGCGGTTACCGGGCCGCCGATCGTCACACCGGCGGCCCAGTGGGGGAGCGGGACCGAGGGAAGGGTGAACCACGTGTCCCCGGGGACCCGGTCACCGAAGAGGACTTGGACGGCGACCCGGATGGCGATGACGAAAAGGCCGAGCCGCAGCAGGGCGCCGAAAGACCTGGCCCAAGGGCTGTTTCCTCGCCTCGTGGACACGACCCAGGCGACGACCGCCAAGATGAGGCCGAGCAGGAGCAGGTTCGTCGTGCGGCTGGCCGCGACCGCCAGCGTCCCCGCCCAGCACCACCAGGCGATCGGGTGCAACGGCTGCAGGCGGCGGCGCAGCATCTAGCTGGCGTGACTACTCTTGCGACGAGAGCGGCCGTAGGCCCCGGCGCCGATGAGAACGATGAGGGCGACACAGAGGATGACAAGGCCCTTTCTCGTTCTCGTTCCGCTCCTGCTGTCGGCGGACTGGCGGACCGGACCGGCCGCGTTGGCGCCAAGAGTGGTGTTCCCCTTGCCGCCGCCACCGGCGTTCGACCGAGACGAGGAAGAAGACTTGCCGGCCGTCCCCGGTGGCCGCGTCGTGGCCGTCGCTGTCCCCATCGTTGTTGCAGGCATTTCCAGCTCCGTCGGGTTCGAGGGAGCTCGCGGCGGCGGATCGGCGGGAGTGGCGCTCCCGTCGGGCTCGAAACGCCACCCCTCGACGTCGCCTTTGGAGACCGTCCATTCCCCGGGTCCGTCGCTCGCGTACTGCCAGCGCTTGCCACCGCCGTGCCAATAGGCCCAGTAGGCGTAGTGGTTCCCCGACTCGGTCCCGCACTCGCTCGCCGGGTAACCGTCTATGGCGCAGAGCAGGCCGGAGCCGGACGCGTCGTAGCGGGGTACTGAGTACCCGAGCAGTGGTGCCTGGGCTTGGAGGACCTGGGCGCCCGTGTCGCCGGGCCTGGTCACGATGCAGGTGACGAGCACCTTGGCATCGCGCCCGCCGAAGTCGACGACGATCGGGACAACGATCTGACCCTTGGCGAGATGCGCCGGGACCGCGCATCTCTGCCAAGAGCTCTGGTCCTCTAGCCGTGCGCTCGACGCCGCAGGCGCCGCCCGCGCCGCACGAGCCGCAGGCCGCAGCGCCGTCGCGGCCGCAGGCCGCAGCACGGCCGTCACTGCCAGGCTGATCGTCGCGGCGAGGAGCGCAGCTGCGACTACTGCGGCGGCCGCAGCCGATCTCGGCTCAGGCCGCACCACAGCTGAGCCGGGGCTCAGCGACCGACAGCTCACGGGGAGACATGGGCAACGCCACGCCAGCAGCGGCCGGGACTGCCTGCAGAGTGGCCAACTGGCTGGGGCTCCCGAAGTAGGAGAACTCGCCGCGCTCGCTCAGCGGCGCTTTGCAGCCGTACTGGAACCGCTCGAGGGCCTGTTCGGGCGTGGCGCCCTTGCGCATGAACTGCTTGTCGTTGATGGCACGCAATGCGATCAGGGCCTGGATGACATACGCGGTCGAGTCAGGATCGCCCTGCTGTCCGTCGCCCGCAACGCCGAAGAAGCCGAACGACCCGTTGGTCTCCTGCGAGTTCTTGAAGAAACTCACCGCGCTGTAGGGGAACCGCCCGCCCACTGCCGCGACCGCCATGACAGCCAGCGCAGTCGTGTTCGTGTCGGGACTGGCGTAGTTCTTCGGGTTCGGCCTGGTGCACGCGGTAGCAGTCGTGACCCGGCTGTACTCCCAGCCCCCGTCGGCACACTGCAAGCTGGCCAGGTAGGCCGCGGCGAGGCGGGTCTCCTGTCCGGTGTCCTTCACCGTTGCCAACGCGAGCAGCGCGAGAGACTCATAGAACGCGTTCAGCGAGGTCCCGGTGCCGAAGGCTCCAGCCGACGACCCGCTCAGCTGCTCGGTGTTCTCGAGCCTGGCGACGAGGTCGTCCGACCTGGCCTGGCCATCGAAGTGGACCGGGTCGGCGCCCGCCGCGACGCCGGCAAGAATGACAAGCCCGAGCCTTCCCGGGTTGTCCACGCCGCTCGAAGAAACGTAGGAGGCGAAGTTGTGCTCGAGCCAGTTGGTGGCGGCCTTTACCTGGTTGGCACCCTCGCCCGCGGCGACGAGGGCCAAGATGGCATTCGCCGTGTCACCGGCACTGGGCTGGTGTGATTCGGCGTCGACGAGCGCTCCGCTCGCGCTCATGTCGCGAGCGATCCAGCCTGCCCCGGCGCCAGCCGCGGTCACACTCGCGGCGCTGGTTGCTCGAGACCCAGGCCCGGCGCCAGCCGCCGAGGCGACCGGCCTGGCGCCAGCCGCCGAGGCGACCGGCACGATGGCCCCGAGGCCGAGCAACGATGCCACAAGGCAGGCTCGGGCCGCCCGACCGGCGGAAGTTGGCATGAAGGTCCTCTCCCGGCTACTGGATCCCGGAGAGGGCTGAGAGACCGCTGCCGTACCGGTTCCCAGTCCCCGCGTTCCTCGACGGTTAGTAGGACTCACCACCAGCAGGTTTCCCGGCTTGCGAGGAAGCACCTCGCCTACGGTTGCGGGCCAGCGCCGGACTTCACCGGACTTCCCCTACCTGGCAGTGAGACGGCCGAAGCCGCCGAGACGAAGGGTAGCAGAGCCGCCCCTCGGCCCACTCGTCGTGCGCAGGGCGCCGCGGAGCTGGGGATCAGGGTGGGTCGCTCCAGGCAAGGCCGGCAATTGCAACCGCAACCGGTGTCAGAGGGGCTTTGAGACCACGGGGCGCGGCCGACTTCGCAAGGCACCGGAGCGTGAGGGTGAGCTTCGTGCCTCCGTTCACCCAGCTCAGGCCGATCTGGTACCAGTGAAAGCCGGGACGCAGCAAGAGGGTCCGGGCCACGGTGGCGTCGGGGCTGCGCACAACGATGCGCTGCCTCCCCCCCGGGCAGCCGATCGGCTCCAGCTCGAGCGCAACAACGGTCCTGCCACCCCGGAGTCGTAACGTGGACATCAGGCCTCGCGTCTGCTCCCAGGCCTGGGGTCCAGAGCGCTGGCCGGCCTCGGCTGCGTGCTGGATCTTGCCTGTCCAACCCGCCCCGAGCAGGTCGAGCTGACCGTGCAGGCGCCGCACCGCAGCCCCGGTCCGGAGGGCGGGGGCCAGCGTCCACGACAATGGGACGAGGCTCGTCGCTATCACCCAGGCGCCGAGCCCCGCCTGGACAAGGTGGGGGAACCGGCACCGACCACCCCTTGGTCGCCTGGTAGAAGGCGATGGGGTCGCGGAAGGCGACGAGGAGATAGAGGGCGTAGCCGAGCAGTCCAGATACCGAGACAAGCGCCTGGCTGGCGAGCATCGCCAAAGACCGCCAGCTGATCGACCTGGTCGAGACGAGGCGGTTCAGCTCCCACACGACAAAACCAACGGCAAACGCGACGCCGAGGGGGTTCGCCCCGCTGGCGAGCCCCACGACGAGGGCGACGAGCCACGGCCGGTGACGTTGCGCGAAGAAGAGGGCGAGGAAGCACAGCACGCAGAACAGAGCGCTGTAGTAGCCCATGATGTCGACCACCACCGGGGGGCTCACGAGAAACATCGTCAGCCACGCCAGCGCCTCGCGCCCGCTTGCGCCCTGCCCGCGGGCGACCAGGACGAGCAGCGCGGCCGCAACTGCCTGGAACACGATGCTCGAGCCGACGGCGATGCGACTTATCGGCAGGCCGGTGAGCAGGTGCGCTGCCCGTTCGAAAAGCGGGTAGAGCGGGAAGAAGTTCGGGTTCTGCTGGAGGGGGCTGTGCGGGTTCCACGAATAGCCGTGGAGCGCGATGTTGCGATACCAGGAGGCGTCCCACCTCATGAGGACGCGCCAGAGGCTGGCGTGGGGAGGAAGAAGGATCGCGACGACGAGCAGGCAGACGCTGCTCGAGACGAGGCTCAGCGCGACGGCGGTGAAGAGAAGCTGGCGGGTCTCAGAGCTGGGACGCGGTCCGGAACGGATGCCCCAGGCAAGAGCTGTCCCCACCGGTTCCTCAGCGGGCGGTCGCGGTTGCGACGGCGTCGTGAGCACCAAGGCGAATCTAAGTCGATTGGCACCGGCAGTGGCGAGGGACACGGCGAGCAGGAACTGGCGTCGTCGACCACCTGAATCCGCAGCCGAACTAACACACCGTCCGAATTAACACACCGTCGTGGTGCGCCCCCCGGGACTCGAACCCGGAACCTGCGGATTAAGAGTCCGTTGCTCTGCCAAATTGAGCTAGAGGCGCGTTCGGCCGGTCAGCCTAGCCGGTCTCCCGGCCAGACGCCGCTTGAAAGAGGGTGACCGAGGGGACTTGAACCCCCGACCTCCAGGGCCACAACCTGGCGCTCTAACCAACTGAGCTACGGCCACCACGACCGTGAGGCACGCTGCCTCTCGGTGCCCCTCAAGCATGGCACAGCGGGTGCGGTCAACCGAAGTCGCCACGGCCACGCTCACGGCTAGTCGACCTCGCAGACGCAGAACTCGTTGCCCTCGGGATCGGCCATCACCTGCCACCAGCCCCCTTCGCTCCCGGTCATGGGGGTCCCCACTCGCTTGGCGCCCAGCGAGACGAGCCGTTCGATCGTTCTCTCGGGCTCGCCGGTCATGAGGTCGAGATGCATCCTGTTCTTCATCGTCTTCGTTTCCGGGACTCGCTGCAGGTAGACGACGGGCATGCCCGGCTCCGGCGGCACAAGGTCGAGATAGGTTCCGGCCTGGTCCATGTCGCCGACGGTGTACCCGAGAGCCTCTGCCCAGAACGGCGCGAGTAGCTCCGGCGTCATACTGTCGATCCCGATCTCGATTCGGACAGCCACGACCGGCCTCCTTTCCTCGGCGAGCGCGGAGCCGAGGCGCCGCGTTCCGCCCAGGCAGCGGTGACCAGCCTTCCACCGGCGCAGGTTCCGAGATCACCTACGCTTGCAGGAGCCACCGGCCCAAGCAAGGCCCCCGTAGCTCAGCGGAATAGAGCAGCTGCCTTCTAAGCAGACGGTCGCAGGTTCGAGTCCTGCCGGGGGTGCTGGCGACGACGAGGAGGAGGGGGGAACGGACCGTCAGGCCGGCTCGCCGGGCGCGCCCGGCAGACCGGCGCCTGGTTGGAGTTGACTCGGCCTGGGCATGCGATGTATTGCATGATTGTGATGGAATTGATTTCAAGGTAGGCTCAGGACTCGAGAAAGGCGTGGCGACCATGCAGATCGCGGACGACATCACCCAGCTCATCGGCAACACACCCCTCGTCCGGCTTCGCCGCCTGAACGAGGGCGGCGAGGCCCAGGTCGTGGCCAAGCTCGAATTTTTCAACCCCGCTCACAGCGTGAAGGACCGCATCGGGGTGGCAATGATCGACGCGGCCGAAGAGGCCGGCTTGATCGGGCCCGACACGATCATCCTCGAGCCCACGAGTGGCAACACCGGTATCGCGCTGGCGATGGTGTGTGCAGCCCGTGGCTACAAGTGCGCCTTCACGATGCCCGAGACCATGAGCAAGGAGCGGAGGGCGCTGCTGCGGGCCTACGGGGCCGAGCTGATCCTTACCCCGGGGCCCGAGGGCATGCCCGGGGCGATCGCCAAGGCGGAGGAGCTCGCCAAGAGCGACCTGCGGTATTTCATCCCACAGCAATTCGAAAATCCGGCCAATCCGGCTATCCACCGGGCCACCACCGCGAAGGAGATCTGGGACGACACCGATGGCGAGGTCGACGTCGTCGTCTCCGGTGTCGGCACCGGAGGGACCATCACGGGCGTCGGCCAGGTTCTCAAGGCCCGCAAGCCGTCGGTGAAGATGATCGCCGTCGAGCCAGCGGCTTCTCCGGTCCTCTCGGGCGGCCAGAAGGGGCCTCATCCGATCCAGGGCATCGGCGCCGGCTTCGTCCCGGCGATCCTGGACACTGGCATCGTGGACGAGATCATCACCGTCGAGAACGCGGACGCGTTCGACATCGCCCGGCGCGCGGCCCGCGAGGAAGGGCTGCTTGTTGGCATCTCGTCGGGTGCAGCGATCTGGGCGGCACTGCAGGTGGCGGCGCGTCCCGAGAGCTCAGGCAAGCTGATCGTGGTGATCATCCCGTCCTTCGGCGAGCGCTACCTCTCCACGGCGTTGTTCGAGGGCCTCACCGAGTGAGCATGCTTGCGACCCTGCGGCGGGATCTGCTCTCGGCACGCGACCGCGACCCGGCGGCTCGGTCTTCGATCGAGATCGCGTTGTGCTATTCGGGCGTGCACGCCCTTTGGAGCCACCGCGTCTGTCACTCGTTGTGGCAGAACGACTTCAAGCTCCTGGCACGGGTGGGCTCGGCGCTGGCGCGCTGGCTTACCGGGGTCGAGATCCACCCCGCTGCCATCCTCGGCGAGGGCGTGTTCATCGACCATGCTAGTGGCGTGGTCATCGGCGAGACGGCTGAGGTTGGTGACGACGTGACCATCTACCAGGGCGTCACCCTTGGCGGCACGAGCCTCGACCGGGTGAAGCGTCACCCGACGGTGGGCAACCGGGTCACCATCGGCGCCGGAGCCAAGGTTCTCGGCGCGATCACCATCGGTGACGACAGCCGCATCGGGGCCAACGCCGTCGTCGTGAAGTCGGTGCCCCCCAACTCGGTGGTGGTCGGCGTGCCGGGTCAGATAATCGCCCGCAGCCGACCCCATCGGGTCACGGACCGGCCTGACCTGGAGTCCGCCTTCATGCCAGACCTCCTCGGTTCCAGCCTGCAGTCGCTGCTGTCGCGTGTCGACGAGCTGGAGACGATCGTTGAGGGCCACAGGGACCATCACGACGTTCGCCCGTCCAAAGCCGGCGTGTGGTCCGGGGAAGACTTCTCGATCTAGAAGCCAAAGGAGGATGATGTTGTGTCTGAGCCCACGGCTCCACCCGCGGACGAGGTTCTCGACTGCACCGGGTTGGCGTGCCCGCTGCCGGTCGTGAAGACCGCGCAGGCGATCAAGAATCTCTCGCCGGGGCAAGTTCTCGAGCTCCTCGCCACTGACCCGGGCGTCGAGCCCGACATGCGCGCATGGAGCAGCCGCACAGGCAACGAACTGCTGGGCATCAGCAAGCAGGCTGACGTCTTCCATATCCTCATCCGCCGGGTGAAGTGACAGATGGCGACGACGTGGGCCGACGACTCTGAGACCAAGATCCTCTACGTGCAGACGCACGGGGCGGACGACCCGGGGCGCAGCGCGACACCCTTCTTTCTTGCCGCCTCCGCGGCTGCGATGGAGTTCGAGGTCAAGATCTACTTCACGATGTACGGCCCTACCCTGCTGCGCAAGGACGTCGTGGACAAGATCGGCCCGAAGGGCGACCAGGGCCAGCCGTTGCGCTACTTCATCGAACAGGCGACCAGCCTCGGCGTCCGGCTTCTGGTCTGCCAGCCGTCGCTGGACCTCAACGACCTGGTGCTCGACGACCTGATCGACGGAGTCGAGGTCATCGGTGGCGCAGCCTTCAACGACCTCGCCGCCTCCGCCGATGCCGTGATCAGCTTCTAGGCCCGGCGATGACCCTGACAGCCGGCCGGGAAGCCGAGACGGACGCCCACTACAAGGCCCCGGATGTCGCCGGCTACGCCGATGTGTCCTACGAAGTGAAGTTGCGGCTGTTCGACCAGGTGAAGGGCGATATGCGGTTCGGCGATTACCTGTACGGCTGCTATGAGTGCGGCATCTGCGTCGCCGCTTGCCCGTCGGCCAAGTTCTACGACTTCAGCCCGCGGCGCATCGCGCAGGCGGCCGCGCGCGAGGACGTGGACCTTTTCTACCAGCAGATGCAGGAGGACATCTGGGAGTGTTCCCAGTGCTTTTCCTGCCTGCGGTGCCCGCGCGGCAACAACCCGGGCGGGATCATCACGATCATGCGGGAGGTGGCCGTCCGCAACGGGCTGGCTTCGGCCAAGCAAGCCCTCGTCGGCTACTCGCGGATCATCTATAAGATCATGTCCACCGGCACGCAGGTCTCGCCGGACATGCTGCGGCCGGACGCGTTCCCCGACTGGGGCCCCGAGACCGGCGACGTGGCGGACAACCTGGACCTGTGGCGCCGGGCCCTGCCTCCCGAGACGATGCACACGACCTCCTCCGGGTGGTCCGTCGCCGACAGGACGCTGGTCGAGCTCTACGTCATCTGGTTGGAGACCGGCGCCCTGGACATGATCGCGGAGGTCGATCGCGGCCTGCACTCGATCCTCCGGGAGCTGATGGAGGAACGCCTCGAGGAAGAAGGCATAGAGCTATGACAACCCCCATTGCGGCTCCGATCACCCTCAGGCGCGCCAAGGCGGCCGAGGAACCGGTCGCCGACCGCAGGTCGCTGGAAGATCCCCGCGCCGAGCTGCTCGAGCTGGAGCGGCAGGGAGAGCTGATCGTGCAGAAGATCGACCGGGAAGCGGTCACGGTGTCCACCAAATTCGGGCGCGAGAAGCGGATCCAGAAGGCGCACCTGTGGCACCACAAGTCCTGCGGCCAGTGCGGCCACATCCCCGGCTACTCCACCTCGATCTTCTGGGTGATGCGCAAGCTCGGCTACGACTACCACGACCCGCATGACCAGACGTCCTGCACGGCCTGGAATTATTACGCGAGCGCGACGTCCAACTCGGCTGCCCAGGCCGCCGTCGCCGTCCGCAACTTCGCGGCCGCGTACGAGAGCGGCTACTTCCCGCTCATCCACTGCGGCACCTCCTACGGTCACTACAAAGAGGTGAGGGAGGAGCTGATACGCCACCCAGAGCTCCGGGCCCAGGTCCGCGGCATCATGGCCAAACTGGGTAAGCCTCTGGTGCTGCCGGAGGAGATCGTGCACTACTCGGAGTGGTTCCACGCCTTGCGCGACGAGATCGCTGCGAAACAGGTCCGCGACGTGTCGAAAATCATCGTGACCGTCCATCCCGCGTGCCACTACTACAAGATCGTCTCCGGCGACGCGATCTACGACCCGGACATCTACGGCGGCCAGCGCACGGCCGTGGTGACCGGCTTGGCCGAGGCGCTCGGTGCCGAGGTGCGCAACTACTCGACCTGGTTCGACTGCTGTGGCTTCGGTTTCCGGCACATCTTGGTGCAGCGGGACTTCACGCGCTCGTTCGCCACACTGCGCAAGATCGAGGTGATGAAGGAGGAGGCCAACCCCGATGTCGTGCTGACTCACGACACCGGGTGCGTCACGACGCTGGACAAGAGCCAGTTCGCGGCCAGGGCGCACGGACGCAACGTCGGGCTCGCGGTGCTCAGCGAGGCGCAGTTCGCCGCCCTGGCGATGGGGGCCCACCCCTTCCGGGTGTGCCAGCTGCATTGGCATTCCGCCGATTACCGGCCGTTGCTCGAGAAGATGGGCATCGACTGGGAGCAGGCGTGGGCCGAGTTCCAGGGCGATCTGCGCCGACTCGAGAGCGGCGAGAAGCGCTATCTCGACTGGGATGATGCCGATGGTACGCACGACGAGGGCGCGCCCCGGGTCTCGCCCGCCGGTCACGAACACGAAAATTGAGGTTACGAATGTCCTCGGAAACGATTGTGGTCATCGGCGGGGGACCCGGTGGGCTGCGTGCGGCGCAAGGGATCGCAGAGATTGGTCGCAGGGCGGTGCTGATCGAGCAGCGCGAGTTCCTGGGCGGCACGCCGGTCGCGGAGAACTATTCCGGCCTGACTCCGCGAGGTGAGCCTGCTCAGCCACAGATCCGGCAGATGATCGATCAGGTCACTGCCGACCCGCTCATCGAAGTCCGGCTCGGTACCGAGCTTGTCGGGGTGTCCGGGGAGCCCGGGGCGTTCACCCTTAGGCTGCGTGGCGCGCAGACACTCGAGATGCCGGCGGCCGGTGGGCAAGAGGCCGAGGCGCCGGCGGCCGGCGACAACCAGACGGTCGAGTGCGGCGCGATCATCATCGCCACCGGGTTCGGACATTTCGACCCTGGCCGGTCGACCCAGATGTACGGGTATTACGAGTTCCCCGACGTCATCACTCAGCCCGAGCTCGAGGCGATGCTGTCCGAGCACCGGGTCCGGCGCCCGTCCAACGGCCAGCCACCGGAGCGGATCTGCTTCGTCCAGTGTGTGGGCAGCCGTGACCGTCAGATCGGCAACGAGTACTGCTCGAAGGTGTGCTGCGGCGTGGCCTCCAAGGAGGCCATCGAGCTCCGGGAGCTGTTGCCGGATTCGAAGGTGCTCATCTTCTACATCGACATGAGGATGTACGGCTACTGGGAGAACGAGATCTACTGGCCGGCCCAGGAACAGCACCATGTCCAGTATGTAAAGGGGCTGATCACCGAGGTGCTTCCGAAGGGTGACCGCTTGTTGGTGCGCGGCGAGGACACCACGATGGGCCGGCCGATGGAGGTGCCTATGGACCTGGTCGTGCTGTCGGTCGGCATGGAGCCGTCGCCCGGCACCCGCGAGCTGGCGAGGCTGCTCGGGGTGAAGCAGAACAAGTACGGGTTCATCGAGGCCGCCGGGGTGCCGCTCGACCCGGTCAGCACCGACCGGGAGGGGATCTTCGCCTGTGGCGCGGCGCTCGGACCGGCAGATCTCGAGGACACGGTCTCCTCGGCGGCCGGTGCGGCCATGAGGGCGGTCGGCTATTTACGGTCGCGTGCCGTCGCGGCTGTGAACTGAGGCGGCCACTTGCTGATGGCCGGTCCTGTAGTCGACACGGAGAGCGCGCTGGAGTTCCAACGCGAGATCATGGAACAGGTAAGCGAGGCGGAATTAAAGGCCATCGCCGCTGATCTCGACCGCAAGTCGGCGGCGTTGCGAGAGCTCTTGTCCGGCGAGCCGTCCCTCTTGGGCCGCGCCGCTCTGCGGCAGGTGCTGCGTTGGGTGTTCGCTACCCGGCGGCGCGCCGACCGGATCCTGGACTCGCTCGGCCCGCAGCCGCTGGCGGCGGCCATCGCCGGGCTTCTGGCCGGTGACGAGCCCGTGGCGGACCGGATCGATCGCTTCGACGCCGCCTTCAGCGGGCGCGCCGCCCAGGTCGCACTGGCAGGCTCCGGCTTCGATCTCCCCACGGAACTGCTGCATTTCACCTCGCCCGAGCGGTACTGGCTGTGGACCAGGTGGATATTCGATCCCGATGCCCGGACCGGTGCCTTGGCTCTGGTCACGACCGATGACGTGGATCTGGGCGCGGGAGCCACCAGGGGCGCGGTCTACCTCACCGTCGGGCGGGCAACGGCCTTTGTCGACGAGACCGGAAAGGCCGCCGGCTTTACCGTGGCGGGTCCCGGTCTGTTCGGCGTCGATGTCCTGCTGGCCGCGGTCTACGGGGTCTACATGTACACAGTCCTGCGGATGCGGATGACCCGTGAGTTCAACCGGGTGATCCCGCCGCTGCCCGATCTCATTCGCCGCCTGCTCGGCGTCTATCACCTGGAGGGCTAGGACCGTGCCTGTAGGTGGCCGGAAGATCCCGCCGGTCGCAGTGGAAAAGGAGCTGGCGACGGTCGCCTCCACCATCTCGGGGCGCGAGGTGGAGCTACCGGCGATGTGGAACCGGATGTTCGAGCCGCGGGTCCTCACCGACTACGGCCCGGATGGATTCGCCGCGATCTCGACCCTGCCCGGTGGTGAGTCGCTGGAATGGTGTTACGGCTGCGGCAAGTGCGTGCCGGTCTGCCCGGTCGACATGGTGGGCGACTATGGCCCGCGCAAGATCCACCGCAAGGTCCAGACCGGAACTCAGCTGCTGGCCGACGCCGATCTGTGGCTGTGCACCACTTGCGCCAACTGCCTGCGGGTCTGTCCGAAACAGGTCGACATGACCGCCATCATGCCGGCCGTGCGCGAGGCCGCGCTCAGCAGTGCGGAGGTGCCGGCGGAGCTGCAGGACGTCTTCGAGAAGACCTTCCGGCACGGCAACGCGCTCGGGCAGAGTCAGCGGCGCCGGGCGCAGTGGGCAGACAGCGCCGGGGTCCCCGTGCGGGTGCTGGCCAAGGATCCGGCACCCGTCGACGTGCTTTTCTACGTGGAGGACTACTGGAGCTTCCACCCCCGCGGCCAGGACGCGGCCCGCGCCTTCGCCAGGGTGGCCTCGGCGCTCGGCATCGACTGGGCGATTCTCGGCCCGGAGGAGAAGACGCTCGGTGACTCTCAGCGTCTTGCCGGCGAGAAGGGCCTGTTCGACGCGCTGGTCGAAGATGTCACCACGGTCCTGGCGAAATACGAGTTCGCCCGGATCGTGACGCCTGACCCGCATGCTTTCAACGCCCTGGTCAGGGAGTACCCGCGGCGCGGGCACACCTTCGATGCGCTGCACTACACACAGCTCCTCGCGCCCCTGGTCGGTCAGATCGACTGGGCCAGGGAGCTGAACTTGCGGGTGACCTTTCACGATCCGTGCTATTTGGGAAGGCAGCACGGCGAGTACGACGCCCCCCGGACGCTGCTCGAGGCGATTCCCGGCGTCGAAGTTGTCGAGATGGGCCGCTGCCGGGAGAACGCCTACTGCTGCGGTGGTGGCGGCGGCGGCATGTGGCTGGACGGTTTCACGAGAGATCACACGACCGAGCGCCTTTCCGAGCGCCGGGTTCGCGAGGCCGCCCAGACCGGGGCCGACGTGCTGGCGGTCTGCTGTCCTTATGAGGTGTCCAGGTTCACCGACGCCGCCAAGGCGACCGGTCACGAGGACCTGCGTGTGTGCGACGTCATCGAGCTGATGGACGAGGCGATGCGGGACGAGGCGCAAGGTGGTTGAGCCGCTGCGAGTCGTCGACTCCGGTCTCAGCTCGCCGTTGCGTTCCCAGACCCTGTGGCATGCGATCGCCTACGGGGTGTCCGCCGGGGGACGGGCGACTCTCTCTTTTTGCCGCCCGGCCGAGCCGTACGTCTGCCTCGGCTACCACCGGGGGATCGACGAGGTGGACCGCGACTACTGCCGGGAGAACGGCCTGCCCCTCTTGCGGCGGATGGTGGGCGGCGGTCCGGTCTACCTGGACTCGGACCAGCTGTTCTTCCAGATCTGCCTGCCGGCCCGGGCGGTGCCAGCGGCCCGTCGCCAGGCCCTGCGCGTGCTGCTCGAGCCCGTCGTGACCGCTTTCCGCGCGGTCGGGGTGCCAGCGGCACTCGATGACGACCTGGAGATCTGCCTCGACGATCGCAAGATCTGCGGGCACGGGGCGGGCCAGATCGAGGACGCCGTGGTGGTCTGCGGCAACCTGATCCAGCGGTTCGACCACGAGCGGGCGGCCCGGGTGCTCGCCCTGGCCGATCCCGCCCAGAGGGACCAGACGCTCGCGCTGATGCACCGCTTCGTCGCCGCGACCCCGCTCGACCCGGCTGCCTTCCAGGCGGCCATGATCAGTGCCTACGCCACTGCGCTCGGGCTCGGTGCGCAAGGCGGTGCGTTGACCGGGACCGAGCGGACGGTGCTCGAGGGCCTTGACGAAAGATTCACCAGCGATACCTGGTTGGCCGGACCGGTCCGGCCCGCGACGGCAAGAGCCGGGAGACCCAGTGCTCGCCAGGTCAAGGTGCGAGCCGGGGTGTGGACGCTCGGCGCGACATACGACGGGGCACAGGTCGCCGCTGGCGTGGTCCGGGGGACGGTCGAGAAGGTGCGGCTGCACGACCGCGGACTGAACGGGTCGACAGAGCAGGCGGAAGAGGCCCTCCAGGGCATCCCGTTGCATTCGGTCGCTCGAGTGCTGACGGGCTTTGGTGATCCAGGGCGCCGGCTGGCTGCGGCCTTCGCGACAGCCGATCCCGGGAGGCTCTGATGGAAGAAACTGCGCTCGTCATCGTGTCCGGCTTCCCGCTCGCTCTCGACCGGCGCTACCAAGCGGAGACGCACATGTGGGTGCTGGATACCGGACCGGGCCGGGTGAGGATCGGGATGGACCCGCTCGGGATCGAGACCAGCGGAACCCTGGCTCAGCTGTCGTTTCTGCCGACAGGGACCGAGCTCACAGCAGGCCGGCCGTTCGGCCAGCTGGAGGCGGCCAAGTTCGTGGGCCCGCTCCTCAGCCCCGTCTCAGGCGCCATGCTGGCCGTGAACGACGCGGTCGCCCGTGACCCGGGCCTGGCAGAGCGGGACCCGTACGGGGCCGGCTGGCTGATCGAGGCGAGCGTGAGCGAAACCGCCGGCGAGCTGTCGGGGCTTCTCGCCGAGCCGGCCGAGATCACCGCCTGGTTCGCGGCCAGGATCGCCCACTACCGGCTGAACGGGCTGCTCGCGCAATGACCACGGCGCAAGCGCTGTCGCGCCCCGCCGCGGTGCGGCGGGCGAACTTCCCTGACGTGATGGATTTTTACGCGCCGGGCCTGAAGCGCTGGCAAACCTCGGAGTGGGTCCCGACCACTCCCCGACGGTTCCTGCCCGTATCGGTCACCGGCTCGGCGTGCGCTCTGTCCTGCGACCACTGCCAGGCGAAGGTGCTCGACGGCATGGTGTCGGTCCGCGCAGGTCAGGACCTGTTCACACTCGCAGCTCGCCTCCGCGAGGAGGGGAGCGAGGGGCTGCTCGTATCGGGCGGTTCCACCCGCGCCGGCGGGGTGCCGTTGTTGGCGCATCTGCGCCACATCGCGCGGATCCGCAGCGAGCTCGGGATGAAGGTCGTCGTGCACTCGGGCCTGGTGTCGCCCGAGCTCGCGGCCGGCCTGGCAGCATCGGGCGTGGACGGTGTGATGCTCGATGTCATCGGGTCCGACGAGACACTGCGCGACGTCTACCACCTCGACCTGACCGTGGCCGACGTGGACCGTTCGCTGCGGCTGCTGTCCGAGGCCGGGCTGCGGATCATCCCGCACATCGTCCTCGGTCTGCACTACGGCCGTTTCCTGGGCGAGCACCGGGCGCTGGAGATGGTCACCCGATACCCGGTCTCGACACTGATCCTGGTGCTGCTCGTGCCGCTCGTCGGCACGCCGATGGCGCATGTGCCGCCGCCCCCCGTCGATCAGGTGGCGGAGTTTTTCGCCACCGCCCGCTTGGCCGCTCCGTCGACGACGATCAATCTCGGCTGCGCCCGCCCGTTCGGTGCGCTGAAAGGGGAGCTCGACCGGGCGGCGATCGACCTCGGGCTGAACGGCATCGCCTATCCGGCGGACGGCGCAATCGAGTACGCGAGGTCGCGCGGGCTTGCACCGCGGCTGTTCGAGTACTGCTGCTCGCTCACCTGGAACGGGGCACAGGACAGCGGCTTGGCCGCCGTGCAGGTGACCAGGTGAGCGAGACGTGGCGGCTACTGGCCGACGACGGCGCCGGGGCAGCCGAGGGACTCGCCCTGGACGAAGCGCTGATGAGCCGGTACGCACGGGACGAACCGGACTGTCCGCCGACGTTGCGGCTCTACAGCTATCGCGATCACTGCGCCCTGATCGGCCGCTACCAGAACCTCGAGGCCGAGGTCGACCTGGCCGCCTGCCGTCGCACCGGCACCGAGGTCAGCCGCAGGCTCACGGGCGGAGGTGCCATCGTCATGGGATCTGGCCAGTTGGGAATTGCCTACGTCGACCGGGCACGGACCGACCAGCGTCCGCGGGAGACCATCGAGGAACTCTCGGCCGCGCTCGTCGCCGGCTGCGCTCGACTGGGCATCCCTGCGAGCTTCGGTGGCAAGAACGACCTGGAGGTCGGCAGCCGGAAGATCGCCGGCCTCGGGCTCTATGTCGACTCGGCCGGCGCGATGCTCTTCCACGCGAGTGTCCTGGCCGACCTCGACGTCGCGTTCATGCTTCAAGTGCTGCAGATACCCGCAGCGAAAATGGCCGACCGGGCCACGGCCGCGGTGACCGAGCGGATCACGACTGTCTCTGCCGAGACCGGCGCCCGGCACGACGCCGCGACTCTTAGACCGGTCATCGCCGACAGCTTCGCGACGACCTTCGGGGTGTCCCTGGAGCCTGCGATGCCTAACCGGCAGGAGCAGGCTCACGCCGTTGCCCTCGCTGCCAGCAGGTACCGGTCGCAGGCCTGGCTGAGCGAGCGGAGCGTCGCGGCGGATGCCAGCGGGTCGTCGCTGTTGAAGACGCCGGCAGGGCTGGCCAGGATCTATCTCGCCACCCATGGTGACCTGGTCAAGAGTGTGATGGTCGCCGGGGACTTCAACGAGCTGCCACCCGCCCTGGCGGCTATGGAGTCCGGCCTTCGCTGGCGACGCCTGGAGCACGACGCCATCCTCGCCGTTGTTGCCCGCTCGCAGGCGGCCGACGCGCTGGGCGTCGCACCCGAGCGACTCGCCGCCGCCGTGATGGAGGCAGGCCGCCAGGCGGGCGAAAAAGACGCGGCCAGGGCGGTCCGGGCCACGGACTCCTGTTTGTTGCCTGAGCCGGTCGACGCCGCGGATCGGCGCTGTTGCCCCGAGCCGGGCTGAAGAGAGACGCCATGGTGGTCACCCAGCTTCTTCCACTGCCTGCAGCCGGCCTGCCGACCAAGGACAGCCCGGAGTACGTGCGCATCTCCATGGCGAGCGCGATCGCGCTACGGATGCGCTCGGGCCAGTTCAGCCGGGACTTCGGCTTCGGTGGCATCAACCTGTTGCTCAACTACGAGCAAGGGTGCCGGTCCGACTGCGGCTACTGCGGGCTCGCCCGTACCCGCCCGGGCAGTTACGAGGACAAGTCGTTCATAAGGGTGGAGTGGCCGCTCGTGCGAACCGATGATCTCGTGGAGCGGGTGGCGCTTTTCGAGCCGGGGCTGACACGGCTCTGCATCTCGATGGTGACTCACGGCCGCGCGTACCGAGATACCTGCGATATCGCGCGGAGGATCGCCGAACGCGTCCGGACTCCGGTATCCGTCCTCGTCGCGCCGCCGACGCTGAGGCGCGAGCGCCTCGAGACCTTCAGGTCGATCGGTGTCGACATGATCGGGATCGGGCTCGACGCCGTCACCGAGAAGCTTTTCCGGAGCATTCGCACCGAGGTTCCTGCAGGTGGCCTGAAGTGGGAGAAGTACTGGGAGGTCGTGACCGACGCCCGCGACATCTTCGGGCCGTGGAAGGTGAACGTGCACACTCTGGTCGGGCTCGGTGAGTCGGACCAGGACCTGCTCGCTCTGTTCGTCGCGCTGCGGGACCGGCAGATCTTCTCCTACCTGTTCTGCTTCAACCCGGAGCCTGACTCGCGCATGGCCGCCCAGCCGCAGCCCTCGCTCAGGCGCTGGCGCCGGGTACAGCTGGCCAGGCACCTGATCGAGGTTGAAGGCTACGGATTGGAGCAGTTCGGCTTCGACAGCGGCGGCGGGATTGCCCGCGTGCGGGCGGACCGCTCCGCCATCGAAGAAGTCGTCGCGGACGGCAGGGCGTTCATGACCAACGGCTGCCCGGGCGAGAAGGGTGAACCTGGATGCACGAGGCCGTACGGTTCGTACCGGCCCGGAGAATCGTTCCGCGACTACCCATTTCTGCCGGCGGCGAGCGATCTCGAGGAGATCGGCCGCCAGCTGGGGTTGGATGATGTCGTCGGATGAACAGAGAGGTGGGCTGAGGTGCGAATCGTCGTGCCAGTGAAGGCGGTGCCCGATCTCGTCGAGGAGATCGATCTCACCGCGGACGAGACCGGCATCGACCGGGAGTACCTGACGTTCGTGCTCGGCGAGTGGGACGCTCAGGCTCTCGAAGAGGCGCTGCTGTTGAAGGACGCCAGCGGGGCCGAGGTCGTGGCCGTCGGCCTGGCCGGTGACCCCGAGATCGACCAGATCCTCTACACCGCGCTCGCCAAGGGCGCGGACGCGGCCGTGAAGCTCGCTGACGCGAGTGGCGCGGTGTCGCCCGGACCGGCCGGGATCAGGATCGCCGACCGGGCCGCGCTCGTGGCAGGGTACCTCGAGGCTCAGCCTGCCGATCTGGTGATCTCCGGCGTGCAGGCCGCTGACGATCTGGACGGCCAACTGCCGCCCACGCTCGCTGCGCTCCTCGACCTGCCGCACGTCTCGGTGGCAGTCAGCGTCGAGGCCGAGGACGGCTCGGTCATCGTCCGCCAGGAGTTCGCCGGCGGGCGGTCACACGAGCTGCAGGTGCAAATGCCCGCCGTGATCGGTGTCCAGTCGGCCCGCCAGCCCCCTCGCTACGCCCCGATCACCCGGATCAAACAGGCCATGCAGGCGGGAGGGCTGACCGAGCTGGCGGTGTCGTCGCCGGCGATGCGAAGAGGCGTGGTCGTGCGCCGGATGCACCGCCCGGAGACGAGCGGCCAGGCCGAGATGCTCGAGGGCAGTCCCGGCGAGGTGGCGGATCAGATCGTGGGCCTGCTTCGCGCACGTGGCCTGATGAAAGGGTGAACGACAAGTGAGCGGCAATGTGATGGTGCTCGCCGAGCACACCGGCATGCAGGTCTCCGAGGGGACCTACGAGCTGATCGGCAAGGCGCACGAGCTGGCATCCGCGCTGGGCGGCCTGACCGAGGTGGCCCTGCTCGGACCCGCCGAACTGGCAGGCCAGCTCGGCGGCGCCGACGTCGTGGTCTCCGTCGATCACCCGGCCCTTGCGGAGTACCTGCCGGAGGCCTACGAGCGGGCGCTGTTGGAGGTGCTGGCACAGCGATCCCCGCGGCTGTTGCTGATCTCGAACGGGACTGTCGGCCTGGACCTGGCGGCCGCGCTCTCGGTGCGCTGGGACGCGCCACTGGCCGCTTATGTCAGCGCGCTCGAGATCGACGACGGCGTCGTGACCGCCACTGCGCAGATCCTCGGCGGGAAGGTGCTCGCGGAGCTCGAGCTGCCCGGTGAGCGCGCGATCGCCACCGTGCTCGGAGGCGCCTTAAGCGTGGAGACGGGCCGCGGCGCCCTCGGCGCGCAGGTGGTGCCCATCACGCCGCCGGCCGGGCTCGACGCGCTGCGGATGTCGCTTCGACAGGTCGTCGAAGCCGACGGGGGAGACCTCGACATCAGCTCGGCCGAGATGCTGGTCTCGGTCGGCCGCGGGATCGAGTCGCAGGAGAACATGGAGATCGTGGCTGAGCTCGCCGACGCTCTCGGCGTCCCGCTTTCGGCGTCGCGCCCCGTGGTGGACGCAGGATGGCTGCCGAAGACCCGCCAGGTGGGCCAATCGGGCTTGAAAGTCAAGCCCCGGGTGTATCTCGCGCTCGGCATCTCTGGAGCTCCCGAGCACCTGGAGGGCATGCGCAACGCCGAGCTGATCGTGGCCTGCAACACCGATCCTGGAGCGCCGATCTTCGGCGTCGCCCACTACGGCACGACCGTGGATCTCTTCGATCTGGTTCCGGAGCTCGTGGGCAAGGTCCGCGGCTGACCATGACGGGCCAGCTCGGCCTGGTGGGCACGGCGGTGACCCGGCCGGTCTTCGAGGGCATCGGCCCGCTCGGAAAGGCGATCTTCTACGCGGTGGCCGCTGTGTCGACGGCCGTCTTCGCCTGGGGGGTCTGGCACCGGGTGCGGAAATACCGTATCGGCCGGGCGGCGGGGCGCGGGCCGACGATCCGGGCTGCTCTCGGCGGCCGGCTGGGCTCTATCGGCAAGGGGGCATCGGTGGCGAGAGGCAACCGCGCGACCGGTGTGGCGCACTTCCTCATCTTCTGGGGCTTCCTGGTCGCCTTCCTGGCGACGGTCATCCTCACGATCGACACCGACGTCGTCCGGAACCTCTCCCGGCTGATCGCCGGGCACGAGGACAGCTTCTTTCACGGCACGTTCTTTATCGTCTACACCTTCGCGGTAGACACGTTGGGATTCGCGTTTCTCCTCGCCCTCGTCTACATGGTGGTCCGTCGAGGCGTGCGCAGACCCTGGCGTCTCGGCTACAGCCGGGCGGGCACGCCCGCCGGCGGCTACTCCCGCAAGGCCATGGTGGAGGGCGACTGGCTTTTCCTGGGACTGCTCCTGGCCGTCCTCGTCACCGCTTATGTGCTGACCGGCCTGCGGATCCTCGGCCAGCACATGCCGTGGTTCACCGTGTTCAGCCCGTTCGCCAGGGTCTTCGCCGAGGCCTTTTCCGGCCTCGGCATGACGGCGGCCCAGGCCGTGAGCGCCCACACCGTCTTGTGGTGGGTGCACGCCGGCCTCGCGCTGAGCTTCATCGCCTACATCCCCTACTCCAAGGCCATGCACATGCTCCTCGACGGGGTGAACCTGGTCGCCACGGACCGGTCGGCGACGCTCGCGCTACCCGCGCCGGTGGCGGACCACCCGGGCTATCAGGAGATCTCCGACTTCACCTGGAAAGAGCTGCTCGACCTCGACGCGTGCACGAGATGCGGCCGCTGCCACGAGGTGTGCCCGGCACGCGCCGGCGGGGCGCCGCTCTCGCCGCGCGACCTGATCCTCGACCTGCGCCAGTGGGTGGACACTTCGACAGGGGGGATCACGCTGCTGGACCGCGAGCGGAGGCCTGAGCGCACGGGCCCGCTCGCGAAGCCCGACGGAGTCAGGATCGCCGGGGACGTGATCGATGCCGGCGCGTTGTGGTCCTGCACGACGTGCATGCATTGCATTGACGTCTGCCCGGTGGGCGTCGAGCACGTGCCCACGATCGTCCAATTACGGCGCAGCCTGGTCGACGAGGGAACCATGGACGCCACCTTGCAGCAGGCCCTGCAGAACCTGGCCACACAGGGCAACTCGCTCGGGAAGTCGGCCCGGATGCGAGGCCGTTGGACCCGTGAGCTGGACTTCGAGATCCCAGACGCCCGCAAGCACCCGGTTAAGTACCTATGGTTCGTTGGCGACTTCGCCAGTTTCGACGAGCGGCTGCAGGAGAGTTCCCGCATCCTCGCCAGGATCCTGCACGACGCGGGCGTCGATTTCGGCCTGTTGTACGAGGCGGAGCGCAACGCGGGCAACGACGTGCGCCGGGTCGGCGAGGAGGGCCTGTTCGAGGTGCTCGCCGAGCACAACCTCGAGGCCCTACGCGAGGCCAGCTTCGACGAGATCTTCACGACCGACCCGCACACGCTCAACGCCCTGCGCAACGAGTACCCCGCGCTGGGGGCGAGCTACCCGGTCTGGCACTACACCGAGCTGCTCGCCCAGTTGTTAGAGGGCGGCGCCATCGGCGTCGGGCCGCTTGGCTACCGGGTCACCTACCACGATCCGTGCTATCTGGCCCGTTACAACGGCGTGGTCGAGGCGCCCCGGCGGATCCTGCGGGCGCTCGGCTGCGAACTGATCGAGATGCCCCGCAACGGCGCGGACACCTTCTGCTGCGGCGCAGGCGGCGGCCGGATCTGGATGGAGGACAGCCTCCTCAAGGAGCGGCCGAGCGAGAACCGGATCGGCGAGGCACTGCGCCTGGGCGTGGGACAGTTCGTCGTTGCCTGCCCGAAGGACGTGACCATGTTCTCCGATGCGGTCAAGACTGTCCGGGCTGATGATCGGCTCGCCGTCCGCGACATCACGTTGCTGGTACAGGAGGCCATCGCAAGGCTTGCCGAGCCCGGCGTCGTCGGAGAGACGGTGTGATGGCCGGCCACGATCAGAACAACGCCGGAACCGGACGGGAGACGAAGCGATGACCATCGTCAACAAATGCAACCTACCCGAGGACCTGTACTACGTGGTGGGCAAGCACGTTTGGGCGCGCCGTGACGGCGATCTGGTGACAGTCGGGATGACCGACGTCGCGCAGAACATGGCGAAGACCATCGTCGCGGTGACACCGAAGGCCGCGGGCAAATCAGTCGAGAAAGGTCGGAACATCGCCACCGTGGAGAGCGGCAAGTGGGTCGGCCCGGTCTCCGCGCCGATAAGCGGCGAGATCGTGGCGGTCAACGACGCTCTCGTCGCCTCGCCGAGCCTGGTCAACTCCGATCCCTATGGCGCCGGCTGGGTCGCCCGGTTGCGCCCGTCCGACTGGGAAAGCGATGTCGCCGACCTTGTCACCGGGCCGGAGGGCATCGAGGCTTACCGCCAGTTCCTCGATGCTGAGGGGATCACCTGCGGCTGAGCCGTCGAGCCCGTGAGACGCGACTGGGGACGGCATCGGCGCCCCTCGGGCATACGACGACTCCGAGTCGGTGCCAACCAACTGCAGATTAGCCATGTAATCTAGCAGGAAGATAGGATATCGCAGGTCGCTGATCTCGCTCATCAGCCCTGGACCGCAGCACCGTCACGCGGCGCCCGGCCTCCCCTCGGGAAGCCGCCGCCGAGTTAGGAGGGAAGTGACATGGACGACACTGACACCGGAGCCGTTGCCTCGGCGGCGGCCTCCGGCGCGGACGAGCCCAAGCGAATGGCGATCATCTGCTGGAGCAACGACCTCGACCGGGTATGGCCGGTGATGATCCTGGCCACTACGGGCGCCGCCTCCGGTCTCGAGGTGGATGTCTTCTTCACGTTCTGGGGGTTGCGGGTGCTGCAGAAGAACGAGAAGAGGGTCACGGGCCAGAACTGGATGCAAAAAGGAGAGTCGCTGTTCGACCGCGGTGGCAGCGAGCACCTCAAGCTGAGCAAGGTGCACTTCGCAGGAATGGGGACCTCCATGATCAAGACGCTGGCCAAGCAGCACAAGGTCGCCAGCGTGACCGAGATGATGGAGATGGCCATCGACGTCGGCGTGCGGCTGCACCCGTGCCAGATGACCATGGACCTTTACGGGCTGTCGACGTCGGACTTCATCGACGGGTTGCAGCCCTCCCTTGGCGCTGCCAGCTTCATCGACATGGCCGCCAAGGCCGACATCCAGCTGTTCATCTGACATCACCACAGAGCCCCGCGACACGAGAAGGGCTCGATTCGGAGGCCAATTGGAGAGACAGTCCACGTCGAAATGCCCGATCCCGCTAATACTTGACGGCTTTGTCCGACCCGCATCTGCGGTTACGTGGTACGGGGCAGTCCACAACGAAAGGTTCAGCAATGCCCAAAGCAGCCAGTGACCAGCCGACAAATCTCGCGCTGACCGACGACGCAGCGCGCCAACTCACCAATGCCACCAAAAGCACCGCACAGCTCGAGACGATCACGCCCCGCTGGCTGGTTCAGATGCTGCAGTGGGTCCCGGTCGAGGCAGGTATCTACCGGCTCAACCGGGTCAAGGATCCGAGGTCGGTCACTGTGGCCACCCCGCCCCGAGACGAGTCGGAGCTGCCGACGACCTACGTCGGCTACTACGAGAAGCCACGTGAGTACTTCCTGAACACGGTGGCCACCATCGTCGACATCCACACCCGCATCTCCGATCTCTACAGCAGCCCGTTCGACCAGATCGCCGAGCAGATCAGGCTCACGATCGAGACGGTCAAAGAGCGCCAGGAGAGCGAGCTCATCAACAACCCGGACTACGGGCTGCTCGCGGTCGCCGATGCCGGTCAGCACCTCTCCACCCTCACCGGCCCGCCCACGCCCGATGACTTCGACGAGCTGATCACGAAGGTCTGGAAAGAGCCGGCGTTCTTTCTTGCCCACCCGCTCGCCATCGCCGCCTTCGGCCGTGAATGCACGCGCCGCGGCGTCCCGCCCGCGACCGTGAGCATCCACGGATCGCAATTCATCACCTGGCGCGGCCTGCCCATCGTCCCCTCCGACAAGGTGCAGATCGACCACGGTAAGACCAAGGTGCTCCTGCTGCGCGTCGGTGAGCGGCGCCAGGGCGTGATCGGCCTGTACCAGCCCGGCCTGACCGGGGAGCAGTCGCCGGGGCTCTCGGTGCGGTTCATGGGCATCAGCCGCAACGCCATCGCCTCCTATCTGATCTCGCTGTACTACTCGCTCGCCGTGCTCACGCCCGATGCGCTCGCAGTTCTCGACGACGTCGAGATCGGCAAGTTCCATGACTACTCACACACCTACCGGTGACGGTGTGAGCGCCGCTCCTCCGTGGTTGCCGGACGAGGCGACGCTGACCCGGTTGGCCACCGAGTTCTTCGGCCCCATGCCGGGTCACGAGACAGGACCGGCCCTCCCGGCCGATCCGACAGCGGCCCTGCACGTGCCACAGCCGTCGGCTGAACCGGCCGACTACCAGGCGCCCGCCGTGGTCTCTGGTTACCCGCCTGCGGCCGACGTGCCGGGGTACCAGCCGCCCGATCTGCTCTCGAGCTACCACCGGGCCGCATCGGTCCCGGGCCGACTGGCGGCTCTCGCCTCTCAGCCGCCGGCCCTCTCCGTACCGGGCGTGCCGGCTGCCAGCGCCGCCGCGATCGGGGGCGCCACGAGGTCGGATCAGCTGGAGCGGGCATTGAATCTGCCTGGCGCCGCCCAGGCTGGTACGCCCTCGTTCTACTTCATCGAGGAACGCCAGCCGCCAGCTGGACTGCTGACCACTCCCGGCCCTCGGACCGCGGCGCCAGTGGATGCCTATCCGGCCTTTCACGTCGAGGCGGTGCGGCGGGACTTCCCGATCCTGCACGAGCGGATCCACGGACGACAGCTCGTCTGGCTCGACAACGGCGCCACGACCCAGAAGCCGCAGGTGGTCATCGACCGGTTGGCGTCCTTCTACTCGCATGAGAACTCGAACATCCACCGCTCCGCGCATTCTCTTGCGGCGCGATCCTCCGATGCCTACGAAGGCGCCCGGAAGAAGGTCGCGGACTTCCTCGGCGCGCCGTCGGCCGCGGACGTCGTGTTCACCCGCGGCACGACCGAGGCGATCAACCTGGTCGCCCAGGCCTGGGGCCGCCAGCACGTCGGCCGGGACGACGAGATCGTGATCTCGCACCTCGAGCATCACGCCAACATCGTCCCGTGGCAGCAGCTGGCCGCCGAGACCGGGGCGAAGCTGAAGGTCATCCCCGTCGACGATGACGGCCGGCTGCTCCTCGACGCCTACGGCGACCTGCTGAGCGAGCGGACCAGGCTGGTCTCGGTCGCGCACGTCTCCAATGTGCTGGGCACGATCGTCCCGGTGAAAGAGGTGATAGACGCGGCGCACCGCGTCGGCGCCAGGGTGCTGATCGACGGGGCGCAGGCCGTCGCGCACATGGTCGTCGACGTTCAGGACATGGACGCGGACTTCTATGTGTTCTCCGGGCACAAGATATTCGGTCCCACCGGCATCGGCGCCCTGTACGGCAAGTCCGACCTCCTCGAGGAGATGCCGCCGTGGCAGGGCGGCGGGAACATGATCTCCGACGTCACTTTGGAGCGGACCATCTACCAACGCCCGCCGGCCAAGTTCGAGGCGGGGACGGGCAACATCGCCGACGCCGTCGGGCTGGGCACCGCCCTCGACTACCTGAGCCGGCTCGGGCGGAGCATCATCGAGCGCTACGAGCACGAATTGCTCCAGTACGCCATCGCCGAGATCCGCAGCGTCCCCGGACTTCGCCTGATCGGGACCGCTCCGGAGAAGGCGAGCGTTCTCACCTTCGTGCTGGACGGTTACCGACCGGAGGAGGTGGGCTCAGCGCTGGATAGCGAGGGCATCGCCGTGCGCGCCGGTCACCACTGCGCCCAGCCGATCCTGCGCCGCTACGGGTTGGAGTCGGCCGTGCGCCCATCGCTGGCGATGTACAACACCTACGCCGAGGTCGACCTGCTCGTCGCCGCGCTGCGCAGACTTTCCGCGGACGCCGGCAACCGCCGCTGAGCGACACCGGGGTGCGGGCGGCGACGAGCACCGGGTGGGACGCCACCCCGGGGCATCGCCGCCCACCCCGGGGCTGTCGGATGCCCACTTGGTCCGGTCTGCTACCTTCCCATAGAGCATGACCTCACAAGGCGACCGCCGGCCCGCGCACCTCTGGGCCCTTCGTTCCACACTCGCGGTAGTGATCCTCGCCTACCTGGTGCTTCCCGTCATTGAAGCCCGGTTCATCCTGAGGTCCAGCGCGAACATACCGATCTCCGACACCTGGAACTTCATCCCCGTGATCGCAGGGTTCGTCAGGACCGGGCACATACCATGGGCGGTGATCTTCAAATTCTACGGTGCTGGTCGACCGGTACTCGAGCGGCTCGGACTGCTGCTGGACGCGAAGTACTTCGCGATGAATGTTCAACTGGTGAAGCTGTCGTCGGTCCCGGTCGGGATCCTGGAGACGGCGTGCGCCATTTGTGCCTTCCGCTTCGCCCTTCCGCGGGCGCGACTGGTGGTGGTGCTGCTCGCAGCATATCCAGTGGCGCTCGTCATATTTTGTTGGAACAACTGGCAGAACCTTCTCGATGAGTGGAACCTCATGAATCTGGCTGCCGTCGCGCTTGGGTTTCTCGCGATCGTGCTGACCGGGCAGCTCCGTTCTGGAAGTCGAAAGAGTACATACCTTTTGCTTCTGGTGATGCTTACTTGCGCCGTGGCGTCATTCACGGGAGAGTCGGGGACTCTGTCCTGGATCGCGTGCGCACTGGTCTTGTGGCTCCCGTTCTCGCGTTCTCACCTGGCCGAAAAGCTTGCCTTCTCGGCGGTAGCCGTCGTGTTCCTTGTGCTCTACTTCGTCGGCAGCTCCGGGGTGGTTTCAGGACACCCGCTGCACCATATGGGGACAGTGGTGGAGTTCGCGCTGATATGCCTGGGCAACGGCGTGGTAGGTGGCGGCGTCAAGGAGCTGGCGTTGGCAAGGGCGATCGGGGTCGCAGAAGTGGCGATAGCCCTGATCGTGTTGGGAATGTGGTATGTCGACCGAAGGCTGAGGGAGGATCGGGCTATGCACGTCGCCGTGGGTTTGATGGCCTTCGGCGCCATGGCTGCGGTTTCGACGGCGCTGAGCCGTTTACAGATCGGAATCGACACGGCGATGTCTTCGAGATATGTTGTGTTGACCGCCCCGGTGGTGATCGGGATCTATCTGGTCCTGGTTCGGTTGTTCAGCCTGCGTGAAGCTGGCGAGGGGAGGGTTGCGTTCGGGTTGAGGACCGCAGGTGTGCTGGCCCTGCCATGTCTGCTGGCGGCGGTGCTTTCTGCCGTCGCTGTCACTTCCGATATCAAGCTGAACAAGACATCTTCGAGCAGGAGGGCGTATTACGTCGCACTGAAGCACATGACCTGCGATCCGGACGCCTACTCGAATCTTGATCTTTCGAGGTTCGACCATTTCGGGAGTTTGAACTCGCGGGAAAAGGCGGAGTTGCTGGCCCAGATCGCGGACCTCCGGCGCGCGAAGTTGAGTGTGTTCTCCGGAGGTCTCTGCTGGGCTTACGCCCGTGCCGCGGCGCGCGGCCCGAGGCCGGAGAGTTCGCGTCATGCGGACAAAAGCGCGCGGGAAGCGCGCACGGGGCACCGGGTTCCGACAGCTCTCTGAAGTTCTCCGACCCGGCTTGGCACGAACGCGCCTGCGAGCTCGAACGGGCGATGGTCTCGCGGCCACCTCCGCCAGGTCGCGGCCGATGTCCGGCGATGATCCACTGCCGACGCGGCCCGGCCACGTAGCATCGTGTGAGGCGTGGCCTGAGGGCAGGCACCCATATGCCGGCAAACGGCGTGGACGCGACGAACGAGGGCACGGAATGGTCAGGCACCGATGAGCGACGAGACAGGGGGCGAGAGGCTCGAGGACTTCGATTTCGAAATCGAGTTGGATCCGGCTGAGCCCGGTCCCGAGGACGAGGAATGGCCGGAAGTCGAGGAAATTCGAAACGACCTTCTCGCGGCCATCGAGGAGCTGGGCCTCTCGCCCGGTGGCGCCGCGGACACCGGACCGGCTGTTGGCTGTTACCTGTCGACCGTCGCCGTGGACCGGGACGGGCAGGGGAGCCTCGTCGTACGCTGGCAGCTGCGTGACCGGCCCGGTCCTGGCGAGACAGCGCCGTTGCGCGAGGTCGAGTCGATGGACATCCTCAACGAGGCGCTCGGGCCGCTGCTCTTGGCCCTGGGGTTCCCGACCGAGCCGTACGCTGTCGACGGCCGCTGGATCGTCACGGGACCTCGAAGCGAGAGCTGACAGGCTGGAACGCTCGAGAGCAAGGGGTCGTGTCCGATGTCTCGGCTCTTCGTAGCCTTGCTCAGTGCGGCTCCCACGCACCCGGGCGTGTGACGAGGCGAGCCACTTGGCTGGGGAGCTTGCCGGTCACGACCTGCTCGAGCGTGACCTCGTCGAGCACGCCGCGCAGGCACGCTCGGACGGCGACCCAGACTTTTTGCAGGTGGACCGCGGCGTCTTCGTAGCTGGCCGACTCGGGGCGCATGCCGCGCACCTCGGCCAGCGGGCCCTCCAGCCTGCGGAACACGTCGCCGATGGTGATCTCCGATGCGGGACGGGCGAGCTTGTACCCGCCTTCGTTGCCGCGCTGGCTCGTGACGATCCCGACTCGGCGAAGATCGTTCAGGATCGCGCGGAGGAAGCGGACGGGAAGCCCTTGAGCTTCGGCGAGCTCCTCGGCGGTGAGTGGCTCGCCGTCGCGGGCGGCCAAAGTACACAGCGCCCGCAGCGCGTACTCGATTCTGGCTGAGATGTGCATTACCGCGTCCAGTCGCCCAAGGGCCGCCGCCCTACGCGAAAGCCCGTCCTACCCGTTAGTCGATCTTTTGAGTCGATTAAGCAGGGATAATCTACCAGCGGCGAGAACAGGCCGCGTCCTTCGACTCAATCCTCGACGAGCAGGCTGGAGTCGACCGCCTGCAAGTAGCTGGTCCAAGCCGCACGCACGGCATCGCGGTGAGAGTCGAGCTCGCCATCGACGGCTGCCCGGTAAGCCTCCCTCGCGTTGTCCACCGACCTCAGATAGTCGTCGCGGGCGATGGCCATGCTCTCGTTGTAGGCCTTGCGGATTTGAGCAGCCAGCTCGTTGTAGGTGGCGCGTGCTTGGGCGACGATATCGCGCCGCATGGTCGTGGGAGCGTTGGCGACGGCCTGCTTGTAGTCGGCCCAAGCGGCATCGATCGCGTTGCCGTGGGCCTCTTCGGCGGCAGCTTGCGCTTGCTCGTACACCGCGCGCACCGGCTTCAGGTCTTCTTCGTAACCTGCCCACGCGCCCTCGACGGCCTCGCGATAGACCTCCCAAGCGTCGTCGATGATGCTCAGGTAGTGGTTGCGTGCCTCCAGGTCAGACGCGCCACTGTCGCCGTTAGGCATCAGCCACCCTCCTCCCAGGCCAACTGTCACGCACTCGCCTGGCGTCTTGTCTTCTCACGGAAGAGCCCATTACGTGCCGTTCTGTAGCTGTATCCATGGCCACCGTGGCGGCGTGACCTTCTCGGACGGAAAAATGCTAGTGCGCCTGTAATGGTACTCGGGCGAGCGATCTCCGGGCACGATGCGACCGATTGTGGAACGTGAGCTCCTCACGGTGGCCTCACGGCTCACGGCGGGCTCGTTCCCGGCCGGCCAGAAGGGCCCGCACCTGCCGCTGGGAGGCTTGGGAGCGCTCGGGTGTCACCTCGGCCAACCGGGCAAGGTCACGATGAGTCGCCTCGATCGCCGCAAGGTACGGCGACGGCCTGCGGCTAGCGCGACGGCCGCCGAAGGATCTCTCACGAGCCCAGGAGCAACGCAGGTCGTCGATGGCTCGGGTGCACGCGACGTAGAGCAGCCTGCGCTCTTCGGCGAGAGCTTCGGCACTGTGGGCGTGGGCGATCGGGACGAGGCCGTCCTCGAGGCCGGTCACGAAGACGACTCGCCACTCCAGACCCTTTGCGCGGTGAAATGTCACGAGGTCGACCGCGTCTCCGGCCTGACGGGGGGGATCCGAGCGCAGGCTCGCCTCGAGCCAGGACACGAACCCGTCCGCGCTCGGGCGCGAGTCACAGCCGAGGTACTCACGGGCGAGATTTGCGAGCTCGGCGAGATCGTCGTCAAGGCACACCGGCTCCGCGAGGTGGTCGTCGCCGGGCGAGGCGTCGGCACGATCCGCTTCCTCAGTCGGGAGGCCCGGGGTGGCCCCTGGGTCCGGCGCGTTGAGATCCTCGAGCCAGGTGGGGAAGCCGGACGCGTCCGACGGGCTCGTCAAGCGGTCCAAGGCTCGCCGAACGGAAGGACGAGCGAGAAATGCCCGACCGCCCCCGCTGCGGAAGGGGATGCCGGCGGCTTTGAGCTCGCGCTCGAAGAGGGTGAGCTGGGCGTTCGTTCGAGCAAGGATGGCGAGGCTCGACCACGGTGCGCCAGGGCTGCGGGCGTGCTTCAAGGACCTCACGACGCCGAGTGCCTCGTCGGCATCGGTCTCGTAAGCGACGATCGGCTGTGCCAGCGCGCCTGGGCGCTGGGAGGCCGAGACAAGCCCCCGGCCGGGCTCGGCTCCCGGCTGGGACGGTCTCGCACCCAGCCGGTCGATGTCCGAGATCGGTCCAGCTCCGAGCACAGATCCAGCTCCGAGGACAGATGAGGCAACGGCCAGCACGACCTCGCTCGAGCGGTAGTTCAAGGGGAGGCGCACGACGTGGGAACCGGGATGGCGTAGAGGGAACTCGACGAGCGCCCGGGGATCGCTCCCGTTCCAGGCATATATCGCCTGATCGGGATCGCCGACCACGCAGAGGTCATCGTTGTCGCCCAGCCAGGCCTCGAGAAGCCTCACCTGGGCTGGGTTCACGTCCTGGTACTCGTCGACGAACACGTGGCGGAACCGCCACCGGGCGGAGGCGGCGAAGTCGGGGTCGGTCTCGAGTTCGCGCGCGCAGCGGAGCAAGAGGTCGTCGAAGTCGAGCACGCCATGGCGCTGCTTCTCCCGCTCGTAGCGTCTCCAGACCTCTGTGACGAGCGCAGGATCGCACTGGGTAGCCCTTGTCGAGGTGCTCACGGCCCGCGAGTAGTCACGAGCCGTGAGGCATTGCGCCTGCGCCCACTCGATCTCGAACGCGAGGTCCGCGAGCACGGCGCGGTCGTGCCTGATGTCGTGGCCTGCGGCCGCGGCGAGGAGGCGGGCCTTGGAGGCGATGACGACCGGTGCCGGTCGGCCTCGTTCGGCCGCGAGGCGCCGCAGCTCCCCGAGCGCGATGGCGTGGAACGTCCCGGCTGTCGGGGGCTGGGGGAGCCCGAGGTTGGACAGCCGGCCCCGCAGCTCGGAGGCCGCCTTGCGGGTGAAGGTGAGAGCGAGCACATAAGGCGCCGAGGCGGTGCCCTCGTTCACCCGCCAGGCGATGCGACGCGTGAGCACGCGGGTCTTGCCCGAACCGGCGGCTGCCAGGACGCACAAGGGACGCGCCTCGGTCGTGATCGCCTCGCGTTGCTGAGGGTCGCATCCGGCCAGCAGGCGTCCGGCAGTGTCGCTCGACCGAGTCGCGCTCGACGCCATGGACAGACCGTAGCGGCCGGGTGCCTCAGCCCTGAGCCACCGTGAGGTGCCTTCACGGACAGCAGGCCGACGCGCGGCTGTCAGCTTGGCCGATGGGCCGATGCGTTAGCTTTCTGGTCAGTGCTCACCTCCTTCGCCGGCTCGCGCCTGTTCGGGCAGCTGTATGGCACGGGCACGCCGTGGGTCCTCGCCCTGCACGGTTGGCGGCGGGACCACCGGGACTTCGATCCCGTCTTTGCACCGGGCGGCATCGACGCGATTGCCCTCGACCTGCCTGGCTTCGGAAGCGCGCCCGCGCCCGCTGCGGTTTGGGGATCTCCCGAGTACGCGGAAGCGGTCGCCGCCGTGCTGGACGAGATGGAGGCGCGCGTCGTAGTGCTCGGGCACTCCTTTGGGGGACGCGTCGCGGTGCGCCTGGCCGCGAGCCGTCCAGAGCGGATCGCGGGTCTCGTGCTGAGTGGGGCTCCGCTTCATCGCCCTGGCGGCGCCCGACCGCAGCCGCGCCTTCGCTTCCGGTTGGCGCGTGGGCTGGCGGCGCACGGGGTGATCAAGAGGGAGAGGATGGAGGCGCTTCGCCAGCGCTACGGGTCCGACGACTACCGTGCGGCCTCCGGCGTCATGCGCGACATCCTCGTGCGCACGCTTGCGGAGGATTACACCGCCGTGCTCGCAGCGCTGCGGTGCCCGGTGGAGCTCGTATGGGGCGATGACGACACCTCCGCCCCGCTGGCTGTGGCCGAAAAGCTCGAAGCCGAGCTGTCTGTTGCGCACCTCGTCGTCTGCGCAGGCGCCGGCCACCTGACTCCTCTCACGGTTCCAGGCGAGCTACGTGCCGCGATCGGACGCCTGAAGCCTTGAACTGCAAAGGGTCGTCCGAGGGCACGCCCAGCCTGTGACCGCGCTCAGCGCCGTCGCGCTCGGCGCCTCCGCCATCTCGATTCTCTGCGCCGACTTGCGCTGGCTCCGCGTGGCCCAGCGCGAGCACTACCTTCCCGGGGCGGCCGTCCGTTTCGCGTGGCGCTGGTGGGTGGGCACGCCGGTCAACATCGGACTCGGTGTCGTGGCCCTTGCCTGTGCGGGAGCGGCGGCGATCGTTCCCGGCGTGGCCATCGGGGCGGCCGCCGCCGTGGTAGCCGGGCCGGTCCGCCTTGGCCTCAGAGGGCGGACGTCGCGCCTCGCCTGGACGCGCCGGATGTCACAAGTGGCTCTTGTCACCGTTGCCCTCCAAGTGGCCGCCATCGCCCTCGCCGGCGCCTTTGCTGGCCTGCCGGGCGCCGTGCTGGCAGCTGTGCTCAGCGCGATCGGCTCTCCCTTGTTCGTCGACGCGGCGCTCTCGGTCCTGCAGCCTTTGGAGAACCTGCTGGCGCAGGGGTATGTGCGGCGCGGGGAGGCGGTGCTTGCCCGGGTCCAGCCCATCGTGGTGGGTATCACGGGATCGTACGGAAAGACGACGACGAAGAACTACGTCGCCTACCTCCTGGGTGGGGATCGCAGCGTCGTGGCGAGTCCCCGCAGTTTCAACAACCGCGCCGGCTTGTCGCGCACGGTCAACGAGCAGCTGACACCGGGCACGGACGTGCTCGTAGCCGAGATGGGTGCCTACGGTCCGGGGGAGATCGCGGCACTCTGCAGCTGGCTGCGGCCGGAGGTCGCCGTCATCACTTCCATCGGGCCGGCACACATGGAACGCTTCGGCTCGCTCGACAGGACGCTCGAGGCCAAGGCGGAGATCACCTCGAACGCACGCGTCGTGGTGCTCAACGTCGATGACGGCCGCCTCGACGGCCTGGCGAAACGTCTCGATGCGACCCACAAGGTGGTGCGTGCTTCTGGAACCGATGCCGGCGCGGACGTGGCCGTGTTGGCCCACGACGAAGGGCTCGAGCTACGAGTCGCCGGCAGGCCGTCGGGGGTCGCGGTGCTCGCGCCGGGGACTTCTGCGCCCATAAGGACGAACGCGGCCTGCGCGGCTGCGGTCGCGCTCGAGCTCGGCGTCCCTCCTGAAGCGGTGGCACGCCGCCTGGCCTCTTTGCCGAGCGTACCGAACCGCTTGCAGCCCTACCGGGCCGAGGGTGGCTATCTCGTGCTCGACGACACGTTCAATGCCAACCCGGCCGGTGCCCGCCACGCCCTCGAGGTGCTCGGATGTGAGGCGCCCGCGGGGCGGCGGGTGCTCGTGACGCCCGGGATGGTGGAGCTTGGCAAGTCGCAGTCGGCGGAGAACGCCGCCTTTGCCGAGACGGCCGCGCGTGTCGCCACCGACGTCGTCATCGTCGGCAGGACGAACCGGGCGGCGCTCCTTGCGGGTTGCGGGCGGGAGGGACCGGGGCCGCCGGTGAAGCTCGTCGGCAGGCGAGAAGAGGCGGTCGTGTGGGCGCGTGCCCAGCTTGGTCCTGGCGACGCCGTGCTTTTCGAGAACGATCTTCCGGATCACTTCCCTTGATCTCACGCTCGCTCGGAAGATCAGTGCCGGGCGAGCCGCGTGGCGCCGGCGAGCCGGTGAGCACCAGGCGGGCCTCCGCGCACTGTTGGCGCGCCCGTCGTGTGTCAAGGCCATAAAGTGGCCACACGATGATCGGGAGCGCGCGGTGGCGTTTTGACGACCGGGGGGCGTTCGGCACAACACGCAAAGTCGACCTGCGCGAGGAAGGCCTCCCGGCCCGGGTGGCGGTGATCTTCGGCGGTCCGTCGCCCGAGCACGATGTCTCGATCCTCACCGGCTTGCAGACCGTCCAGGCTCTTGACCGCGCCTCGGGAGTGGGAAGCGTGCGTTCGTTGTACTGGTCCAAGTCGGGTGACTGGTACGAGGTTCCGGGCGCGACCGAGGCAGCAGGCTTCGTCGACGGCGTCCCCCCCAATGCCGTGCGCTTACGGTTCATAAGCGGTCCGGGAGGCGGGTTCGTCAGGCCCGGGAGCGGCTTGCGGGCGAGAGAGGACCGACTCGAGCTCGATGCCTTGCTGGTCTGCTGTCACGGCGGCCCGGGCGAGGACGGGAGCCTCCAGGGCGCTCTGGACCTGACGGGCGTTCCCTACACCGGCCCGACCGCAGCGGGTGCTGCGCTCGGCATGGACAAGCTCGCTTTTGCCGCCCTCATGATCTACGCCGGTCTGCCGGCGTTGGCGCGCGTGCCCCTGAGCGAGGACAGCGAGGAACCCGGCTTCCCTCCTCCGTACATCTTGAAACCGCGTTTTGGAGGCTCTTCCATCGGCGTCGAGGTCGTCGCCGACTTCGAGACTGCTCGGGCCCGGCTGGAGGCCAACTCTCACCTGCGTCGCGGTGCCGTCCTCGAGCCCTACCACGAGGAGATGTTCGATCTTCAACTTGCCGCCCGGAGCTGGCCCGAGCTCCAGCTGTCGGCGATCGAGCGGCCCCTTCGTACCCGCGGCAGGGGGGAGATCCTCGGCTACGAGGACAAGTACGTCGGATCGCAGGGGATGACCTCTGCCCCTCGCGAACTGCCCGCCCAGATCGAGCCCGCTCTCGAGGAGCGCATCCGCGCCCTGGCGCGCGATATCGCCTCGCTCGTGGACCTGCGGGGCGTGGCGCGGTTGGACTTCTTGTCGGACGGTGAGGACGTGTTCATAAACGAGGTCAACACGATCCCGGGCTCGCTCTCGCACTACTTGTGGGTCGAACCCCACCTGCCTTTCACGGCCTTGCTCATCGAGCTGTTGAGCGAGGCGACCGCGCGACCCGCGGCCGTGTTCTCGTCGGCGGGCTCCGACGGATCGGTCCTCAGGCTCGCCGGGTCCATCGCGAGCAAGCTCGGATGAGGCGGCGACCGGCGCCCGGGCGGACGCAGTGACCTTCCCGACCAAGCTGCTGGGCCCGGGCGAGGAGATCTACCTCGATTCGAGACCGAACTGGTCGCTGCTGTTCTGGCCCGCGGTGCTCACCCTGGTCGTCCTTGCCGGCTGCGTCGCAGCCGTCGTGCTCTGGACGAGCGCCCCCGTCCACACAGCCTTGATCCTTCTCGGGTGTGGCCTTCTGGCGCTCATGTACTTCGCTGTTCGCTACCTCGGCTGGCGCACCACCACCTTCGTCGTGACTTCGCAGCGGATCGTGTACCGCACTGGCGTGATACGGAGGACCGGCAGGGAGATCCCGATCGGGCGTGTGCAGGACGTGACCTACCACCAGACCGTCATCGAGCGGATCGTCAGAGCCGGCAGCCTCACGGTCGAATCTGCCGGCCGTAGCGGCCAGGACCCGTTTCCCGACATCAGCAGGCCGGCCCAGGTGCAGTCGCTGGTCAACCGCGTCGTCGCCCAGGGCACCGCCGGGTACGTGTCGGGTCCGATGCCGCCGGCGTCGATCGCCGCAACGAGGCAAGCCGAGGTCTCCCAGCCGGTTACGGACCCGACGCCGCCCGTCGCGCCGCCTGCGCCGTATCGTGCGCCCGTTCCGGCACCCGCCCCCACCTCGGCACAGGTCCCGGCACCCGGAGCCCCGGCGGCTGCGACCATTGCCCAGCAGATGGCCGAGCTGACGGAGCTGCACCGCCACGGCGTCATCACCGACGCCGAGTACGAGCAGAAACGCCGGGAAATGCTCGACCGGCTCTGAGGCGGCTCGGAAAGTCGCCGGCTCGTATTGGGTACGCTTCGATGGTGAGCGAGCGCTACTGGGTCACGACGCTCGGCTGCCCGAAGAACGAGGTCGACTCGGACAAGCTCATCGGTCGCTTGAACGCAGGTGGCTACGAGGCGGCACGGGACCCGGGCGAGGCCGACCTGGTCGTAGTGAACACGTGTGCTTTCATCGATGCAGCTCGTGAGGAGTCGATCGAGACCATCCTCGAGCTCGACGGCTTGCGAAAAGACGGGTCCCGGCTCGTCGTCACCGGATGTCTCGCCGAGCGCTCCGGCGAAGAGCTGGCGGCCGCCCTGGGCGAGATCGATCTCGTCGCCGGCTTCGGCGTGCCCGTCGAGATGAAGACGGCACGGCGCGTCGTGCGCGCCGACGTGCTCGGCGGCCCAGCCGACGGGTCGCCACCCGGCTTCGATCTGCTGGAGCTGCCACGGCCGGCCTCGGGCGCACCCTGGGCGTACGTCAAGGTGGCCGAGGGTTGCGACCGGCGGTGCGGGTTCTGCGCCATCCCCTCGTTCCGGGGCAAGCAGCGATCCAGGCCGCTCGCATCGATCCTCGACGAGATCGAGGCCCTGAAAGCACGTGAGGTCGTGCTCGTGGCTCAGGACCTGGCTTCGTACGGCCACGACCGCACGACTGCGACGAGCCGGCACGAGAGCCCGGGCCCCGGCATCGTCGAGCTCATCGAGGCCTGCGTGCCGCGCGTCGACAGGCTGCGCTTGCTCTACCTGTACCCTTCCTCGCTCAACGACCGGCTCGTCGAGGCCGTAGTGGCCACAGGTGTCGCCTATTTCGATCTTTCCCTGCAACATGCCTCCGGGGCTCTCCTGCGCAAGATGCGCCGCTGGGGGGACGCCGGCCGGTTCCTCGAACGGATCCGCCAGATCCGCCGTCTCGAGCCGGAAGCCGCCTTGCGCTCGTCGTTCATCCTGGGCTACCCCGGCGAGACCGAGGAGGACCAGGACGAGCTGCTGAGGTTCATCGAGGAGGCAGAGCTCGACTGGGCCGGCTTCTTCACCTTTTCGCGCGAGGAGGGGACACTGGCGGCTCGCCTCGGCGGGCAGGTCCGCGGTCCGCTCGCCTTAGAACGCCTCCAGGAGTGCTCCGAGCTGCAAGAGGCGATAACGGCCCGCCGGCGCCGGGACCTGGTCGGGACGTCTTGCCAGGTGCTCGTCGACCGCCCCGGCCGCGCCCGTTCCTACCGGGAGGCGCCCGAGATCGACGGCCTCGTGCGGGTGCCGCACTCGCTCCCACCTGGTTGGCTGGGTGAGGTCCGCCTCGTCGGCGCGAACGGACCCGACCTCGAGGCGGTGCCGGCCTCCGAGCTCGTCGACGGGTTGGCGCCATGAGCCGCCACGACACCAGCTTCGGGCCCTCGGCCCTCTTGACGCCGGCGAACGCGCTCACCCTCGCCAGGCTGCTCGCCACGCCGCTCATGGTGGCGCTCGTCATCACGACAGGACCCTCCAGCTGGCTCCTGGTGGGCCTCTGGTTCGTCTGCTCGTCCTCGGACTTCTTCGACGGCGTCATCGCAAGGCGCCATGGCACCACGCGCTCGGGAGCCTTCCTCGACCCGCTCGCCGACAAGTGCGTCGTCCTCGGCGTGCTCGCCTCGCTGGCGGCCATCGGAGAGGTGGGCTGGCTGCCGGTGCTCCTGATCGCCGTCCGCGAGGTGTCCATGAGCTTGTTCCGTGGCTACGCCGGCCGGCGCGGGGTGTCGGTGCCGGCCCGAAGGACGGCGAAGTTCAAGACACTGCTGCAGGACATGGTGATCGGGCTCGCCTTCTTGCCACCGGTCGGCCTGCACCATGCGAACATCGTCCGCTGGGCACTCTGGGTGGTCGTCGCGGTTACCCTTTGGACCGGACTCGAGTACCTGCGTGACTCGCGCAAGCTGCTCGCGGGTGCTCAAGCGCCGACCCACGACGGCGTCAGCCATCACGCCGCCTGAGAGCCGCGGAGCACAGCATGCGAGCAGAGGTGGTGGCAGTCGGGACGGAGCTTCTCCTCGGCCAGGTCGTCGACACGAACTCGGCCTGGATAGGCGAGCGCCTCGCTTTGTGCGGGATCGACTGCCACTTCCAGACGAGGGTGGGTGACAACATCGGCCGCATAGCTGCAGCGCTTCGCGCCGCGCTCGAGCGCAGTGAGGCCGTGATCGTCTGTGGCGGTCTCGGGCCGACTCAGGACGACCTCACACGGGAGGCGATCGTGCTCGTGATGAACGTGCCGCTTCGCCATGACGCCGCGGTCATGGAGGCCATCAAGAAGCGCTTCGTGCCGCGCGGGCCGAGCCGGGCAATGCCGGCCAGCAACGCCCGCCAGGCCGAGGTGCCAGAGGGCGCCACAGTGATCCCCCAGACCCTCGGGACCGCTCCGGGGCTCATCTGCCCGCTCGGGGACAAGGTGATCTACGCCCTTCCCGGTGTGCCCTACGAGATGCACGACATGATGGAGCGAGCCGTGCTGGAGGATCTGCGGAGGCGGTCCGGCCAGGCGGCGGTCATCCGTAGCCGGACGCTCAAGACTTGGGGCTACACCGAGTCCGCCCTCGCCGAGCGTGTCGCGTGCCGCGTGGAGGCGCTCGAGGCGGGTGGCCCCGGGGTGCCGACGATCGCCTTTCTGGCGAGCGGCATGGAGGGGATAAAGATCCGGCTCACGGTGAAGGCGGCCGACGAGGAGACCGCGGACAAGGCGCTCGACACCGAGGAAGCAGAGCTACGCGCCCTTCTCGGCGATACGGTCTTCGGCGTCGACGACGAGACGATGGAATCTGTTGTCGGCCGCCTGCTCGCCGAGCGCGGCTGGCACCTCGGGATCGCCGAGTCGCTGACCGGCGGGCTTGTCGCGGCCCGCCTGGTGGCCGTGCCGGGCGCGAGCGAATGGTTCCGGGGCGCAGTGGTCGCCTACGCCGCCGCCGTCAAGCGATCGGTGCTGGGGGTGAGGGACGGGCCGGTGGTGACCGCCGAGGCGGCGGCGGCCATGGCCGAAGGTGCGCGGCACGTCCTTGGTAGCGAGGTGGGCCTCGCGACGACGGGAGTGGCCGGCCCCACCGAGGAGGAGGGCCGGCCTGTCGGCACGGTTTTCGCCGGCTTCGCCCTGCCGGGATCAGTCCCGGATGCGGTCGGGCTCCGCCTGCCCGGCGATCGGGCACGGGTCCGGCAGCTCGCCACGATCTCGGCCCTGGACATCTTGAGGCGCCGGCTTCTCGAGCTTTCCGGGCACGACAGACTGCCGTCGTAAGGCTTTCCTTGGCGGGTCGGTGGGGGCGTGGCTTTCCCCTCGATGAGTCCACCAACGAACATATGTTTGGAACTACAGTGATGTGATGAGCTCGCCGCAGGGTCCCGTGGGGGGAGTGACACACCCATTTCGTAGGTTGAGGCCTAGCGGCGCTCTGCCGGTGCGCCGGGACGAGGCAACACCACAGCAGGGAGATGCTGTCGTGGAAGGGAACCGTCGACAAGCAGCGCGAGAGGAGAGAGGACCGACGATGGAGCGTGACAAGGCACTCGAGGCGGCGCTCAGCCAGATCGAGAAGCAGTTCGGGAAGGGCTCGGTCATGCGCATGGGTGAGCACACCGGGATGGGGATCGAGGTGATCTCGACCGGCGCGATGGCCCTCGACCTCGCCCTCGGGATCGGTGGGCTCCCGAGGGGGCGGATCATCGAGGTTTTCGGGCCCGAGTCCTCCGGTAAGTCGACTCTCGCACTGCACGTGGTTGCCGAAGCCCAGCGCAACGGTGGGATCTGCGCCTACATCGACGCGGAGCACGCTCTCGACCCCGTCTATGCCAAAGCCATCGGCGTCGACATCGACGAATTGCTCATCTCCCAGCCGGACACGGGCGAGCAGGCGCTCGAGATCGCCGACATGCTGATCCGCTCCGGGGCGATGGACGTGATCGTCATCGACTCGGTGGCGGCGCTCACACCACGTGCCGAGCTCGAAGGTGACATGGGCGACACTCATGTCGGCTTGCAGGCTCGTTTGATGTCCCAGGCGCTGCGCAAGCTCACCGGCACGCTTTCCAAGTCCTCTACGATCGCGCTGTTCATCAACCAATTGCGGGAGAAGGTCGGGGTGATCTACGGATCGCCGGAGGTCACCCCCGGAGGGCGGGCCCTCAAGTTCTACTCCTCTGTCCGCCTCGATATCCGCCGGTTGGAGTCCATCAAGGACGGGGCCGAGATCATCGGCAACCGGACGCGGGTGAAAGTCGTGAAGAACAAGTGCGCCCCGCCCTTCCGCATGGCCGAGTTCGACATCGTCTATGGCAGGGGTATCAGCCGGGAGGGTTCGGTGCTGGACGTGGCCGTCGATCTTGGGATCGCGAAGAAGTCCGGCGCTTGGTACACCTACGAGGGAGAGCAGCTCGGCCAGGGCCGCGAGAATGCCAAGCAATTCCTACGTGATAGCCCCGAGCTCATGGTTGAGCTCCACCAGCGGATCCGTAGCCTCGTAGCCGAGAAGGCGGCGCTTGCTGTCGAGACGCCGATCGGAGCCGGAGGTCTCGTCGACGACGACGAGCCGATTTCGCTCGACTGATTTTCCTCCCCGGCCCAGGCCCGCACGGTCGCGTGGAGACCCGGCCTGCCTGTTCGTTGTGCTGTGCCCTTGGGGGTGCGGTGCCTGGGGTGAGGAGCTAGAGAACTTCGGGGAGCTTGGTCCCGCTCTGCTGGTCGGCGAGGCCGAGACGCTCAGCGGCGTCCCAGAGCTCGTCACGTGCCTGGGGGGCGGCGGCCTCCTCGATGAGCAGGCGTGCCTGGTCGTGCTGGCTGCGGCCGAAGATGTGGGCGCAGCCCTGATCGGTGACGATGACGGAGTGTTGGAACGAGGTCGCCGGCGCGTCGAGGAGCGGCACGATGGTGGATGAGTGCGTCTTCTCGTGCCACGACGGCAGCCCGATCACCGCTTGGCCACCGGTCGAGTGGAGCGCCCCCACGATGAAGTCGGTCTGGCCGCCGAAGCCGGAGAAGATGCGGCCGCCGACATAGCTCGCGTTCGCCTGGGCGAACAGGTCAACCTGCACGGCCGCATTTATCGAGATCATCATCGGGTTCATCGCGATCCGTGCCGGGTCGTTGGTGGTCTCGGTCCGGTACATGCGCAGCCTCGGGTTGGCGTTGGCCCACGCGTACAGCTCCTTTGATCCGCCGATGAACGAGGTGACGATTTGGCCGTCGGGATCGAGGGCTCCCGCCTGCTCCAGGGCGAGGACGCCGTCGCTGATCATCTCCGACCAGATGCGCAGGCCGCGGCGATGCACCAGGTGTCCCAAGGTCGCGTCGGGGATGGCGCCGATGCCCAGTTGCAATGTCGCACCATCGGGCACGAGATGGGCTATGTGCTCGCCGATCCTGTCCTTCTGCTCCTCGGGGGCGGGCGGTTTGGCGGTCTCGATCGGCTCGTCGACCTCGATGGCGACGTCGATCATGTTGGTGGGGATCTCGCCCTCGCCGAAGGTGTACGGCATCCGGGGATTGAGCTGAGCCACCACGAGGGCACCTCGGGCGCGGGCCACCTCGAGGGCGGCGGGAAGCACGTTCACCTCGATGCCGAGGGACACCTTGCCGGCCTTGGGTGGCGAGGTGTGGACGAGCACGACGTCGGGCTGGCGGGAGATCGCGAAGAGCCTCGGTACCAGGGAGAGCCGCATCGGGATGTAGTCGAGCGCCGAGGAGTGACGCATCCCCGACCCGACGAAGGGCGACTCGAGGCGCACGCTTGGCCGCGAAGACGCCGGATAGCGCAGACCGAGCACGAATAGCCGGTAGCTCTCGATGTTCGCATCGACGATCTCGAGAGCCCGCTTGGGCGTGGACCAGTTACCGGAAACGACCACTCGCGGCACTGTCTCGGTTAGGGAACCGAGGCGGTTCCCGAGCTCTTGCTCTGAGATGATCCGCATAGGGGCGACCCTAGCAGCGAAGGGCTGCGCCAGTCATTTGCTGGTCAAGATGCCGGAAAGCCCGGCAGCTAGCGGGGGATCGAGGTGCGCTTGAACTCGTTCAGATCGACGCGATTGTCGAGCAGGTCGAGGATGCGCTCGATCGTCGCGGTCGCCAAGCCTGTGTCGTCGCCCGGTCTCGTCATGATCCGGACGAAGGCGGCTTCCTCGCCGGCGATGAACGTCGGGACCCCGAACACGGAGTGCTCCGCGACCGCCGCTTCGTGGGACTTGCGGAACTCGTCGAGGGGCCACCCGCGCTTGATCTCCTCGAAGACACGACCGGGATCGATGCCTACGTTCTCCAACACCGCCGCCAGCGCCGCTCTGTCGCGCAGGTCGCCGCCTCGGTCGTGACGCAGGGCGAACAGCTGCAGGTGGGCGCGGGGGAACAGCTCGGGGAACCGGTCGCGCACGACGATCCCGACCCGGCCGGCCAGCAGGTCGCCTTCACGTTCCGGGTCATCCCAGACCGGGGTTCCCCCCTCTTCGACGTGCGCTTGGTTGAGCGAGAAGGGGACGAAGTGGACCTCGAAAGGAGCACCGCCCTGGAGAGCGAGGAGGACATGCTCATGGGCGTTGCGGGCGAAGGGGCAGCGGTAGTCCCAGTTGACCGAGAAACGGTTCGTTGTCATGCTCAGGAGAACCCCGCCCGCCAGCAGCCGATTCCCGTCCTAATGGCCCGGTGGGCAGGTGCGAGCGCCGCTACCATGCCTGCGGTGCCAGAGGTTCACCTGGTGCGTCCCGAGGACGTGCCGGCCGCCGCAGCCTCGCTCGTGCGAGCTTTCTACGACGACCCCATGCTGATGTACATCTTCCCCGACCCGCGCAGCCGGGGGCGAGCTTTGCGCCGCTTCTTCACTCTCCAGCTCCGCCAGACCTCCAAGAGAAGAGTGCTGGCCTACACCACAGAGGACTGCCGGTCGACCGCCCTGTGGATGCCCCCTCGAACCAGTCCGCCCGGGATGCGGGAAGTACTTGGGCAGATCCCGATGTTCTTGTTCATGGGCAGGCGCGTCGGAGCGGCGCTCGAGCTGCTCCAGCTCGTCGAGTCGCGCCATCCCAAGACGCCTCACTACTACCTAGTCTCCTGATTCTGAGATTCGCTCACAATATGCCGCGAGACTGTCGAAGATCTCGTCGGCCGTCTTGTGCCAGACATAGGGGCGGGGATCGTCGTTCCAAGTGCCCACCCAGTGCGTGATGGATGCGGCGAGCTCTTTGACGCTGCGGTGCGTCCCGCGCCGCAGCCATTTGTTGGTGAGCTCGGCGAACCAGCGTTCCACGAGGTTCATCCACGACGACGAGGTGGGTGTGAAGTGGAACTGGACTCTGGGGTGGCTCAAGAGCCAGCGGTGGATGGCCGGGGTCTTGTGAGTCGAGGA
>JBEKBT010000005.1:0-66826 GCA_050015255.1 Acidimicrobiales bacterium
ACACCCCGCTCAGTCCCTGACCTCTCGACCACGGACCGGGGCCTGCTACCGGGCTCTCCGGCGATTACCCGGACGGGACTTGCACCCGCAGGGCTGGTCCAGTTTTCAGGACGCAACATCGACCAAGCCTAGGCCGGCGCCCTGGGCGCGACCATGCGCACGACAAAGGGCTGGTGCCCTGGGCGCGACCCGGCGCACGACAAGGTGCGCATTTCCGCTGGGCGAGTTGAGGATGCAACGATGACACGGTGACCTACCGGATCTGCTTCGTGTGCACGGGCAACATCTGCCGCTCACCGATGGCCGAGGTGGTGCTGGGCCATGAAGCTTCCGCCCTCGGGCTCGCAGGCCAGTTGGCTGTCGACTCCGCGGGCACGGCAGCCGACGTCGGTTTCGACATCGACCGGCGGGCACGCGGGGCACTCGAGCGACGGGGCTACAGGCCGGCGAGCCATCGGGCACGCCAGTTCCAGCCCAGTTGGCTCAACGACCGCGACCTTGTGGTCGCCATGGACCGGACCCACTTGCGATGGCTGAAGACGCACGCGCCAGTGCGCCCCTACGCGGCGCAGGTCCGGCTCCTCCTCAGCTACCGGAGCGGGCAGGCGAGACCAGTGGAGCCCTTGGAGGTTCCCGACCCCTATTACGGCGACGAGCGAGAATTCGAGTGGTGCCTCGATCTCATCGAGGCCGGCTGCGCGTCCCTGCTGGATGAGCTCGCGACCGAGCTTGCCCCTGGCTGAGAGCCTTCAGGTGGCCGGGCTCACAGAGCTCATGTTGAACTCTGCCACTCGAAGCGCCGGCATCGCCGTGCGGTTCAGCCACTCGTTGGACTCCCGCGAGAGCGCCCGTTCGGTCCGTCCCGCCTCGACGGTCTTCGCCAGCATGTCGACCGGGCTCTCGTTGAAGCGGAAATTGTTGACGGAGCCGACGATCTCGCCGTGCTCGACGAGGTAGACGCCGTCTCGCGTCAAGCCGGTAAGGAGCAAGGTCTCGGCGTCCACCTCCCGGATGTACCAAAGGCACGTGAGCAGCAGCCCGCGTTCGGTGCGCCCGACCAGATCCTCGATGCTGCCCGTGGCACCGGGCAATTCGAGGATGAGGTTGTCGGCGGAGGCCGCCGGCCGGACGCCCGACCGCGCCGCCGCCGCGCGGTGGTACTCCAGGCGTGCGAGGCACCCTTGTGATATCCACTCGGTCCGCTCGATGGGTAGCCCGTTGTCGAAGACGGACACGTCCTGACCGGAAGCCGGGGTGACCAGAAACGGCGTGCACTCGAGACCCGGCTCGAACGGATCGCTGCGCAAAGAGAACGGGTGCGAGGACAGCGACTCGCCCACCCGGGTCCCACCGCCAGGCGCCGAGAAGACGCTGCGACCCTCTTCTGCTTCCCGACCCGAGATCGACCCGCCAAGCATGATGATGAGATCGGCGACCGCATCGGGTGGGAGCACTACCTCGTAACGACCAGAGTCGAGCTCGACCTTGCGCTCACCCCAGGCGAGACGGCGAGCCAGTCGCTCCTCGAGCTCCTCGACATGGACCGTGGCAAGGTCCGCGGCGCCGGCCGAGGCCCAGGCCGAGCGCGCTCCCCCATCGGTGCGGGCGACGAGCTCGAGCTTGCCCGTCGGCTGCACGTACCGCAGCCGCAAGCCGGTCGAAGAGCCGAGATAAACGGTCGAGACACGATGCTCGGCGAAACCAGACAGGGTCGTCCCTGCCGCGCGGGCCCGCCCGAAGGCGTCACCGAGCCCGGTCAGCACATCGCCGAGCCCGGCCAGGTTCGTCATCACAGGTGGGTCGGAGAACTCGCTCGGAGCGGCGGATTGCCCCTGGGTAACAAGGGGGAAGGCATCCTCGGCCGGCGGGGCAGAGAGGGCGATCGCCTCGGCGCGGCGAACGAGATCGATGGCGTCAGTGGCGCCACTGCTGCTCGCGGTCCCGACGGCTGTCCCCCCGGCGACCTCCCGGAAGGCGATCACACTCACGTTGCGGTCGCGGCGCGTCCCGTTCGTCGTGGCGGTGTTGTTCGCGAAGCGAAGCTCGGCCTCGCTGGCCTCCTCCACGATCACGATGCAGGCGTCGGACTGGGAGGCCTCGAGCGCCCTCTCAACTACCGTGTCCGCCTTGGTCAGATGCCCCGTGGTGGCGCTCATCGGCCGGACTCCGTGCGGGCGTTCAGCACCTTGATGCCCCGGAACAGTGCTGAGGGGCAGCCGTGGCTGACAGGGGCGACCTGGCTGGGCTGGCCTTTCCCGCAGTTGAAGGCTCCTCCCAGACGGTATGTCGACTCTCCGCCCACCGCCTGCATGGCTCCCCAGAACTCCGTCGTGCGCGACTGGTAGGCGAGATCGTTGACTTGCCCGGAAAGCTTGCCCTTCTCGATCTTGAAGAAACGCTGCCCTGTGAACTGGAAGTTGTAGCGCTGCATGTCGATCGACCAGCTCTTGTCGCCGACCACGTAGAAGCCGTTATCGACAGAGGAGATGAGCTCGTCTGTGCTCGGACCGGGCCCTGCGGCCGGGCGCAGTGACACGTTGGCCATGCGCTGGATGGGTACGTGCCCGGGGGAGTCGGCAAACGCGCAGCCGTTGGAGCGGCCGAGGCCCTTCAGGCGTGCGATGCGCCGGTCGAGCTGGTAGCCGACCAGCACGCCGTTGCGGATGAGATCGAAGCTCTGCGCCTCGACACCCTCGTCGTCGTAGGCGACAGTGGCCAACCCGTGGGCGACGGTGCGGTCGCCCGTCACGTTCATGATGTCCGAGCCGTACTTGAGCGTGCCGAGCTTGTCGAAGGTGGCGAACGACGTCCCGGCGTACGCCGCCTCGTAGCCCATCGCCCGGTCGAGCTCGGTGGCGTGCCCGATGGACTCGTGGATCACGAGCCACAGGTTCGACGGGTCAATGACGAGGTCGTAGGCGCCGGGGACGACAGTCGGCGCACGGAGCTTCTCAATGAGGTACTCGGGGATGCGGGCGAGCTCTCCGTCCCAGTCCCAGCCCTCGCCCAAGAGGTACTCCCAACCACGGCCGGCCGGTGGCGCCACCGATCGCATGGTCTCGAAACGTGCCGCTTGCCCATCGACCGCGATCGCCTCTACCACCGGGTGCAGGCGGACGCGGCACTGAGTCGTGACGGTTCCGGCGAGATCCGCATAGTGCTTGTCCTCCACCACGGCCAGCACGTAGGCCGTCACGTGGTCCACGCCGCTCGAGCGGAGGAGACGCCCGCTCCACTCCTCGAGCAGGGCCACCTTCTCCGAGGTCGGGACCTCGACCGGGTCCAGGTCGTAGGAGGAGGTCCACACCGCCTCGCCATGCGAGGGCTCGTCGGCGAGCTCCACACGCTCGCTTACAGCCGGGGCGACCGCCCGCGCCGTCGCGACCGCCTGGTCGGCGAGCGCGGCAGCGCTGTCGGGGGCGAGCTCGACCGTGGCCGCGAACCCGAACGACCCGTCGTGGACGACCCGGAGGCCTATCCCGAGCTCGACATCGTCAGCCGAGGTCTCGAGCCGGGCGTCGCGTAACCGCACGAACTGCGAGCGGATCCGCTCGATGCGCACTTCGGCATGCTCGCAGCCGAGCGCCCGCGCGCGGTCAAGTGCAGCGCCTCGCACTGCTTCAAGCGGGAGCGCCAGGAATTCGGCGTCGAGCTCCACGGTCACCATGTGTGATTCGCCTCCTCGAGTGCGCTGCCAAGTGTATGGGTCGCGACGTCGAGGCCGCCGGTCTTGACCAGCCCTACCGGGGCCGGTACTTCTGGTCGAAGAAGACCTTGCCGTCGGGCGCGCGGTGCGGAGGCCGTTTGGGGGCCATCAGCTCGAGGGGAAGGTGGCGTCGTTCTCCCGACCAGGGGGCGCGGGGCGCCACGACGCTGTCCGCCAGCCGGTAGGCGAGCGCTTCGTAGTTCACGCGCCAGCCGCGGAAATGTGGCCAGGCCTCCTCGTTCGTGCGCTCGACCGGGAGTCCCGTCTGGCGCACGAGCTCAACGGCGTAGACGAACTCCTCGAAGCTGAGCTGGAGCGCCGCGTCCGGCATCGGGTCGGGATCGTATTTCCAGTGCAACATCCGGGCGATGCGACGAAGCGCCGTGAAGCCCATCCGCAGGCACATGCGTGCCTCGGAGGGCGCGCTCTCGGGGCCCAACGACAAGTGGAGCGCAGCCGCGTCGAGCACCGCGAGCAGGGACAGGACCCATGAGAAGCCAGGCTCGGGAGAGCGGAACCAAATCAGCACCGGATAGGAGATGTGGCTCTCGGCGAGGTCCGCGGACCACAACTCCCAGTCGCGGTACAAGGCGGGCAGCGCGTCGGTGATCCCGACGAGCTGATGGCGCATGAGCACCTCCGGGCCCCACGCCGGCACGCCGGCGCGGCTCTCCATCAAGGTGACCAAGGACTCGCGGCGGTTGAAGGCCTGGTAGATGGCAGGCAGATAGCCGATCTGAAGGGCGACAGCGATGGCCCCGGTGGCACCCGCGAGAACGACGAGGACGTCGTTGCCTTTCAGGCTCGGGTGTACGAGGCCGACAGAGAACAAGGACGCGCCCGCTTCGCTGATGGCGCTCGGGAACGTCCCCGTCCAGTGCCACTGCATCAGGCCGTAGCCGACGACGTACAAGCCGAGAAAAACCGCGAGCTGCGCGATCAGCGAGACCGGGCCGACAGCGGCGAGAATGCCGTCCTTGCGGGCAAAGCTGCGAGCGGGTCTTGCAAGCAGCAAGAAACCACCCCTCACCAGCCGGCCGACAAGGAGCGGAAGGGCCTGGGCCCTCGAGCCTCCGCGCGGGAGGACGAAGGTGGAGACCAGGCTCACCGTGGCGAACGCCACGATGAGCAGGCCGAAGGCGAAGCCGAGCCAGGGCATACCGTGCGAGACTAGGGGCAAGGACCTAGCCCGCCGCCACCGCTATCGGCGCCCTGCCGGGTGAGCGGTCAGTCCTCGGGAGAGCGGTTCGCGCTCGGGCCCTGGGCCCGTACCTCCTCGACGCGGGCGAACGCGCTGCGGAGCTCGTCGATCCACTCCGCCTCGTTACGCCCGACCAGCTCGACACACCAAGCGAGCGCCTCGCTTCTGCTCCGGGCGATCCCGGCGTCGATGAGAGTGTCGAGGACCTGGCGCTGTGACATCCGCAGCCGGGTCATGACGGGCACATTGGCGGTCGTGAACAGGCGCGTCGTGCCGCCCGACTTGGCTCCCCAGGAGACGAGACGCCCAAAACGGGCCTGTGCCTCCTCGGCGATGCGCATCCGCTGCTCACGGGTGTCCTCTCGGAACCGTTCGATACGCGCCTCCTCGGCGGTCGCAGCCTCGCCGGAAGTGGCCCCTTGTTCCAGCTCCACGGCGCTCAAGGGCCCGACGACGAGGATCTCGTCGTTGTCGATGGTCACCTCCGGAGTGCCGATGAAGAAGTCTTCAGGGAGCCGGCCGGCGAACCAGGCCTTGATCTCGGCTCGCTGCTCGGCAGAGGGGCGTTCCTCCGAGCCGGGGGCCCAGCGGCCCCGCCCCCAACGGGGCCCGGGGCCACGCCGTCCCCCTCGCTGCCGAGGATCATGTTGATGTTCTTTGTAAGTCATATTGAAAGATTACATCATTACGAGTCAACTTGCAAGCTGACTTACCATGACGGGGAAGCTCGCGCTGTCCACCGCCCGTCCTCCCTGGACAGGCTGACCGCCAAACCGAAACAGCGTCCCAGCGACTGCCCGGTCATGACATCCTCGATCGGTCCCATCGCCACAACCTCACCTGCCCGCAGCAACAGAGCGTGGGAGGTGGTGGCCGGGAGCTCTTCGAGGCTGTGGCTCACGTGCACCGTCGTCGGAGAGCCTGGCGAACGCGCCAACGCCGTGAGCGCGAGGACGAGAGCCTCCCGCCCGGGAAGGTCCACGCCGGCGCACGGCTCGTCCAGCAGCAGCAGGGGGTGTTCTACGAACAGGGAACGGGCGAGCAGGACCCGCTGGCGCTCACCTTGGGAGCAGGAGCCGAACGCACGATCGGCCAGTGCTGAACAGCCGAGCGCGGCAAGAATCTGGCGTCCTCGCAACCGATCGGCCTCGTCGTTGTGGGCCCACCACGGCGCCAGAACGCCCCGCCCGCCGGTCAGCACGATGGCGAGGGCGGTGGCGCTCGGAGGGAGCCGGTCCGCCACGGCGTGACTCACGACGCCGACGCGCGAGCGAAGGACCCGCAGGTCGCTCGCCCCGAGACGGGCGCCGAGCACGGTGACCGAGCCGGAGGAAGGATGACGCTCGGCGCCCAGCAAGCGTAAGAGCGTGGTCTTGCCCGCCCCGTTCGGCCCCAGCACCGCCCAGTGCTCTCCCTTGCGGATGGCGAAGGACACCGGTCCCAGCAGGCAGCGCCCGTCAGGTGTCTTGACCGTGGCGCGATCGAGCAGCGCCGCAAAGGCCTTGTCTGACTCGGCGTCAGCTTCCGGTACCCGTTCGCCTGCCATGGTTGGCGAAGTCTCGCGCTAAGCCCTCTCCTCAGGCCGGATCGACTCTGGTCAGCGCGCTCGAGAGCTACTGGCCGGGCTCACCGCAGCGGACGATCACGATGGCACAGGGTGCGTGCCGCAGGAGGTGCTCGGGGACAGAGCCGAGGAGCAAGCCCGCGAAAGCACCGTGCCCGTGGGTTCCGACGACGAGCAGGTCCGCGCCGTGTGCCTCCGCCAGGAGAAGTGGAGCAGCGCGGCCCTCTTTCACTATGGCTTCCACCGCGATGACGGGCGCAGCTCCGAGCGTGCTCGTGATCGCATCGTTGAGCAAGTGTCTCGCTGTGGCCTCGGGGTCGTAGTCGATCGGGAACGTCGCAGCCCAGCCGCTGCTTGAGGAGATCTCCCACGCCATGAGCACCCGAAGTGACGCTCCTGTCAGCCGGGCCTGCTCGGCAGCCCACCTCAGGGCTCCGAGAGAAGGCTCCGAACCGTCGACGCCCACGACGATGAACCGCCCGACGCGTTCCGAGGTGTCTGTCATGATTACTTATCTTACTCACCCGAAGGGCCTGACCTGCTCAATCGTGCTTGGAACATCATGGCGCTCAAAATGGTTGAGTGTGTAAGACTCAACTGAGAGGAAGATCTACTGGTGTCAAGAACTCAACAGCTTCCGGTTCTGCCGTTGGCAGACGCCGTCGTGCTCCCTGGCATGGTCGTGCCGGTCACTTTGGGCGATACGGAACGACAGGCGGCAATAGATGCCGCCAAGGCAGGGGCCGATGACTGCGTCCTGCTCGTGCCGCGCCTAGACGGGAAGTACGCCGGCGTCGGCGTCGTCGCTACGATCGAGCAGCTCGGAAAGCTGCCCGGCGGTGAGTCTGCCGCGGTGTTGCGGGCGACGGGTCGCGCACGCGTCGGCTCCGGTGTCACCGGGCCGGGCTCGGCACTGTGGGTCGAGGCCGAGATCCTCGAGGATGTCCTCGGCGGCGAGGCCGTGAGCGAGCTGACGCGTGAGTACAAGAGCGTCGTCGTTTCCGTCCTCCAGCAGCGCGGCGCGTGGCAGGTCATCGACTCGGTCCAGCGCATCTCCGAGCCGGGTGAGCTGGCCGACCTGGCGGGCTACGCCCCCTACCTGACCAACGAGCAGAAGCTGTGGCTCCTTGAGACCGTCGACGTCGAGCAGCGCTTGGCGAGACTGATCGAGTGGGGCCGGGCCCATCTCGCCGAGCTCGACGTCGCCGAGCGCATCCGAAGCGACGTGCACGAGGGCATGGAGAAGAGCCAGCGCGAGTTCCTGCTGCGCCAGCAGCTCGCCGCGATCCGCAAGGAGCTCGGCGAGGGCGAGCCTGACGGCGCGGACGATTACCGCGCCCGCGTGGAGGCCGCCGAGCTGCCGGAAAAGGTGCTCGAAGCGGCGCTGCGCGAGGTCGGACGCCTCGAGCGCGCGAGTGACCAGAGCCCTGAAGCGGGCTGGATCCGCACGTGGCTCGACACGGTGCTCGAGATCCCGTGGAACGTGCGCACCACGGACAACGATGACATCAAAGCCGCCCGCGAAGTGCTCGACGCGGATCACGAGGGCCTCGAGGACGTGAAGGACCGCATGGTCGAGTACCTCGCCGTGCGCAGCCGTCGCCAGGCGCGTGGCCTCGCGGTCGTGGGTGGTCGCGGCTCGGGTGCAGTCCTCGCCCTGGTCGGGCCCCCGGGGGTGGGCAAGACCTCGCTCGGCGAATCGGTCGCCCGTGCCCTCGGGCGCAAGTTCGTTCGCGTGTCGCTGGGCGGCGTGCGTGACGAGGCCGAGATACGCGGCCACCGCCGCACATATGTCGGCGCCCTGCCGGGACGCATCGTGCGGGCCATCCGTGAAGCCGGATCGATGAACCCGGTCGTGCTGCTCGACGAGATAGACAAGCTCGGCAGCGACTACCGAGGTGACCCTTCCTCCGCCCTGCTTGAGGTGCTCGACCCGGCGCAGAACCACACCTTCCGCGACCATTATCTGGAGATAGAGCTCGACTTGTCGGACGTCCTTTTCCTGGCGACGGCGAATGTGGCGGACACGATCCCCCCGGCGCTTCTCGACCGCATGGAGCTCGTCCGCCTCGACGGCTACACCGAGGACGAGAAGGTGGCCATCGCCCGCAACCACCTGGTCCCGCGTCAGATCGACCTGGCTGGCCTGGCCCGTGACGAGGTCGACATCGACGACGAGGCGCTGCGTGTCGTCGCGACCGAGTACACCCACGAGGCCGGCGTTCGCCAGCTCGAGCGGGCGATCGCAAAGATCCTCCGGAAGGTGACGACACGTCTTGCCGGCGACTCCGAGGCGACACCGATCGAGATCGGGACCAAGGACCTGAAGGAGTTCCTCGGTCGGCCCCGTTTCACACCCGAGTCGGCGGAACGCACTGCCGTTCCCGGCGTGGCGACCGGCCTGGCCGTCACCGGGGCTGGTGGCGACGTGCTGTTCATCGAGGCCACCGTGATGGAGGGCGAGCCGCGTCTCGTCCTCACCGGCCAGCTCGGCGACGTCATGAAGGAGTCAGCCCAGATCGCTCTCTCCTACCTGCGCTCGCATTCGGGCTCGCTCGGGATCGACACCGAGCAGCTCGCCAAGGGTGCCATCCACCTGCACGTCCCGGCAGGCGCAGTCCCGAAGGACGGCCCGTCGGCGGGCGTCACCATGGTTGCGGCCCTGGCGTCGCTCGCCTCCGGCCGACCGGTGCGCTCCGAGGTGGGCATGACCGGGGAAGTCACCTTGAACGGCCGGGTGCTCCCGATCGGCGGGGTGAAGCAGAAGCTGCTCGCCGCTCATCGGGCAGGCCTCACCGAGGTCTTCCTTCCGGCCCGCAACGGACCCGACCTGGACGACGTGCCGACGAACGTCCTCGAAGGCCTTACTGTTCATCTCGTGACAGACGTCGCCGAGCTCGTCGCCGCGGCTCTCGAGCCGCTGGCCCATTCGGGCGCCTCGGAAAAGGCCGTGGGGTCGGCCGCGGCGTGACCAGGGGCGGGGACGCGACATGAGGACGTGGGCGCTGGACCATCCGGCGCCGGCTGCCGAGCATTCGCTGCAGCTCGTCGAGCGCCACGTCCCCGAGCCGGGCCCGAACGAGATCCTCGTCAAGGTTCAAGTCTGCGGCGTCTGTCGCACCGACTTGCACCTTGTCGAGGGCGATCTTGCGCCTCGCCGGCCCGGTGTCGTTCCGGGCCATGAGGTCGTCGGCCACGTGGCTGCACAAGGCCGCGAGGCAAGACGCTTCGCCGAGGGCGAACGCGTCGGGATCGCCTGGCTGCGCTGGACCTGCGGCGTGTGCCGCTTTTGCGTTCGCGCCAAGGAGAACCTCTGCGTCGCGCCCTTGTTCACGGGCTGGGACGCCGACGGTGGCTACAGCGAGTACGCCGTCGTGCACGAGCGGTACGCCTACTCGATCCCCGAGGTGTTCTCCGACCGGGAAGCCGCTCCCCTCCTCTGCGCCGGCATCATCGGCTATCGCTCCTTGCGGAGGGCCGCCCTGCCGCCAGGTGGCCGCCTCGGGATCTACGGCTTTGGCGGCTCCGCCCACCTGACGGCCCAGGTGGCGATCCACGAGGGCGCGACCGTGCACGTCATGACGAGGGGGGCAGACGCCCGGGAGCTTGCCCTCTCGCTCGGGTGCGCCTCGGTTCAAGGAGACGACGACCCGCCCCCTGAGCCCCTCGACGCGGCCATCCTCTTTGCCCCGGTCGGGACCCTCGTCCTCCCGGCGATGGCGGCTTTGGACCGAGGTGGCCGGCTCGCGATCGCCGGCATCCACCTCTCCGACGTTCCCCCTCTCAACTACGACAAGCATCTCTTCGAGGAGCGCGAGCTGGTGAGCGTGACTGCCAACACGAGACGCGACGGCGAGGAGTTCTTGGCGCTCGCCGCCCAGATTCCGATCCGGCCGACGACCACCGAGTACCCCTTCGAGAAGGCTGACATCGCCCTCGAGGACCTGGCCCGTGACGCCGTGAGGGGCGCAGCTGTGATCCGGGTCGCGGGTGATCACTGAGCCGCGAGACGGCTGTGGTGTCCGAAGGGCCTTATAGATAAAGGGTATCGAGGGCCCGCCGTGACGCGGCGTCAGGACCGAGTTGGACCGGGTTTGGAGAGGCCAGCTAGTCTGAGCTTACGAGCTCTTGGAGGGCCCAATGTCCACCGCCGTGACTGCTGCGACGACAGCGGACGACAAGAAATGGAAGATGATCGACGCGCGGATACGCCGGCGGGGAAACTCGCCGGACTCGCTCATCGAAGTCCTGCACGCAGTCCAAGAGGCGTTCGGTTACCTGGAGCCCGACGTGCTGGCGTATGTCGGCAACGCTCTTGGCGTGCCTCCGAGCCGCGTGTACGGCGTGGCGACGTTCTACTCGCTCTTCATGCTCAAGCCTCAGGGCGAGCACACCGTCATCGTGTGCACGGGGACAGCGTGCTACATCAATCATGCATCGGCTCTCCTGAGCCGGGTTCATGACCGCCTGGACATAAAGCCCGGCGAGACGAGCCACGACGGCCTTGTCTCGTTGTTGAACGCCCGTTGCCTCGGCGCCTGCAGCATGGCCCCGGCAGTCGTGGTCGATGGCGCCGTCCACGGCAGGGTCACCCCCGAAGGCCTCGACCTCCTCCTCGAAGGACTACGGCCATGACAGACCTCGCCGAAGCTGAGGAACCGCTGAACGTGCAATCCGGTCCCATCCGGGCCTGCGCCAATGTCTGTGAAGCCGCCGGCTGCATGTCCCTCGACGCGGAGAAGGTGCTCGATGCCCTGCGCGAGCGGGCCACAGAGCGGGGCCTGACCGACGTCGCGATCAAGCGCGTGGGCTGCCTGCGCCTGTGTACCGCCGGCCCTCTTGTCGAGATACCCGAGCAGGGAAGGCTGTTCGAGGCTGTCGACCCGACCTCGCCGGCATCCGTGGACCGCGTCATCGACGCCCTGGCAGGCGGAGAGGGCGGACGCTCGACCGCCGACGACCCGTTCTTCGCCCGCCAAGTCCGGATCGTCCTGGCAAACTCCGGGCTCGTGGACCCGGAGGACCTTGACGACTACGTCGCCCACGAAGGCTACGCCGCACTGACGCAGGCAGTCACGACGATGAGGCCCTACGAGGTCCTCGAAGAGATCGTCCACAGCGGCCTGAGAGGCAGGGGCGGGGCGGGCTATCCGACCGGTCTCAAGTGGAGGACCGTGGCCAAGGCCTCCAGCACTGAGGGAAAGTACGTGATTTGCAACGCTGACGAGGGCGACCCCGGCGCCTTCATGGACCGCAGCGTCCTCGAGAGCGTCCCCCAGCAGGTCCTCGAGGGCATGGCCATCGCCGGGTACGCCGTCGGCGCCAACCACGGCTACATCTACGTCCGGGCCGAGTACCCGCTCGCGGTCAAGAGGCTGCGACTCGCCATACGCCAGGCCGAGCGCGCCGGGATGCTCGGTGCCAGCATCGCGGAGACCGCCTTCGCGTTCGACGTCGACATCCGCATCGGCGCGGGCGCCTTTGTCTGTGGCGAGGAAACTGCCCTCATCGCTTCGGTGGAAGGTCGTCGCGGCACCCCGAGACCACGCCCGCCCTTCCCCGCCCAGTCCGGCCTGTGGGGACGGCCGACCCTGATCAACAACGTCGAGACCCTGGCGAGCGTCCCGGCCATTCTCCGCAATGGCGCAACCTGGTACAGGGCCATCGGGACGCCTAAGAGCGCCGGCACAAAGGTGTTCGCTCTCGCCGGCCGAGTCGTCAACACCGGCCTCATCGAAGTGCCGATGGGTGTCACCTTGCGAGACATCGTCTTCGACATCGGGGGCGGCATCATCGGCGGGGCCAAGTTCAAAGCCGTGCAGACCGGCGGGCCGTCGGGCGGCTGCATTCCCGCCGAGGACCTGGACATGTCAGTCGACTACGAGTCCCTCGCCCAGGCCGGCTCCATCATGGGCTCCGGCGGCATGATCGTCATGGACGAGACCTCTTGCATGGTCGATGTCGCCAAGTACTTCATGGACTTCTGCCGGGACGAGTCGTGCGGGAAATGCATCCCCTGCCGGGTGGGCACGGTCCAGCTGTACGACCTGCTCGACAGGATCACCAGGGGCGTGGCGGAGCCGAAGGACCTGGTCACCTTGGAGCACCTGGCCGACATGGTGAAAAGCACGAGCCTGTGCGGGCTGGGCCAAAGTGCGCCCAACCCCATCTTCAGCACGCTTCGCTACTTCCGGGACGAGTACGTCTCCCATATCGAAGACCGCATCTGCCCGGCAGGAGTGTGCCCGATGACATCGGCGGTGACCTCGTGAGCGTAAGGACCCTCGTCATCGACGGCCTGGACGTGGCCGGTAACGACGATCAGACGATCCTGGAGGTCGCGCGGGAGAATTCCATCCCCATACCCACCCTTTGCCACCTCGATGGCATCTCCGACGTCGGTGCCTGCCGGCTTTGCGTGGTCGAGGTCGCCGGGTCCAACAAGCTCCTCGCCGCTTGCGTCACCACGGTCCAGGAGGGCATGTCGGTCATAACTAACTCGCCGAGGTTGCACGAGTACCGTCGGACAACCATAGAGATGCTCTTCATGGAGCGCAACCACGTCTGCTCGGTGTGCGTGGCGAACAACCACTGCGAGCTGCAACGCCTGGCCAAACAGCTCGGCTTGACTCATTTTGACCTGCCACCGCTTGAGCCGATAGTTGAGGTAGATGCCAGCCACGAGCGCTTCGTCATCGACCACAATCGCTGCATCCTTTGCACCCGTTGCGTCAGGATATGTGATGAGATCGAGGGTGCCCATACATGGGACATCTTCGACCGTGGCACCGGCTGCCGCGTCATTACCGACATGGGAACGCCCTGGGGCGAGTCGACTACCTGCACCAGCTGCGGAAAGTGCGTCCAGGTGTGCCCGACCGGTGCCCTGTTCGAGAAGGGCCGTTCCGTAGCCGAAGCCAAACCCAGGAGGAGATTCATTCCCTACCTCAGGGAGCTGGAGCAGGAGTCCAAATGACAAAGGCGAGCCTGGCGACTGTGTGGTTGGACGGCTGCTCCGGTTGCCACATGTCGTTTCTCGACATGGACGGGCGCCTGCTCGACATCGCGGGCAGAGCCAACCTCGTTTACAGCCCACTCGTGGACATCAAGGAGTTCCCTCGCAATGTCGACGTGACGCTTGTCGAGGGTGCGGTAAGCAATGAGGACGACCTGGAAAAGATCAAGATGGTCCGATCTCGCACCCGCATCCTCGTGTCCCTCGGCGACTGCGCGGTGACCTCGAATGTCCCCGGTCTCCGGAACCCTTATGGCCCCGCCCCGCTCCTGCAGCGTGCCTACATAGAGAATGTCACCATTAATCCGCAGCTGCCAGGGCCCCTCGTGCCGGCGTTGCTGGCGGAGTCGCGTCCTGTGCACAAGATCGTCGATGTAGACGTGTTCCTACCGGGTTGCCCGCCGTCGGCGGACCAGATCTTCTGGGTAGTCGATGAACTGCTCGCCGGTAGGATTCCCGATACCGCCACCATGTCGCGTTTTGGCACCTGAGCTCGGAGAGACAATGTCGGAGATCATTATCGACCCTGTGACAAGGATCGAAGGCCACTCCCGGATCAGCATCCAACTCGACGAGCAAGGGCAAGTGGTCGATGCCCACTTTCATGTCACACAGTTCCGGGGCTTCGAGAGGATCTGCCAAGGGCGCCCGTTCCACGAGATGCCGTCCCTCATGGCGCGCATCTGCGGTATCTGCCCGGTCAGCCACCTGATCGCATCGGCCAAGGCATGCGAAGAGGTCATGGCCGTCTCGATCCCTCCTGTTGCGGTGAGGCTGCGCCGGGTGATGAACCTGGCCCAGATCGTGCAGTCGCACGCCCTCAGTTTCTTCCACCTGTCGTCGCCCGACCTGCTCTTGGGCTTTGACGCCGACGCCGCCGGACGCAACTTCTTCGGCGTCGCCGAGGCCGCGCCGCAACTTGCGCTCGACGGCGTGGCGATGCGGAAGTTCGGCCAGCAGATCATCGAACGGCTGGGCGGCAAGCGCGTCCACCCAGGATGGATCGTGCCTGGAGGAGTCAGCCGCCCGCTAGCGGCCGAGCAGCGCGACGAGATCCTGGCCGGAGTCCCCGATGCCCTGGAGCGGATCCGCAGGACGCTCGGCTGGTACAAGGCCAATGTGGCACGCTGGGTCGACGAGGCGTCTGCGTTCGCCAATTTCCCGACCTTGTACATGGGCCTCGTGCACGAGAACGGCAACATCGGCTACTCCGATGGGGACATGCGAGTGGTCGACGGCAACGGGAGACTCCTGGCAGATCACCGTGACCCGAGGCCGTATTGGGAGTACCTCGGCGAGTCCGTCGAACCGTGGTCGTACTTGAAGTCGACCTACTGGAAGGAATTCGGCTACCCGGACGGGCTCTACCGGGTCGGACCCCTGGCACGGTTGAACGTCGTCGACCGTCTCGGCACTCCCGAAGCCGACGACGAGCTCCAGCTGTATCGCGACCGGCTGGGCCGTTACCCCGCCAGCTCGTTTTACTATCACCACGCCCGGCTGATCGAGATCCTCCACTGCATCCACTCGATCGCCGAGAACCTCTCCGACCCGGGGATTCTGGACGACCGCGTGAGAGCGGTGGCCGAGCCCAACCGCCCCGAAGGCGTCGGCGTGTCGGAGGCGCCCCGAGGCACCCTCCTGCACCACTACCGCGTCGACGAGAACGGATCTGTCCAGTGGGCCAATCTCATCATCGCCACCGGGCACAACAACATGGCCATGAACCGCGGCGTGCTCGAAGTCGCCCGCAAGTACGTCCGCGGGACCCAGATCCCCGAGGGCATGCTCAACCGCGTCGAAGCGGTCATCCGCTGTTTCGACCCGTGCTTGAGCTGCTCGACCCACGCCATTGGCGAGATGCCGCTCAAGGTGCAGCTGCTCGGCGCGGACGGGCGGGTCCTCGACGAGCTGGCTAGGTGAGCCTCGCCAACGACGTTCTCGTCATCGGCTACGGGAACCCGCTGCGCGGAGATGACGGGGCGGGCTGGCGGGCGGCGGAATTGCTGGCCGAGGACCCTCGCGCGGCCGGGGCCCGGGTGCTGGCCTGCCACCAGCTGACCCCGGAGCTGGCTGAAGACGTGAGCCGCGCCAGCCTTGTCGTGCTCGTCGATGCCTCAGAAGAGCCCGGGACCGCAGGTTCGGTGTCGACCCGCTCCCTGTCGGCGGGGTCGAAGTCCGACTCGGTGTTCTCTCATCATGTCGATGCGGCCCGACTTCTCGAGCTTTCCGCCAGTTTGTTCGGGCACTCACCCCCGGCGGTGCAGGTGAGCATCCGCGTCGCCGACCTCGACCCGGGAACTGAACTGTCTGCTCCCGTCGGCGCCGCCATGCCCGCGCTCGTCGATGCGGTGCTCGGCGCGATCGAACGACACCGGCAACCAAGTGCATGAGCTGTCGCTCGTCGCCGAGCTCGTCGAGGAGTGCTGCCGGCGCGCCGGCGGTGAGCAGATCTCGGTGGTCCGGGTGCGCTGCTTCTTGCCCGACATGGACGCAGAGTTGCAGCAAGCCTTCACGATGATGACCGCGGCGACACCTCTAGAGGGCGCCGTCCTCGAGATCGAGACCGCTTCGTCCAGCCTCACGTGTCCCTGTGGGTACCTCGGGCCTGCCGAGGACGCGGTCGTGGGTCATCTCTTCATCTGCCCCGCCTGCGCCCGGGTGGTCACCATCCGGTCCCCGAGCCTGGAGTTGCTCGAGGTCCGGATGTGACAGTTGGGCCGAAAGTTCGCAAAGTGGCCCCACCGGCCACAGACCGGGCGAAAAGGCCCCTATTAGCGGGTGCTCAAGGCCAGCGCCTCGTAGTTCTCGTAGAGCCTCGGCTCACCGTGTCGCTGCCGGGCTCGCTGCGCTGCCGGCCCGACCCGGGCCCAGGTGCCGTGGACCGACCACAGGTCCAGCGCCAAGTCCTTGTCGAGGATCTGGTGCTTGACCAAGGTGCTCAAGGTCTCGCCGAATGCCAGGACGCAGCTCACTGACGGATCGTCGGTCGAAGCTAGTTCGGCGTCGAAATCGTCCGCGAAGATCGCTCGGCCGGCCTCGTCGAGGTTCATCTCCGTTCCCCATCGGACAAGCTGCATGATGAGGGCGGCGTCTTCGTAGGTAGCTGCCATGTGGTCCTCCCCCTTGGTTGCACAGCGCGACGTGGGTCATCTGAGATCCACGGCGCTGTGAGGTCATTGCTCGACCCCGGAGCGTAGCTTCGGCGGGCTTGTCGTGTCTGAGGAACCACCAGTTACCAAGGCGCAACGTGCTGGGTCGTGGTCTCGGTGTCGGGTCAGCCCTCCCTCGGGGCCAGACCGACCGGGCAGGAGATTCCGGTGCCGCCGAGGCCGCAGTAACCGTTCGGGTTCCGCTCCAGGTACTGCTGGTGATAGTCCTCGGCGTAATAGAAGGGCCCAGCCGGCTGGATCTCGGTCGTGATCTGTCCGTAGCCCGCCGCGTCGAGCGCCAGCTGGTACTCGGCGCGCGACTGTTGTGCAGCCAGCTGCTGGGCGGGTGTCGTCGTGTAGATCGCGGATCGGTACTGAGTACCGGCATCGTTTCCTTGACGCATGCCCTGGGTCGGGTCGTGGCTCTCCCAGAAGATCGAGAGCAGCCTCTCGTAGGAGGTCTTCGCCCCATCGAAGACCACGAGCACCGCTTCGGCGTGGCCGGTCCTGCCCGAGCAGACCTCCTCGTAGGTCGGGTTCGGCGTGTAGCCACCGCTGTAGCCGACTGCGGTCGTGTACACGCCGTCCAGGGCCCAGAACTTGCGCTCGGCGCCCCAAAAGCAGCCCATGGCGAATATCGCCCGCTCGAACCCGTCCCTGGACGGCGGGCGCAGAGGCGTCCCGAGCACGAGGTGGCGCTTAGGAACGACCATCGCTGCCTCCCTCCCCGGAAGCGCCTGGTCCGGCGCGACCATCTGCGACTTGCTCTTGAACCAGCTCATGATTGCCCGGTATCGATCCTGAGCGACAACGAATTGATGCAGTAGCGCTGGCCTGTCGGACGCGGGCCGTCGTCGAAGACGTGCCCCAGGTGCGATCCGCAGGAGCGGCAGAGGACCTCGGTCCGCTCCATCCCAAAAGACCTGTCGCGGTGAAGCTCGACCGCGCTGGCCAGGGTGGGCTCGGCGAAGCTCGGCCAACCCGATCCGGAGTCGAACTTGGCATCGGAGGAGAAGAGCCTGGCGCCGCAACCCGCGCAGCAATAGGTGCCGTCGAGATGGCACTCGAGGTACTTTCCGCTGAAAGCGGGCTCGGTCCCAGCCTTGCGCAGGACACGGTACTGCTCAGGAGTCAGTCGGCTTCGCCACTCGTCCTCGGAGAGCGCAACCTCTCGTGGCGCCTCCTCGGTCGTGGCTGTCTTGGATCCTCGAGATCGGAACATGCTCAACAGTCTCGCCCGGTGGGCTCCCGTTACACGCGCACCACACGGTGCGGCCCCCGATGTCGGGGAGAGACCTCGGGACGCGCCCTCTACTTAGGACGTGCCCGAAGCCACGTCCTCGCGAAGCGCCCGCAGGCGCAAAGTCCACGCCCCTGGCACGCCGGCACCGACGGGCCGGCCCTCGGCGACGGTCACGGGGACTATGCCGGCCACCGAGCTGGCAAGGAAGGCCTCGTCGGCGGCGAAGAGATCTCCGGGGGTCAGCCGCTCCTGGCGAACCGCGAGCCCGAGCCGGGGGGCGCCCGCGGAGATGACCCACTCCCGCGTCGTGCTGACGAGGATGCCGCAGTCGAGCGACGGCGTCGCGAGCCCCATTCCCTCGACCAGAAAGAGGCTGGCCGAGGTCGCCTCTGCCAGGTACCCGTCTGTCGTCAGCAACAGGGCCTCGTCTGCACCGTGCCGGTGGGCCTCGAGCCGGGCGTAGACGAGCTCGGCCCGGCTCGTCGTCTTCACCCTGGCCAGCGGATCGGCCGGGTCGCGCCGCACTTCGGAGATGTCCAGCCGGAGACCTCTTTTGAGCAGCTCCGCCGGCGGCGGGTCGACGGGCCAGGCCTGCACGACCAGGTTCGCCGTGACTTCATCGGGCGGGAGCAGGGCGCGCCCATCGACGGGCCCCCGGCTGGCGGTGACCCGGACCGCGACCTGCGAGCCGGCGCTGTGCAGCCCGTTGGCGGCACATACCATCGCTATGGCCTGGGCAAGGCATCTCTCGAGATCATCCGGGAGGGCGATCGCGAGCACCGCGGCCGAGGCCTTCAGCCGGTTCACATGAACCGAAAGCTCGAGCACTCCTCCACCGACCACGCGCAGCGTCTCGAAGACCCCGTCCCCGAGCTGAAAGCTGCGGTCTGTGACGGTGAGCAAAGCCTTTTCCGCCGGCTCGAGAGTTCCGTTTATCCAGACGACTCGGGGCTCGCTCATGGCACTATCGGACACCACGACCGGCCCGTCACCTTGCCCGAGCGCACGCCGGCCGAGTCTCTCAACGGCTGCCGAACTGCTCGAGCCGCGGGTCGCGCACCTCGGCCCTGGCCGAGTCGGACGCGGCGTCAGTGAGCAGCGCCTGCGCCGCGGCCTCGGCCTCGAGCCGCGCCCTGTAGTGGGCGATCTCGCGAGCGACCGTGGCTTGGTCCCAGCCCAGCACGGGCGCCATCAGCCGGGCGACGCCGTCGGCCGCCAGCTGCCCGCGGTCGGGAGCCTCGAAGGCGATGTGCGTCCGGCGCGTGAGCACGTCGTCGACGTGGAGCGCGCCCTCATGCGCGACCGCGTAGCGGACCTCGGCAGCCAGATAACGATCGGCTCCCTCGAGAGGGGCCGCCAGGTGGGGGTCGAGAGCAACCAGGTCGAGCACCTCGGAGGCCAGCGCGCCGTAACGGACAACGAGGTGGTGCAGCTGGCCGGACCCGAGATCGGCGGCACCCGGATGGCTCCTCAGCCGGAGCTCGGCGCCGGGCAGACCGACGGCGCCCAGGAGCGGGACCTCCGCGGTGCGGCTGGGACCGACCGCGAAGCGAAGGTCGCGAGCTACCAGGTCGACGGCGTCGCGTGCCATGAGCCGGTAGGTCGTGTACTTGCCGCCGGCGACGCTCACCAACCCGGGAGCGCTGCGGCGCACGGCGTGCTTGCGGGACAGCTTCGCGGTCTCTTCGGCCGTGCCGCCGAGCAGCGGGCGCAGGCCGACGTAGACGGCGATGACGTCGTCGAAGCCAAGCGGGTCGTTCAGCACCTCGTTGACGTGCTCTAGCAGGTACTCGATGTCGGCATGAGTTGCCGCGGGATGATCGAGCCCGTAGTTCCAATCGGTGTCAGTGGTGCCGATGATCCAGCGGTCCTCCCAGGGCAGCACGAAAAGGACGCTCTTCTCCGTCCTCAGGATCAGCGCGTACTGCGAGTCGATCCTGTCCCTGGGCACGACGAGGTGGACGCCCTTGGACGGCCGGACGATCATCGGGTCCGCGACACCGGCCAGGCGCTCCGTCTCGGTGGTCCACACGCCCGTGGCGTTGATCACGGTGCTCGCGCGCACCTCGAGCTCGCCACCGGACTCGAGATCCTGGGCCCGCACCCCGGCGACGCGCCCGGCTTCGTGAAGGAAGTCGACCACGCCGGCGGCCGAGACGCACAGCGCTCCTTGAGCTGCAGCCGTTCGCGCCAGCACGAGTGAGAAACGAGCGTCGTCGACCTGGGCATCGAAGTAACGGATACCGCCGGTCAGCGAGTCGGGTCGCAGGGCGGGCACCGCCTGCAGGCACGAACGGCGCGTCAGGTGCCGGTGGCGCGGCATGGCCGGGTGCAAGCCGGCGAGCGCGTCGTAGAGGAAGAGACCTGCGCCCATGTAGAAACGGTCCCAAGCCCTGTGCTTGAGCGGGAAGAGGAAAGGCGTCGGATGGACCAGGTGCGGCGCGATCTTCTCGACCAGCAAGCTGCGCTCGTGCAGCGCCTCTCGCACGAGCTCGACGTCGAAGTTCTCGAGGTAGCGCAGCCCGCCGTGGATCAACTTGCTGGAACGGCTCGAAGTGCCGGCCGCGAAGTCACGTTTCTCGAGCAGGGCGACCGACAGGCCGCGGCTGGCGGCATCCAGTGCGACACCACAGCCGGTCACGCCCCCGCCCACGACGAGGACGTCGAACGTCTCGGACGCGCAGCGTTCCAAAGCCCGCGCCCGCACCTCAGGTCCGAGACGACCCTCCCCATCCAACGCCATCAGATCCTCAACCTCCACACTTGCACCACGCGGGCGCGAACTGTCCAGACGACGCTTGCTCAGGCGAAGCCACGCATCTCTGCTCTCACGTTAAGGCAGGCTCGAAGCGGAGGTGACGGGAAGGCGGGGCTAAGCCGTAGAGAAGCCCCCGGGCAGAAGGTCGCTGAGCGACTCGATCAAGTAGTCGGGCTGAACGGGAGCGCCGAAAACGTCGTCGGCACTGGTCGCCCCGGTCAACACCAGAATGCCGGTCATGCCGAGTGAGCGGGCCATGGCCATGTCTGTAAGAAGGCGATCCCCGACGACAGCGACGTCCTGCGCCGGCATCCCGAGCCGAGCGAGCAGTGCCCGCGCCATGTGCACGCTTGGCTTGCCCACCACGGCCTCCGCGCGGGCACCCGAGCAGGCCTCGACCGCCGCCAGCATGGCGGCGCAATCGGGTATACCTCCTTCGGGCGTAGGGCAGTAAGGGTCCGGGTTGGTGGCGACGATCGCCGCACCGCCGTAACGCACGGCTTGGAAGGCCGCGTTCAGTTTCTCGTAATTGAAGGTGCGATCGAAGGAGACGACCACGACCTGGGCCTGCGAGGGTGTGGTGGTTAGCGTGAAACCCGCCGCGGACAGCTCGTCGACGGCCGACTGCTCGGCCACCGCGAGCAGGGTCGCTCGCGGATGCTCGCGCCCGAGGTAGTCAACGAGCGCGTCCACCGACGTCACGACATCCGCGCGAGCCGTCGGCACTCCCAGGCGCGTCAGCTTGTTCGCGTAGTCCGCTGCCGTCTCGAGCGGTTTGTTGGTCACATAGACGACACGCGAGCCCCTGTGGTGAAGCTCTCCGATCGTCTCGGCCGCGTGCGGAAGCAAGGAGTCACCGAGATACACCGTGCCGTCGAGGTCGAATACGTACCCCGGGTAAGTACGGCGGGGCGCCGTCAGCGATCGGGCATCACGACTGCTCACGGCGAACCTCCGGGCAGCTCGGGCTCGAACGCACCTGTCATGGAAGGGCCACTTTCACCGGGTTCCGGAGACTCGAGGGGACTGCGGGGACGATTTGGTGCTAGATCTCGCTGGTCGCGCTCCCTGGGCCCGCCCGTTCAAGCTTGAAAGGGGCCCAGTCGGGGACGTGATAGTCGACCGAGTACACGATGGCACTTCCATGCTGGTCGAAGTCGACCTGTCTCATGCACAAAAGCGCCGTCCCCGACTTGACCTGCAGGAGACCCCGCAACTCCGCGCTCGCTCTGTAGGGAAGAAGCTCTGCTTCGCCGCGGTGGACCGCCACCCCCCGCCGCTCGTGAAGCAGATGGTAAAGAGACTGCTCCTTCCCGGACACGAGATCGTCCAGGTCCGCCGGGGCAACCAGGTAACCGGGAAGCGAGTCGATCGAGAAGACGATCGGGCGATCGTCTGCCAGCCTGAGGCGTTCGATCCGCCACAGAGGATCTCCGGATGTGAGACCGAGCCGTTCGGCGAGCTCCGCATCGGCCGCGATGGGGACGACACGGCCGTGCCGGGTGGAGGGCTCGCAGCCGGCTGCACGGATCATGCTCGTGATGCCGAAGTTACGGTTGAGCGCCTCGTGGAGGGGGCGCTCACAGACGAACGTGCCTCGCCCGTGATGGCACCGGATCGTCCCGCGTTCCTCCAGCAGCCGTAAAGCCTCGCGCAGGGTCGGACGGGAGACCGCCAGCTGCTCCGCAAGCTCTGCCTCCGAGGGCAGGCGACCACCGGGTCGGTACACGCCGAGCTCGATCGCCTCCTCGAGCGCCTCGGCGCATGACTGGGTGAGTGTCACCCGGTCGCGGCGAACCACCCTCAGTTCAGCCGCCGACCGCGCGGGTTCGCGAGGCGCGGGGCTCACAGTTGGCGTTATACGGCAGAGCCGGTCAGCAATCAAGTGGGCATCGCGCGCATCAGAGCTTGCTCGCCGGGCGCGTGGCCATACAGCACGGGATGTCGGCATCCTCGTCGATGTAGTAACTCGCGCAGATGCGGTGATAACCGTCGGCGATCTCCAATGGTGCCTGCCTGCTCAGATCGCCCTGGACGAGGAGAACCGGCGACAGTTTCTCGTCCCTGGAGATCTTCCCAAGATCATTGGCAACATGTGGGTTCTCCTTGGGCAGCTGGGGCAGGCGGCTCGCGCGAAGGAGATCTTTGGCCTTCCAGTGGCCGAGCTCCGCTGAACGCAGCTCCTCGACAAGGTGATCGACTGCATCTTGTGGCAGAACCAGTGAGAGATAGCTCGCGGCGGCCGGATAGTCGTGGTCGTCCGGTTCCGGCTTCCAGTGCTCTTTCGCAGTCACGTGGTTTCCCCTTTCTGGCCGTTCTGATCGGTCTGGTCGGTCGGGCCGTTCTGGTCGGTCGGGTCGGTCTGGTCGGTCGGGCCTTTCTGGTCGATCTCGGCGTCCTCGGCCTGACGCACGCGTCTCATCAGCTCCTCCAACGTCCCTTGCGCAGAGGCCGCCGCCTTCGGGTCGGCACCGGGGCCGCGGAAAACGAGCGCCAGGAGCACGGCCACGGCCGCCCCGACGAGGGGTCCCGCCGAGTACACCCAGTAATGGTTGAACATCCCGAGCACGGCGTCGGGCCCGAAGGTCCTCGCCGGGTTCATCGACGCACCGGTGACCGGGCTGCCCCAGATGCCGGCGACGGTGATGTACCCGCCGACGGCCAGTGCCGAGAGTGGTCCGACCTGTTGCGCCCCCGATGCCGTGCCGAGGATGACGGTCACGAGGCCAACGGTGAGGATCGCCTCCAACAAGAACGCCTTGGGATCCGAGACCCGAGGTCCCGGCAACGTCGCCCCGAGGAGCGCCAAGCGCCCGAACAGTGCCCTCAGGAGAAGGCAGGCGAGGGTGGCGCCGGCGAGCTGGGCGAGGACGTAGCCCGGCACACGTCGCCACGGGAACTCCTTTCGGAGCGCGAAGGCGATGCTGACGACGGGATTCAGGTGCGCCCCGGAGATCGCGCCCAGGGACAAGATGATCGCCATGACCATGAGCCCGGGAGACGCCACCGCCAGGGCGTGCGGCACAGAGCCGGGAATGAACGTGTTGACCACCGTGGGTCCGGCCCCGGCAAGGGTGAGGGACAAGGTTCCCAGGCCCTCGCACAAGAGCCGCCGCCACTCGTGAGAAAGGTTGTCGAACTCCGCCAGCCAGGGTGGCTCGAACGCCAGCAGCGCTCGCAGGTAGGAAGGGGGCCCGTCCGCGCCGGTCCCGGTGACCTGAACCCGCCTCTTGCCTGTTTCCGCCATCGGTCCCAGGTTGCCAGAAGGAGCTCACGAGGCCGCGGACCTCTCCCGGCCTCAGTTCGGTGTCAGGACGCGGCCACGGCGGCTTCCTCGAGCGCCTGGTGCTCGAACTGGGTGCGGTACAGGTCGGAGTACACCCCACCCGCGGCGAGCAACTCCTCGTGCCGCCCTCGCTCGACGATCCGGCCGTCGACGACCACGAGGATCTGGTCGGCACCGCGAACCGTCGAGAGCCTGTGCGCGATGACGATCGACGTCCTGCCCTCGAGCGCTTTTTGCAGCGCCCGCTGCACCGCCACCTCGGACTCCGAGTCGAGATGCGCCGTGGCCTCGTCCAAGACGACAACATCGGGCGCTTTGAGGAGAAGACGAGCAAGGGCGACGCGCTGTTTCTCGCCGCCCGACAGGCGGTAACCGCGATCGCCGACGACGGTGTCGAGCCCGTCGGGCAACGACTCGATGAGGGACAGGATCTGCGCGCCGGCGAGGGCGTCGTGGATCTCTCCCCCGGTGGCGTCGGGCTTTGCGTAGAGCAGGTTCGCCCGGATGGTCTCGTGAAAAAGGTGGGCGTCCTGGGTCACGACCCCGATCGAATCCCGCAGCGATGCGAAGGTCGCGTCGCGCACGTCGACGCCGTTCAGGCGGACCGCTCCGCTCCGCACGTCATAAAGGCGCGAGACGAGATGGCTGATCGTCGTCTTCCCCGCCCCCGACGGCCCCACGAGCGCCACGAGCTGGCCCGGTTCGGCACGGAAGCTCACATCGTGGAGGACCTGGGTCGACGGCGTCTGGTCCAAGACAGCGACCGACTCGAGCGAGGCGAGCGACACTTCCTCGGCTGTCGGGTAGCTGAAGTCGACGTGGTCGAATTCGACCGCAACAGGACCACGGGCTATGGCGACCGCGTTCGGTCGCTCCGCGATCAGCGGAGGGAGATCGAGCACCTCGAAGACCCGGTCGAAAGAGACGAGCGCCGTCATCACGTCGACATTCACGTTCGACAAGGCGGTCAAAGGACCGTATAGGCGGGTCAGCAAGGCGGCGAGTGCCACGACCGTGCCGACCTTGAAACTGCCGTTCACGGCAAGCACGCCGCCCCAGCCGTAGACCAGTGCCGTCGCGAGCGACGAGGTGAGGATGAGCGAAAGGAAAAAGACCCTGCCGTACATCGCCGTCTGCACCCCGATGTCGCGCACGCGAGCCGCGCGGTCTGCGAACTCCTCGTGCTCTGTGCCCGGTCGGCCGAACAGCTTGACGAGCAGAGCGCCCGAGACGTTGAAACGCTCCGTCATCGTGTTGTTCATCTGGGCGTTGAGGTTGTAGGCCTCCCGGGTCAGCTGCTGAAGCTTGCGGCCGATGTGGCGCGCCGGGAAGACGAACAGCGGGAGCAGCAACAGGGCGACGACAGTGATCTGCCACGAGAGGAACGCCATCACCGTGACTGTGAGAATGACAGTGACGATGTTGCTGACGATCGACGAGAGGGTGTCGGTGAACGCCTGCTGGGCGCCGAGCACGTCGTTGTTCAACCTGGAGATGAGGGCACCGGTCTGGGTGCGCGAGAAGAACGCCAGCGGCATTTCCTGGATGTGACCGAAGACCTTCTCGCGCATGTCGTAGATCAGCCCCTCGCCGACGCGCGAGGAGATGTATCGCTGAGCCAGAGACAACAAGGCATCGGCGAGGGCGAGGCCCACGAGGAGAACCGCCAGCAGGACGATCAGGTGAACGTTGTGTTCGGCGATGCCCCCGTCGATGATCTGGCGATAGATCAGCGGGTTCCAGACCCCGATGAGCGCGTCGACCACGATCACGCCGAGGAACACGCCGAGGGTCTTCCGGTACGGGGCGGCGAACCTCATAATCCTGCGCAGCGTGCCCGGTGGCAGCTTCTCTTTTGTCACCGAGCTGTCTTTCATGAGCGACCGCATCCCGATAGCACCGTGGCCCATAGGGCCTCCAGGTCCCATCGCCTCACCGCCCCCTTGTCACGTGCTCGTGGCTCGGCGGTGGACTGCTGGCGGCGCACTGGCCTTGTGGCTCACCGCAGGGGCCGCAGAGGACCCGGAGCAGCCACATCAGCTCGGCGCGCTCCGCCGGCGACAGCTTGTCGAAGGTAACTTCGGCGGTTCGCCGCCGTGCCTGCGCGATCCGATCGAGCAGGAGGGCGCCTTCATCGGTGAGAGAAACCAGGAGCGAACGGCGGTCATGCGGATCGATCGCTCTCGCGACCAGATGCGCCGCCTCGAGGTCGTCCACGACCGAGGTCGCCGTCCGCGGCACGACTTCGAGGGCGGCGGCGATGTCGGCCATCCGCACCGGGTGTCCCGCGGCCTCCAGGTGCCGGATGACCCGCGCTTGCGCTCCGGTCAACCCGATCGGGCCCAGCTCGGCCATCGAGCTGCGCTGCAGGCGCCGGGAGGTGCGCACGAGGAGCTCGGCGAGCTGAGCCGGGTCTTCGGGGCTCGGCGCGGTGCGCTTGGCCGCCTCGGGCCGCTCGGACGACGGGCCGTCACGTTCGGACGGCGGGCGATTAGTAGGCATACCTCAATATAACGGTAGCTCAGCGATTTCATTCCCTCGGCACCGGCGATGCTCGGCTGGTGCCGAACCTCGGCGCGAAACCCTCCTGTTTCTGTACAGTCGCCTCACCCATCTCGGACCGGCCCAGAAAGGAAACTCTTCGATGCGTTGGAACCTTCCATCCGGACAGATGCCCGAGGCGTGGTTCAACGTCGTGCCGCACCTGCCAGAGCCCCTCCAGCCCGATCTTCATCCGGGTACGCGCGAGCCGATCGGCCCTGAGGATCTTGCCCCGCTCTTCCCGATGGCGCTCATCGCCCAGGAGGTCACCTCCGAGCCTTGGGTCGACATCCCGGGAGAGGTCCTCGACGTGCTCCGGCTGTGGCGCCCGACACCGCTGATACGTGCCCAGCGTCTCGAGAAGGCGCTCGGCACGCCGGCGAGGATCTACTACAAGGATGAGTCCGTGTCGCCCGCCGGCTCCCACAAGCCGAACACCGCCGTTCCCCAGGCGTTCTACAACAAGCAGGCCGGAATCGCGAGACTGGCGACCGAGACCGGCGCAGGCCAGTGGGGAAGCGCCCTTGCCTACGCCTGCGCGTTGTTCGGGCTCGAGTGCAAGGTGTACATGGTCCGCGCCTCGTACAACCAGAAGCCCTACCGCCGGATCATGATGGAGACCTGGGGCGGATCGGTGGTCCCCTCCCCTGTCGACGATCCGGACAGCCCCGGATCTCTGGGCTCGGCCATCTCCGACGCAGTGCGCGACGCGGTCTCGCGCGAGGACACGCACTACTCGCTCGGCTCGGTGCTCAACCACGTCCTCTTGCACCAGACCGTCATCGGACTCGAGGCCAAGGAACAGCTGGCCCTCGCCGGGGAGCACCTCCCCGACATCGTGATCGGCTCGTGCGGCGGCGGGTCGAACCTCGGCGGTATCTCGCTTCCCTTCGTAGCCGAGCCCGAAGTCGGCCTACTGGCCGTCGAGCCGTCCTCGTGCCCGACGCTGACGAAGGGGACCTTCGAGTACGACTTCGCCGACGTCGCCAAGATGACGCCTCTCCTGCCGATGTACACACTCGGCCACGAGTTCATCCCGCCGTCGATCCACGCCGGGGGCCTCCGCTACCACGGAGACGCGCCGATCATCTGCAATCTGGTGAAAAACGGCAGGATGGGAGCAGTCGCCTATCCCCAGGGCCAGGTCTTCGAAGCGGCCGTGCAGTTCGCCCGGATCCAGGGGACGATCCCGGCGCCGGAGACGGCGCATGCCATCCGGGCCGTGATCGACCAGGCGCTGGCGGCCAAGGAGGCCGGTCAGGAGAAGGTGATCCTGTTCTCCTACTCGGGTCACGGGCTACTGGACCTGGCCGCTTACGACGACTACCTGCACGGGCGGCTCGACGAGGGCTGAGAAGCCGGCGGATTGCCGGACCGCCTCGCCGACGCTGCTCAGCGCGGCAGATCGGGGTCGAGCTGGTGAAGAAAGAGTGCGCATCTCTCCTCCTCGTCGGACTCGCCGATCGCTTCGGCGGCTCGGCGCAGGGCCTCGAGCGAGCGGAGGAAGCCCCTGTTGGTCTCGTGGCGCCAGCGCACATACCCCGAGCCGCGCCAACCGGCGGCTCGCAGCGCGTCGAGGCCCCGGTGATATCCGACGCGGGCATAGGCGTAGGAGGCGACGTCGTCATCGGCGAGCTCGGCCAGCATGGCCCACGCCTCGAGGTGACGCGGGTGTGCGCGGGCGACGGCCTTGACCGCCTCGACGCCCGCCGCGCCCGGCACGGCGCTCGCCTCGGTAAGGGCGCGTGCCCACTCGTCAGGTGGAGCAGGCAGCACCGTCTCGGGGAGGCCGGGGCTGAAGTTGACTGCCGAGTCGTCTGTCATGGCTCCATACTCCCGCGGCAGGCCGCGATCGCGGAGCCGGCCGGCACCTATTAGCTTTCACGACATGCCGAAAGGTCCGTCGGACAAAGCCAGCTTCTCGACCCGGATCGTCCTCGGCTCCGTCGTGGCCCTGAGCGTTCTGCTCCTTGGGGGATGCGCAAGTCAGGCCTCCGGCCGCGGCGCCTCGAGCGCTTCTGTCGGAACCCCGGCCAAGAGCACGTCCGCTTCCTCCACCTCGACCACGACGACCACGATGGCCTTGCCACAACCGACCGCCGCCAAACCCGTCACGATCCTCAATGTCGGGGACTCCCTCGGCGAGGATCTCGGTATCGGGCTCGGCAACACGCTGGGCACCGACCCTCTGGTACGTGTCGTGCGAGCGGCCTACGGCGACAGCGGGCTCGCCCGCCCCGACTTCTACGACTGGCCCGCCCATCTCGCCGCGGACCTTGCCGAGTACCACCCGCAAGTGGTGACGATCCTCATCGGGGGCAATGACTCGCAGAACTTCGACGTGAACAACGAGCCGGTCGTCTTCGGCACTGCCCAGTGGCACACGATCTACTCCCAGCGCGTCGCCCTCATGATGAGCGAGACCTTGAAGGCAGGGGCGAAGATGGTCTGGGTCGGCCTGCCCATCATGTCGAACCCGGCGTTCAGCGCCTCGATGCAGACGCTCAACGCGATCTACGAGGCTCAAGCCGCGCGGCACCCTGGCGTCGAGTTCCTGCCGACCTGGTCCCTGTTCTCGAACGCCGAGGGTCAGTACAGCGCTTATCTCACCAACAGCTCAGGTCAAACCGTGCTTGCCCGCGACCCGGACGGCGTTCATATCGCCCCCCCAGGAGGCTGTGACATGGTCGCCGAGGCGGCGACGAACGAGATCGAGAAGATCTGGCACGTGCACCTGGGCGCATGAACTGGGTGTGGGCCGGGAGCCGGCACCTGGTCGCCAGCCCGCCGCCTGTCGGGGCGCGAGCTGGGGAGCGCCTCGGTGAGGCCTAGACGGAGGTCTTCTCCGGCCGCCTCTCGGGCTCGAGCGTCACCTTGAGCTCACCGACGCGCTGCTTGACGCCGAGCTCGTGATGTCTCCGGCCCTGCCTCGTCACCCTCAGGTCGACCGAGGCGTCGCCGACGCGAAGGTTCTCGAGGTGAACCTCGGCCAGCCACTTCGGCAGGAACGGGTCAAGTGTCACCTTGGCCTCGGTGGCGTCGACGCTGAGACCTAGCAGGGTGGTGACGAGATGCACGACGGCACCCGAAGCCCAGGCCTGGGGGACGTTGGCACCGAGGTAAGGCACGGGAAAGCCGCCCTTGTCGCGAGCCAGCCCGGCGAAGAGCTCCGGCAGCCGGTAGTCGGCGAAACACTGGGCTGCCTCGAAGATGCCCTGGGCCACGCGCACGGCTTCGTCGTCGAGACCGTAGTGCCGGAAACCGGCCGCGGCGATGGCGTTGTCGTGCGGCCAGACCGTCCCCAGGTGGTAGGCGAAGGGATTGAAGGCGGTGTGCGACGAAGCCAGGGTGCGTATCCCCCAGCCGGTGAACATGTCCGGCTCGAGCATTCGTCGCCCGACCTGGTGTGCCCGCCCGGGATCGACGGCCCGTGCCCAGAGGAGGTGGGCCGGGTTCGAGGTGACGCTCTCGATCGGGCGCTTGTCCCCGTCGAGACCGAGGTAGTAAGTGCCCTCGGCCTCCCACCAGAAGCGTTCCTCGATCATCTGGGCGAGCCGATCGGCCTCAGAGCGCAGCCGCCGCGCACCGCTCTCGTCCGAGAGGGCTGATTCGAGGACGTCGGCCCAGGCACGTTTTGCGGCGACGACGTATCCCTGGTGCTCGCACAGCGCGATCGGCAGGGGCGCCTTTTCGCCCTTGGCATCGAGCACGGCGTCCTCGGCATCCTTCCAACCCTGGTTGTAGTAGCCGTGGCGCGAGCGCGTGGCGTACTCCTGAAGGCCGTCGCCGTCCGAGTCGCCGTAACGGTCGATCCACTCGAGAGCCCGCTCGACGTTCGTACGGACGGAGTCGAGGGCGACTCGGTCCCCGTGCCATCGCCAGGCCTCGGCGGCCGTGAGCACGTACAAGGTGGTGGCGTCGTGGGTGCCGTAATAAGGCGTGTGCGGGATCAGCCTGAGCTGGGCCAGCTCACCGTGGCGGATCTCGTGCTCGATCTTGCCGGGCTGCATATCGCGTTCGTCATCGGTCGCGTTTGCCTGCAAGGCGGCGAGCGCCCGCAGCGTCGCCAGCGCGAAGCGCGGGGACAGCATGAGAGTCTGCAGTGACACGATGAGCGCGTCGCGCCCGAACAGGGTCACGAACCAGGGCACTCCTGCCGCCGGCACCCAGGCGTCACCGTTGTCGCGAACTGGCGCGTCGGTGCCGACATCTGAGCTCGGCGCCATCCGCAACGAGGACAGGTCCTCGACCGAACGCGAGATCGTGAGGTCCAGCAACGGGTCGGAGGTCGCGATCTTGGTGACATGAGCGACCCAGTCGTGATGGACGGCTCCATGAGTCTCGGTGTCGTCGACGAGGGCGTGGCACAAAGAGGTGGGCCGGCGGCGCTCGGGCAACCTCGGCACCCACTTGAGGCAGGTATGCCAACTGGCTCCGGGCGCGACCTGGAGCCGGAAGATCAACGATCCGTTGGCGAACTCGGCCGGCGAGTCGCACCGCTCGACCGCCAGCTCGAGCGCCCGAACGAATTCGCCGTTGCGGTAAGTCGTGACGAGGAGGGCCTCCTTCTCGTCCCAAGTGCTCTGCATGATGCCCCGGCGGCGGACGCCGAGCTCGCGCAGGTCGAACACGTCGGCGAAATCGCACTCGACGTGCACCTCGAGATCGAGCTCGACCCCCGCCCGCGAGTAATTGGTGACCTCGTAGTCCTCGTGCACCCCCCCGCCGACGGTGCGGTCTATGCGCAGATGCAGCGCGCTCGCCTCGATCTGACCCCAGGCGGTGACGAGGGTCGGGTTCGTGAACTCGAAGCGGGCCGAGTAGGGCTCGGTGCTGGCGCCCTTCAGCAACACGGGAGCCAAGCCGCCGAGCAGCAGGCGATAGCCCGAGACGAGCCGCGTGTCCTTGACGATGTAGCCGCGCTCGGTCCCAGTCGGAATGGTGGCTTGGCGGTCACAGACGAGCACCTCGTCGTCGACATGCAATGTCAGCCCGTCGGGCGTGATTCCGAACTCCATTGGCTTCCGATCTTGCCCGAGGCGGGCCTCAGGCCGCGCTCTCCTCGACCAGGTGATCGAACCGAGGCGGTGTGAGCTCGCCGCTCAGCACACGCTCGAACAAGGCGACATGGGCGGCCACCATGGGTTGCAGGGAGAAACGGGTCTCCGCCGCCTTCCGGCACTGCGCCCGCTCGAGCTCGCCGACGCGCCGCAGCACCTCCGCGAGATCTTCCTCCCCGCTGCGGAGATACCCGGTGACGCCTTCATCGACGAGCTCTGGCGCCGCTCCCCGCGGCGTTGCCACGACGGGCGTGCCCGATGCCAGCGCCTCGATCATCACCATGCCGAAAGGCTCGTTCCACTGCATGGGGTTGAGCAGGCAGAGAGCCCCTCCGAGCGCCTCGAATTTGGCGGCGTCGCCCACCTCGCCGATGAACTCGACGTCACCACCCAAAAGGGGGCGCACGCGCTCGTTGAAGTAGTCGTACTCGGGCTGCTCATTGAGCTTCCCCGCGATCTTGAGGGGCACGCCCGCCTTGCGGGCGACGCGTACGGCCGTGTCCACGCCCTTGTCGGGACTCATTCGCCCAAGGAAGAGGGCGTAGCCACCGCGGCCGACGCCGAAGGGGTACTTGTCGACGTCGAGACCGTGATGTATCACCGCGGCGACGGGGATGTCACCGGCGGTGGACGCCTGATGGTGCGAGATGGCGATGATCGGGACGCGATCGGCCATCGCCCGGTAGTAATCATGAAGCTCGCCGTCGAAAGGCCCGTGGTTGGTGGTCACCACCGCCAGGTTCGGGAAGCGCTCCGCGTACACGGGTCCGACCAGGGTGTGGTCGTGCACGATGTCATAGCCGCTTACGGCCTCGTAGGCATGGATGACATGGTGCATCTCGGTCACAGCACCGCTCGGGCCGATGCCACAAGCCTTTTCGAACACCCAGGCCTTCGGGACCGGGCAGGTGCTGTCGCCGGTCGTGTACAACAAGACGTCGTGGCCCGAGGTCGCCAGGCCACGAGCCAGTCCGTCGAGGACCAGCTCGGTGCCACCGTAGGCCACCGGGGGAACTGCTACCCACGGCGGCGCCACGATCGCGATTCTCATCTCACTCCTCGTCAGTCGTTACCGTCCCACGAGCGCGAAAGGCCGGGCAAAAAGGCGATCGAGATCGCGGTGCGGGCACTGCCGGGCCACCGGAGCTCCGATGCGAGTCTACCTTGACCTTTCCATTCCAACAGCGGACGCCCCCCCGATGTTCCAAGGAAGGCTCCGACCTCGATGGCGCTACTCGAGCGACGGCGCCCTCGCGTCAAGGGCCGCAAGGGCCAAGCCATCGGGCTCGCCGCCGCCGTCCCAGTCCTCGATGAATACCCCTGACGCGTTCCGGCGAAACACCGGGATGGCGCCGAGCGCGTGCACGAGACCGACCGTGTCGCCAAGCTCGCGGCGCCAGGTGGACGCCTCGGTGACAAGGGTGCCGATGGCGACAGGCTTCGCCCCGACCCGGTTGAGCAGGTTGAGTGCTGCCCGCATGGAGGCGCCCGTCGATATGACGTCGTCGACGAGCGCCACTCTCTTGCCCTTTACGACGTCGACTCTCGCGGCGTCGAACAAGAGGCGCTGCTGGGCACCGGTCGTGATGGACTTGACCGGCTCGGCGATGGCATCGCGCAGGTGCAGTTTCGGCGTCTTCTGCAAGATCAGATAGTCGTCGAGGCCCAGCGCCCTGGTCACCTCGATGGCGAGCGGGATGCCCATGGTCGCCACCGAGACGACGAGGTCGGGCTCATAGGGCTCCAGCTGCTCAGCAAGCTCTGTCGCCGCTCGCTCGACGAATCGAACACCGTGGTCCACCGTGATCAGCAGCGCTATCGCCAGCTCGTCGGTGATCGGGATCAGCGGCAGGTCGATCTCCTGGGAGCCGACTGTCGCGTGATATGTGCCTGCAGCTATGACCATGATCGCGATGCTCGCCCGTCCGGCGCAGAAGCGCAACTGGAGATCAAGCGGGAGCCAGATACGGTGGGTGCCAGATCAGGCGGGAGGCCCGAAGAGCCGGTCGCCGGCGTCGCCGAGGCCGGGCACGATGAAGCCCTGTTCGTTCAGCTCCTCGTCGACCGCCACGCAGGCCACCTTTACCGACGGGTGATGAGCGCAAAAGTGGTCAAGGCCCGGCCGCGAGGCGATCACGCACAGGGCGTTGATCTCCGTGGCACCACGTTGCTTCACGAGATCACAGACCTTCACGAGCGATCCTCCCGTCGCCAGCATCGGGTCGCAGATGATCACGCGCCGGCCGGACAGATCGCGGGGAAGCCTCTCCAGGTAGACGGTGGGGACCAGGGTCTCCTCGTCGCGACGCAACCCGACATGGGCGACCTCTGTCAACGGGAGCATCTCTTGGATGGCGGGGATCATTCCAAGCCCCGCCCGCAGTATCGGCACCAGGAGCACCATCTCGCTCACCCGCTGGCACACGACGTCGCGCGCCATCGGAGTATCCACCCGCTGCTCGGCCGTGCGAAGGTCCCGTAGAGCCTCGTAGGCGACGACAGCAGACAGCTCACCCATTACCGTCCGAAACGTGGCGTTGTCGGTCTCGACGGCCCTCAAGTACGACAGGCGGTGGGCGACGATCGGGTGGTCGACGACGAGCACGCGCTGGCCTCCTGCCGAGGGATGCCGGGCCGGCTCGGTGACGAGTCGGAGTCCCCTTCCCGAATGTGACATCTCCCGCAGGCTACCCGAGCGGCTCGGTGGGCGCCTCTCCGCAGGCTCGCCGAAGCGGCTCTGTGACCTTGCGGTCGAGCGCTCAGGAGGCAAGGTCCCTGAGGGCGACCTCAACGGCGCGATGAAAAGTCGGGTAGGCGTAGATCATCGTGGTGAGCGCTGCGACCGGGACGCAGGCATGGACCGCGAGCGTGAGCATCGAGAGCACTTCGCCGCCGCAGGGCCCGGCCGAAGTCGCCCCGACGAGCACACCGCGCTCCGCATCCTCGACCAGCTTTATGAACCCAGCATTGTCGACTTTTTGGATCCATCCCCGAGCCGATGAAGGCAGCTCCGCGTGCCCGGTTCTCACGTTGATCCCGGCCGCCCGTGCCGTCGCCTCGTTGTGCCCCACGGATCCGATCTCGGGATCGGTGAAGGTCACCCGCGGAAGGGCCCGGTAGTCGGCGGGGGCGGTGGGCAGGCCCAAGATGTCGGCCAGCACGATCTCGGCCTGGTACATCGACACGTGGGTGAAGGCGCCCTCACCGGTGACGTCGCCGACGGCCCAGAGCCCCGGCGCGGCGCGGCACATGCCGTCGACACGGATCGAGCGCGCCGTCTCGTCGAGGCCGACCGATCCCACCCCGATCGATGCGAGATCGGCCCGGCGCCCGGTGGCGACGAGGAGCCGCGCCCCCTCCAGCCATTCCTCTGTGGCGAGCTGCACGGCGATCCCGGGACCGCTGTCGCGCACGGAGCTCACCTCGGCCCGGGTCACGATGCGCAGACCCTCGGCCTCTAGCACCTCTTTGAGCAGCTGGCCGGATTCGGGCTCCTCCAGCGGGAGCAGGTTGGGGGCCGCCTCCACGATGGTGACAGCGCTCCCGAAGCGGGCGAAGACCTGCCCGAGCTCTACCCCGATCGCCCCGCCCCCGAGAACGAGGAGAGACGACGGCACCTCGGTCGCCTCGATGGCGTCGCGGTTGGTCCAGTAGGCCACGTCCCCGAGTCCCGGGATCGGGGGCGCCCAGGGCTGGGTCCCGGTGTTGACCACGATCCCGCGCGTCGCCTCGAGCTCCCTCTCGCCCACCGAGACCCGTCCCGGACCGGCCAGGCGGCCCCACCCTCTCACGAAGCGGCCGCCTTTGGACTCGAAGCGCTCGACCGCCACGCGATCGTCCCAGTCGTCGGTGGCCTCCGTCCGGATCCGCTTGGCGACCGGCGCCCAGTCCGCCTTCACCGTCACTGTCCCGGCGATCCCGGGCACCCGGCGCGCATCGGCGAGGAGGTCCGCGGCGCGGAGCATCATCTTGGAAGGGACACAGCCCCAATACGGGCACTCACCCCCGAGGAGCCGGCCCTCGATGCCCACGACGTCGAGGCCCTCCTCCGCGAGCCGGCCGGCAACGTGCTCACCACCTGGGCCCATCCCGAGGACGATCACGTCCGCATGCTCGACCATGCCCGATCGTAACCTGAAGCCTTCGGCGCAGGTCGGGTCGCTTAAACTGCCGCCCCACGATGAGGATCACGGCCACCGGGCACGCCGGCTTGTTTCTGGACACGGCGATGGGAAGCGTCCTCTGCGACCCATGGCGCACCCCGGCCTACTTCGCCTCGTGGTTCGTGTTCCCGGACAACAGCGACGTCGCTTTCGAGGAGTTCAAGCCCGATTTCCTCTACGTCTCGCACCTGCATCGGGACCACTTCGATCCTGAGCTGCTCGCCCGGAGCGTGCCTAAGTCCACGACGGTCCTTCTCCCGGAGTTCCCCACCGACGAGCTGCGCTCGGCCTTGAGCGATCTCGGCTTCCGCTCGTTTGTCCAGACACGGAACGGCGAGCCGATCGAGCTCGGCGGTCTCCGGGTGATGATCACGGCCATGGTCTCGCCGAGCGACGGCCCCATCGGCGACTCGGCCCTGTCGCTCGACGACGGCGAGGTGCGGGTGCTCGACCAGAACGACGCCCGACCCCCGGACCCTGCCCAGCTCAACGCCTTTGGCGCCTACGACGGGCACTTCCTGCAGTTCTCCGGCGCCATCTGGTGGCCCGTGGTCTACGACCTGCCGGAAGCGAACAAGACCGAGTTCGCCAAACGCAAGCGACTGAACGGGATGGAGCGGGCATGTCGCTTCGTCGACGCCGTCGGCGCCCGTTACGTCTTCCCGACGGCGGGACCGCCCTGCTTCCTCGACGACGACCTGTTCGAGCACAACGACTTCGCGAACAGCCCCGACAACATCTTCCCGGACCAGAGAGTATTTCTTGCCTACCTGGCCGACGGCGGCCTCGACAACGGGCGGCTCCTGGCCCCGGGCAGCACCGCCGCCATCGGCCCCACGGGCTGCGGGATCTCCCACGCCTTGGCGGAGGCCGACCTGCAGTCGATCTTCACCGACAAGCGCACCTACCTCGAGGCTTACGCGGCCCGGCAACGACCGGTCCTCGAACACGAGCGGCTTTCTCGGCCCCACTACGAGGGTGACCTGCTGGCGGCGCTCAGGGACTGGTGGGAGCCGTTGCTGGCGCTGGCAGATCACATCTGCGAGGGTGTCGGCGCCCCGGTGCTCTTGGACCTCGGCGACACGCAGATCCTCGTCGACTTCCAGGCGCGAGAAGTGCGCGACTGGGCCGGCGAGGCGTGCCGCTACCGGTTCAGCCTCGACCGGCGCCTTGTCGAGGCACTCGTGGCTGAGCACGAGATCGACTGGGTGAACAGCCTGTTCCTCTCGATGAGGTTCCGCGCCAGGAGACGGGGTCAGTACAACGAGTACGTCTTCGCCTTCTTCAAGTGCCTTTCCCCCGAGCGCATCTCCTACGTAGAGGGTTGGTACGCCGAGAAGTCGAGCAGCGAAGACCTGGTGAGGCTCGGCGACTACATGGTTCAGCGCCGCTGCCCACACCTGAAAGCAGACCTCTCGCGCTTCGGCACGGTCTGCAACGGGGTGCTCGAGTGCGCCATGCACGGATGGCGCTTCGAGCTCGCCAGTGGTCGCTGCCTGACGGCCGAGGGCCACGAGATCGTGGCCGCGCCGATCGAGGCGTCAGGCTGAGGCGAGCTTCTCGCTGACAGGCTCCTCGCGAAACTTACGTTTCTTCGTTGCGGGCGTTCCCGAACCGGGGTGCTTGTCGAGCCAGATCGTGAGCTCCTCCGGCGGCACAGGCCTGCTCAGGTAGTAGCCCTGAGCGAGATCACAGCCCAATTCCGCCAGGCGCTCCATGACGGCGCGCTTTTCCACTCCTTCGGCCACCACCTCCAGGCCGAGGTTGTGGGCGAGCTCGATCGTCGAGCGGACGATGGCCTCGTCCTGTTCGCGGGCGATCGCGGCCGACACGAACGACCTGTCGATCTTGATCTCGTCGATGGGCAGCCGCTGCAAAGCAGCCAGCGAGCAGTAGCCGGTCCCGAAATCGTCGAGCGAGAGGCGCAGCCCCATGGCGCCGAGGCGCTCGAGCACGTCCTCGGTCCTGGCAGGGTCGGCCGAGACGGCGCTCTCGGTGACCTCGAGCTTGAGCATCGCCGCGGGCATGCGCCACTTGCCGAGCAGCGCCGCGACCTCGCCGGGCAAGGCGGGATCGGTCAGGTCCCGAATGGAGAGGTTGACCGCGATCGGCAAGTGGCGCCCCTCTTCCGCCCAGGCTCGCCACTGCCGGGCCGCCTCCTCGAGGACAGAGCGGGTGAGCGCCCTGATGAGGCTCGTCTCGCGCGCGACAGGGATGAACTCCTCCGGCATCACGAGGCCCCGGACGGGGTCCTGCCAACGCACGAGAGCCTCGACTCCGACGACCCGACCACCTCGCACGGCGACCTTCGGCTGGTAGTGCAAGACGAGCTCGTGCTCGTCGATCGCCCGCCGCAGCTCACCCAGCAAGGCAAGGCGTGTCGCGGCGCGCGCGTCAACCGAGGCGTCGTAGAAGGCGTAGGCGAGCTTGCTGTCCTTGGCGACGTACACGGCCGTGTCCGCGCAACTGAGGAGAGAGTCGGCGTCGAGGCCGTCGCGCGGCCAGCAGGCGATACCGATGCTCACCTCGACATTCAGAGCCAGTCCCTCGAGATCGATCGTCGGCTCCATCGCCCCGCGGACCCGATGCACGACCTCGAGCGCCTGGGGCCGGCCTGCCCCGGGCACGAGGATGGCGAACTCGTCGCGGCCAAGCCTTGCTATTGAGTCACCCTCCCGCAGCACGGTCCTGAGCCGGTGCCCGACCTCTTGCAGCAACCGGTCGCCGGTCTCACGGCCGAGCGTGTCGTTGACTTCTTTGAACCGGTCCAGGTTCATCACGAGCACGGCCAGCTCGGCGTCGCTGTCGGGCGCCTCGGAGATGGCACGAGCGAGGTTCTCGCGGAAAAGGACCCGGTTCGGGAGCCCGGTCAGCCAGTCGTGCAGCACCTGACGGCGAATTTGGCGTTCGAAGAGATCGCGCGACCCCTTCGCCGCCTTCTGCCGCGTGACGTCGAAGATGATGCCGGCCGTCCATTCCGGCCTGCCGTCAGGGCCGAACACCGGCCGCCCATGCTCGGCAACCCATCGCTGCTCCCCGTTCAGGTGGAGCACCCGGTACTCGAGCGAGTACCCGGAGCCTCGCTCGAGGGCATCGCTGACCTCGGCGACCACGTAGGGCAGGTCGTCGGGATGAACGATCGAGTCGTAGCTGCGCACCTTGTTCTCGATGAAGTCGCTCGCCGGGTACCCGACGAGGTCTTCAATCTGGCCGCTCAGGAACTGGATCGTGCCGATCGCGTCACACGCGCAGCGGTAGACGGCGGCGGGGATGCTGGCGACGGTCGAGCGGAGACGCTCCTCGGCGTCACCTGGGCGCGCCTCGGTCTCTTCTCGCGGCGAGACGTCGAGGCAGTGCCCGTAAAGCGTCGCCCTCCCCGCGGCGTCCACGACCGGCACTGCGTCGTCGTATATCCACAGCACGGTCCCGTCCTGGCCGACCATCCGGTACTCGCTCACGAGCGGCTCGCCCCTGGCTGCGGCGTCCCGGTGCTCGGCGAGGACCCGGTCCCGGTCGTCCGGATGCAGCAGCCTGGCGAAGCCCCCGGGATCGTCGGCGACGGTGTCGGGCGGGGTCCCCAGGATGTCGGCGGCGCGGGTGCCGAGCTCGGTGACGATGACCGGGAGCATCTGGGTCGCGCGGTAGGAGAGGACGAAGAACTCCTCGAAGACCGACCACGCCTCGATGGCGTCGTCGACCGCCGCCACCCTGGAGATCGGCGGTTCGGACTGAGGGTCGGACGCCATTGGACTACTCATTCTCCGCCCTCACGACTCTAAACATCGGCCCGCAGCTGGCCAGACTTGAGATCGATCCCAGCTCAGGACCATCGATGGAATGCTACGGGCTGTCTGGCCGGCGGCTCACAGGTAAGGCGTGCGACCACCGTCTCCGATCGCGGCCTGCGAGTCCTTGGACGGCCCAACGCCTCGCATCTGCTCCAGCTGGCGCTGGGTGGCCGCCTGCTGGACGAAAAGGGTTGCCTGGATGCCCTGGAAGAGCCCCGTGAGCCACCCGACCAGCTGGCCCTGGGCAACCCGGAGCTCCGCATCGGTGGGCGCGCCGTCGTCGAAGGGGATCGCGAGGCGATCGAGCTCCTGGGCGAGCTCGGGAGACAGCGTGCTCTCGAGCTGGCGAATCGACTCGCCGTAGATCTCCTTCATCCGCGTGCGACTCGCCTCGTCGAGTGGGGCCATTCGCACCTCCTCGAGGAGCTGCTTGGCCATCGACGCGATCCTCATCAGCTTGGCGGGTTGCGCGATGAACTCTTCTTCCTCGTACGCGCCCGGCTGGGAGATCTCGATCGGCACGAGAGGTCGCGAGTCGGTGCCTGCCTCCTCACCTTCGGCTGGGTTCTCGGAGACGGCTGGGGTGGTGGTGGCGGCGGCTGGATTGTCGGGGACCGCGGGGACCGCTGGATCGTCGTTCATGGACCAATTCTGCCCCAAGCCGGCCGTCGCATGTGTCGGCGCAGCGGGATCCCAGACAGGCCCGGAACCATGCCTGAGCGGCCCGGGAGGATCCCGGTCCCGGTGGCCTTGCCCTCAGCGCCACAGGTGATCGAGATCGACCGAGATGGGCCGGTGCGCGGCCGCAGCGGCCCTTGCCGGCGGACGAGGTGGCGTCTGCTCTTGGATGTCGAGGACCGAAAGCACTCCGTCTTCGAGGAACCTGCTCGCCGGGGCGAGGCAGTGCCGGTCGTTGCGGGCCCGGCGGTGATACTGCATGCGAAGGGGCGTGTACAGCGTGAGCCGGTCCCGGGCCCGGGTCGTGGCGACGTAAAAAAGCCTTCGTTCCTCAGCCAGTCCGGCCTCCGAACCGAGCGCCATGTCCGAGGGGAAGGCGCCGTCCACGAGATGGGGGAGGTGCACCGAGGCCCACTCGAGGCCTTTGGCGGAATGAACCGTGGATATGACCACAAAGTCCTCGTCGAGGTGGGGCGGCCCGGCGCGGTCTCCTGTCGACATCGGCGGATCAAGCGTTATCTCGGCGAGCCATGCGGACAGATCGTCCATGGCACAAGCCGCGGCGGACAGGCGGTCCAGGTCCTCGACCCTGGCCTGGCCTTCGCTGTAGCGGCTGAGGACGAGCGGGCGGAGGAGCCGGAAGATGGCCGTCACCCGTCCGGGAACGCCTACCTGCCTGCGGGCGGCGTCGAGGCCCTCCAGCGTCTTGGTGAGCGCGACACGCGATCTTGCCGGCGCCGCGGCCACCGCCTCGGCCCACTCGTGCGCCCTCGTGCCGGCCTGAGGCGCGACAAGCCCGAGCAGCATGCGGCCCCGTGCGGGGCCAATGCCGTCGTGCATGCGCAAGAGGCGGAACCACGCGAGATCATCCGCCGGGTTGTCGAGAAGGCGGACCGCGGCAACGAAGTCCTTCACGTGTGCGGCCTCCACGAAGCGGAGGCCTCCGTACTTGCGGTATGGGACGCGGCGAGCGGTGAGCTCGAGCTCGATGAGATCGCTGTGATGAGCGGCGCGCACGAGCACGGCCTGGTCACACAGCCGCATACCCTCCTCATGGGCATCAAGGATGCCGTCGACGACGGCACGGGCCTCACTCGGAGCGTCATGGCAGCGAACAAGGACCGGGCGGCGACCCCCTGGTCTCTCTCCCTGAAGCACCAGGCGAAGGCCCGCCTCCGACGGCCGGAGGAGATTCGCCAGGTGCAAGATCGGCTGTACGGAGCGGAAATTGCGCTCGAGCGCGATGACCGTCGCCCCCGGCAGCGAGCTCGCCAGGTCGTGCAAGTAGCTCGCGTCAGCGCCTCGGAAACCGTAGATGGCTTGCGCATCGTCACCCACAACCGTCAGCCCGCGCCCGTCGGGGCGAAGGGCACGCACGATCTCGACCTGCAAGGCGTTCACGTCCTGGTACTCGTCGACTAGCACGTGATCGAACATCTCGATCATCCGGGGCCCGAGCCGATCGTCGGCCAGTGCCGCTCGCCACAAGAGCAACAGGTCGTCGAAATCGACCTGACCCTTTGCCCGCTTGCGGGCGACGTAGGCCTTGAACAGGGCGGCAATGGCCTCGGCATGGGGCTCACACCAGGGAAAGTCCGTCGCCAGCACCTCTGAGAGGCGGTGCCGGGTGTTCACACACCTCGAGTACACCTCGACCATCGTGGCCGAGCGCGGCACCCGGACATCTGTCGCCTCGAGGCCCTGCTCGTCTCTCAGCAGATCCATCACGTCGGCGGCGTCGGCTGGATCGAGAAGAGAGAAGCCCGGTTGCAGCCCCAGCACCTCCGCGTATCCGGCGATGAACTGGTGCGCAACGGCGTGGAACGTGCCCCCGCGAAGCCGTCTCCCCCATTCCCGGTGACCGCTCAGGGCGGCCGCCCGGGCGAGCATGTCGTCTGCCGCCCGCCGTGTGAAGGTGAGCAGCAGGATCCTCTCCGGTGGCACCCCGCGCTCGAGGAGTCGTGCCACGCGCGCCGTGAGCGTGCGCGTCTTGCCGGTGCCGGCACCCGCAACGATCACGAGCGGACCGTCGCCATGGACTACCGCGGCCAGTTGAGCCTCGTCCAAATTAGCATCCCAGCCCGCTTCGTCGTACATATGTTCGATGTTATCGCCGCCTCGGCCTCGAGAGGGGAAAGCCACCTCCAGAGCGGTCCGGGCCAGTACCGTCACATGGGTGGCGCTGGTGCTCAGGACCAGGTTGCGAAGGTGATGTCCTCAAGGACGGCGCCGAATTGCCGATAACTTTTCTCGTGGCCTCACAAGACCGCTACGAGGAACGCGCTTTCGCGCGATCGAAGGTCGCCCCCGAACCAGCGGACTCACAAGGTCCGGAGGGCGGCGCCGTGGCCACCGCCTCACCAGTGGGCACATGGCAGGCTCCGCCAGCGCCTGCGGGTCCGCCCCTCAGTGCGAGGGTAGGCGTCCCGGTTTTCGCCGCCCTGCTCGGCGCCGGTACCATCGCCCTCCTCATCTGGGGGCCGCTCGGAACGAACGCGCCCTACCGGGACCTCACCGCCCAGCCTCTGGTGGCAGCCTTGCTGACAGTCATCTTTGCGGCCGTTGTGATCAGCCCGGTCATGGTCCACTACAAGGGCCAGACCTACATGTTCGTCTTGGGAGAAGTCCCACTGCTGCTCGGATTGGTGATAGCCGCACCATTGACCCTCGTCATCTGCCGCGTGCTCGGGGAGGCAGTCGCCCTCGGGGCCATCCGACGACAATCTCCGAGCAAGCTTGCCTTCAACCTTGCTACCCACGCGATGTCATCGGTGGTCGCGATCATCGTGTACCGGGCTCTCCTCGGAGGCTTCATCGTCTCCGACGGCCCGCGTGTCGCCGTGCTTCCCATCGGTTGGACAGCCGGCGCCGTCGCTCTCTGCGCGGCATTCCTGGTCTGTCACGTGGCGGTCACCATCGTCGTACGACTGAACGGGCATCCCCAGCAGCGCAAGTACGGCTTCGAGTTCACCACTGTGGCTCTGATGCTCATATCGAGCATCGCGCTTGCCCTGGTGGTGCTCGACGCTGCCTGGTGGGACACGTGGGCGGTCCTCCCACTCGTGACTGTCGGTGCCCTCATCGTGTTCGCCTACCGCGGATACCTCCGACTCACGAATCGTTTCGGCGCCCTTCAGCAGTTGTACGACTTCAGCAAGTTGGTAGGTGGCCCCTATCTCGAGACCGCGGGCACCGCGTGGGCAGTCCTAGAGCAAGTGCAGTCGGTCATGCGGTCCAACAGGGCGGAGCTGGTCATCGTCGACGACTGGCCTTCAGTGCGACACGTCGCGTTGAATGGGGACGTCCGCTCAACGGTGCAACGGACGATCGTTGACAGCTCGTCGGCGATCGCGAAGGCCATCACCAAGCGACAGGCCAGCCTGCTGGTCGGCACTACGGGGAACCACAAGCGCGATCCGGACGTCGACCCTCTCCTCGGCGACTTCCGTGGCGCCATGGTCGTGCCCCTCGCCAGTGGCGAGCGCACCCTCGGCGCTCTCATCGCCCTCGACCGCGACGAGGGCTTCGCCCCCTTCGACGACGACGACCTGAGGCTCTTCGAGGCGCTGGCCGCGCATGCGAGCACGACCATGGAACGGGCGCAGCTCGTCGAGGAGCTCCGGCTAGAAGCCGAGAGCAAGTGGTACCAGGCGACCCATGACCTGCTGACTGGGCTCCCCAACCGGACCCTGTTTCTTGACCGCGCCACGTCCGCGCTCGCCGAGACGGGCAGGGCAGCTGTCGCGTTGTTGGACCTCGACCGGTTCAAGGAGGTCAATGACACCCTTGGCCATGGCACCGGCGACCGGCTCCTCTGCGAGGTCGCCGAGACCCTGGTGCGCACCGGTAGCGGCCGGGCCACGGTCGCCCGGCTCGGCGGCGATGAGTTCGCCCTCGTCGTGCCCGACATCATCGGGCCTGAAGAGGCCACAGGAGTAGTGCGTGACCTTCTCGCTGCGATCTCCAAGCCGATGAACATCGATGGGGTCATGCTCGCCATCACCGCCACGGCGGGAATCGCACTGGCTCCCGAGCACGGAGACAACGTTGCGACCCTTCTGCAAAGGGCGGACATTGCGATGTACCACGGCAAGGCGAAGCGCTCGGGCATCGAGCTCTACCTGCCCGCGCACGATCAGAGCATGCAGCGAAAGCTCCTCCTCGGCGGACACCTGGCCGAGGCGCTCGCGAGCGGCCAACAGCTGAGCGTGATGTACCAGCCGATCGCGGGCCTCGTCTCGGGCGAGGTGGTCCGTGTCGAGGCGCTCGCGCGCTGGTTCCACCCCGTGCACGGCCAGGTCCCAGCAGACGAGTTCATCCAGATCGCCGAGCAAATGGGGCTCATCGGCCAGATCACCGACTTCGTGCTCAACGAAGCCTGCAAGCAGGCGGCCCAGTGGCGGCGCGACGGGCTCGAGATCGGGCTCGCCGTCAACCTCTCCGGGCGCGATCTCTCGAACCGCTCTCTCGTCCGCAACATCACCGCCCATCTCGGGGCCAACGGGCTCCCGGCGAGCGCCCTCTCGCTCGAGATCACCGAGACAGAGGTCATGGCCGACATCGCCGAGGCGAGCGACGTGCTGGGCCAGCTCTCCGAGCTCGGGGTGCGGATCGCCGTCGACGACTACGGCACCGGCTACTCCTCGCTCGCCTACCTGCACCGCCTGCCCGTGAACGAGCTGAAGTTGGACAGGTCCTTCGTCGCCAATGTCGCCGCCGACCAGAGCAACTCGATCATCGTCCGTTCCTCCATCGCCATGGCGCATTCGCTGGGCCTGACCGTCGTCGCGGAAGGTGCCGAGGACGAGGTCACTTGTGCCATCCTCGCCGACGCGGGTTGCGACGCGGTGCAGGGCTACTACTTCTCTCCGCCGTTGGGGCGTGAGGACCTGCTCCGCTGGTTCGCCACGCATCCTCGCCTCAAGTTCTCTCGTGAGATCCCTTCGACGAGGCCACTTCGCATCATCCCCGGACGGCTCGAAGAGGGGCCACAGGCAGAGCTAGAGACAGGATCCCAGCTCAGAGGCTGAGTCCTTGGCTCAGCTGAGCCGAGCGGCACAGAAGTAAGTTCGCGCCCATCTGGCCGCCAAGAAACGCGCCTTCCCCTGTACCGCCGTTAACAACGAGGTTAGTGTGGCCATTGTGCGGTACCCCACTGACCTGGGATGATCTTGGACGCGGGGGAATCGAGGGCACCGGTAGCTCGGTGTTGCGCCCTCGTCTCCCCCGACCGTGGTCCCCTGTCTGGAAGGGAGGTGGTCGAGATGGTTCGTGACGTCTATTGGGGCTGAGCCACGTGGCTGTGACCACGTGAACTCAAATGGGACCCGCTGTTGCTGACGTGACGGCTCTTCCCATTTCTTATCGGAGCGGCAGGTGGGATCCTTTAGTGGTATGAGGCTCTCCGCCTGCCGTTTCCGTGTCGCCGGTGGGCAAAGTCCCTCGTTTTTCGCGGGCCTGCAGCAGTGAACGCCGGAGCGCGTTCAGACCGAGTATCGCCAACTCGAGTGTCGATTCCGCGCCATGATGAGAGGCACTGTGACCTCCGGGCGGGATAGCTACGAAATCGGGGTTGCATCCAGAAGTGCCCGGTCGCTCGGGCGACGGTTCCGCTATCTCTGGGCGAGCTTTGTCGTAGCCAGCCTCGGCGACGGCTTCGGCTACGGAGCCATGCCGCTCCTCGCCCTCTTCGTCGACCCGCATCCCCTCCCGGTGTCCGGAGTGGCGGCTGCCGACTCGTTGCCATGGCTCGTGCTCGCGCTTCCTGCCGGCGCGCTCGCCGACCGCTACGAGCGAGGGCGGCTCATGGCGGTGACAAACATAGGGCGCGCGCTCGTCCTGGGCTCGCTGGCAGTGCTGGTCGCCACCCACCACCTCGACTACTTGCTGCTCGTGATCCTCGTGTTCACGAACGGCGGGGGGCGAGCGATCTACTACTCGGCATCGCAGGCGACCGTGCCAGAGCTGGTCAAACCCCGGGCCTTCTCACGCGCCAATGGGATCTTGACCGGCACCGAAGCAGCCACCCAGCACCTCGGCGGACCGATCCTTGGAACACTGGCCTTCGTTGCGGCCAAGGCCCTCCCCTTTGTGGCCGACGCGGCAACAGTCGGGCTTTCCGGCTTGTCCCTGCTGGGCTTTCGCACCGAGCGGCTGAAGCCCAGCGTCGCTCACGGCTCCATCCTGGACGGTGCCCGGCAGCTCATGAAGGACCGCTCGCTGAGACTCCTCGTGATCCTGCTCGCGGCACTGGCCGGCCTGCAGGGGCTGGTGACGGGCGTGCTCGTGATCATCGCCACGGTCGACTGGGGAGTGTCAAAAGGCCTGTACGGCGTCTTCTTGGCGGTCGGGGCGGCGGGCAACCTTCCCGGCGCCCTGCTTGCAGATCGCATCGCCAACCGGATCGGCAACATCCCGACGGTCATCGTGAGCGCGCTCGTCTCGGGCGCGGCCTATCTGGTCATGGCGACGGCAAAGGGATGGCCGATAGCCGGCACGGCCTTTTTCGTGGTCAGCTTCGCCGTCTGCGCCGGGAGCGTCGTCGCCATCTCGCTTCGCCAGCGCCTTTCCCCCCGGGACTTGATGGGGCGGATCGGCTCGGCGTGGCGCGGCATCGTGTGGGGCGCGGCCCCGATCGGTTCCCTCATAGGCGGTGAGGTCGCTGACAAGTGGGGAGTTCACCTACCGCTCTTCATCGCCGGGATAGCCCAGTGCGTCGTGGCGGTCGTCCTCGCAGGCCCGCTCGCGCACAGCTTCGCAGCCTCGGAGAAAGCCGTGGCCGGAGCCGACGATGAGCGAGCCCGCACGGGCTCAGTCGACGGCGAACAGCCCTGGGCGGAGTCGGGCAGCGCCGCACAGGTGCTCTCTCAGGCTCTCGAGATCGATGCGTCACAGATCGATGCGCTACGACCGAAGGGGCGCCGCCTGCACAGCCGTCCCGGTCACGGGCCTCTCTACTGGGGCCGCTCGTCGAGAAACTCGCGGCGATGATGCCAGCGCCGGTGCCTGCGGTCCCGTACCCAGACAAACAGCGCCACGAGCAAGATCAGCAGCCACGGTACGTGAACCCACCCGAGCGTCAAGAATCGGCTCGAGGCGGCGACGAACGACAGGGCCCAGAAGGCCAGGACCGCGAAGAGCACGACCTTTAGAAAGCCGTGACGGTGGCGAGGCGGTTCTCGCAAGACTGCCGCCTGCTCCGGGGTGCGAAGGCTGGGAAGATCCACGAGCAGACCCGACAAGTCCGCCCGCGTCTTCGCGCTCATGGCCCGGTCCAGCCGCTCCTGGAACTCTGCGGCGTCCAAGCGCCCGTCGCTGTAGTGCTTGGAGAGCAGCTCGCTGATCTCGTTGCGCTCGGCATCTCCGATCCGCAGGTTCGGATCGTTGTCACGTCTCGGTGGCGATCCCCAAGGGACATCCCATCGTGATTGCATTTCCTTCCTTCCTCGAGAACGAGTGGGCTAGATCGATCTGGACGCGGTCAGCGGTGCCAGGAGTGGTTCAAGATCTCACCGGCGATGGCGACCTCCGAGCCCTGCTCGGGGATCAGAAGCCATGCTGCCACGTACAGCGGCACGCCGGCACCGCCGAGGAGCGTCAGCGCCACGAGGCCGATGCGCACCAGCGTCACGTCCACGTCGAAGTAGTCGGCGAGCCCCACCGCGACGCCGGCCAACATCGCTCCGTCGCGTGACCTGCGGAGAAGCCCCGACTCGGTTGAGTCCTTGTGATTCGTCGTTATGTCCATACGATCATGGTGCTCCCCCGGAGACCGCCTGGAAATCGGGGATGTCCCGGATCGGACCCTGAGAACCCGGGAGCCCGATCAGGGGCTCCCCCGATGGTTGCACCGCCTCAAAGGCGCGATCATCGTTGCATAGGCGATCATTTCAACCCCTGGCAGCATCACTTCGAGGGCATGCAGACGGACCGCGCCTGGGGGAAAGGGCGCTACCGGCGCCATCGCCAACGCCCCCGGCTGCAGCGCAGCCGGGAGGACCGGATCATCGCCGGCATCGCCGGAGGCATCGCCGCTCGCCTCGGCAGGGACGTGACGATCGTGCGCATCGTCATCGTGCTCCTGGGCCTGGTGAGCGCGTTCGGCGTCGCCGGCTACGTGCTCGCCTGGCTGCTGCTCCCCGCCGAGGGGTCCACCGAGACGATCGGCGCCCGTGCCGTCGCGGACCGCCAAGGCATCACCATCGCCCTCGCCCTCGTGCCCGCACTCGTGCTCGTCCTGCTCCTCGGCTCGGCACTGCACGCTGGCTTCTTGTCGTCTTGGGGACTGCCACTTCTCATAAGCGCGGCCGGGCTCGTCCTCGTCTACCGAAACGCCGAGGACGACGAACGAGCGTGGTTGACCGAATCGGTCAAGGCCTTGCTCCAGCTGGGCTCCGAGCCGCGCCAGTCGCGTCGCTCCTTCATGGTCCGCCTCGGAGCCGGCGTGGTGCTGTTCGTGCTCGGTGTGTTCGTCATATCCGAAGGAGCCCTGAGCCACTCTTGGCTCCGGCCCTTCGCAGGGACGCTGCTCATGATCGCAGGGACCGTGGTCCTCCTCGGCCCCTGGTGGCTCAAGCTGGCCCTGGACCTGCTGCACGAGCGCCAAGCGCGCATTCGTGCCGAGGAGCGGGCGGACATGGCGGCCCGGGTGCATGACTCGGTGCTGCAGACCCTGGCCATGATCCAACGCTCCGCGGACCAGCCCCAAGAGGTCGCGAAGCTGGCCCGCGCCCAGGAGCGGGAGCTCCGCTCGTGGTTGTTCGAAGGCCGGGCGCCCGGGTCCTTCGGGGCCGAGGGAGCCGCGACGCTCTCGGCAGGAGTCGAGCAGATCGAGCGCGAGGTCGAAGCCGCGCACGGGATCGCCATCGATGCCGTCACCGTCGGGGACGCCCCGCTCGACGACGAGCTGCGGGCACTGCTCGCCGCCGGCAGGGAGGCGACGGTGAACGCCGCCAAATGGTCCGGCGCGCCCGCCGTGTCCATCTACGTCGAGGCCGAGCCGCGGCGGGTGTCCATGTTCGTACGGGACCGCGGGGCCGGTTTCGACTCCGAGGCGGTAGCCGGCGACCGCAAGGGGATCGCAGAGTCGATCCGCGGCAGGATGCAGCGCCACGGCGGGACCGCCGTCATCCGTTCGGTGCCCGGAGAGGGGACCGAGGTCGAGCTCAGCGTGCCCAGGCACGCCGGCCGCCCATGAGCACGCGCGACAGCCGCCCCAGGGTCTTCCTCGTCGACGACCACCACCTGTTTCGCGCCGGGGTCCGCGCCGAGCTCGGCGACGCGGTCGAGCTCGTCGGGGAGGCGGACGAGGTCCCCGCCGCCATCGAGCTGATCGCCGAGCGTCTGCCCGATGTCGTGCTGCTCGACGTGCACATGCCCGCAGGCGGAGGCAAGGCGGTGATAGAGGCCATCAAGCCGAGCCATCCGAGCGTGTTGTTTCTCGCCCTTTCGGTCTCCGACGCGCCCGAGGACGTGATCGCCGTCATCCGGGCCGGGGCCCGTGGCTATGTCACAAAGACGATCTCGGGGCCGGAGCTCATCGACGCCGTCCTGCGCGTCGCCGGCGGCGACGCCGTCTTCTCGCCGCGCCTCGCCGGCTTCGTGCTCGACGCCTTCGCCTCGATGCCAGCGGGCTCGGAGCTTGTGGGCCCGCTCGATCCCGAGCTTGACCAGCTCTCGCCGCGCGAGCGCGAGGTGCTGCGCCTCATCGCCCGCGGCTACTCCTACAAAGAGATCGCCCGCGAGCTGACGATCTCGGTCAAGACGGTCGAGAGCCACGTCTCGGCCGTGCTGCGAAAGCTCCAGCTGTCGACGCGCCACGAGCTGACGAGATGGGCGACCGAGCGGCGCCTGATCTAGCCTGAGCCGCACGACCAGGACCTTCCGTACGATCATCGAGCCGTTCCGGATCCACGCCGTCGAGCCGCTCCGCATGACGACGCCGGACGAGCGCGCCGCGGCCATAAGAGCTGCCGGCTACAACGTCTTCAACCTCCTGGCCCGTGACGTCCTCATCGACTTGCTGACAGACTCCGGCACGGGAGCCATGAGCCGCGACCAATGGGCGGCGATCCAGCACGGCGACGAGTCCTACGCCGGCTCGCCCTCATGGGTCATCTTCCGGGACGCCGTCACCGAGCTGTTCCCGTTCCGCCACGTGATACCGACCCACCAGGGCCGGGCGGCCGAGAAGATCCTCTTCTCGGTGATCGGCGGCCCCGGCCGGGTCGTGCCGAGCAACACCCACTTCGACACGACGCGGGCCAATGTCGAGTTCACCGGCGCCGAGGCCGTCGACCTCGTCATCGCCGAGGGCCGAGACCCGGCCAACCTGCACCCGTTCAAGGGCAACCTTGACGTCACCGCCCTGGACGAGCTGATCAGGGCCCGGGGTCCCGACCACGTGCCCGTGGTGATGGTCACCATCACCAACAACTCCGCCGGTGGGCAACCGGTCAGCCTGGCCAACCTGCACGAGGTGCGGGCCGTGTGCGACCGCTATGGCCTGCCACTGTTCCTCGACGCCTGCCGTTTCGCCGAGAACGCCTGGTTCATACGCGAGCGCGAGGAGGGCCAGTCCCAGCGCGACGTCGCCGACATCGTGCGCGAGATGGCCTCGCTCGCGGACGGGATGACGATGAGCGCGAAGAAGGACCCGCTCGCCAACATCGGCGGCTGGCTGGCGTGCAACGACGACGCCCTCGCCGAGTCCTGCCGGAACATGCTGATCTTGACCGAGGGGTTCCCTACCTACGGCGGTCTCGCCGGGCGCGACCTCGAGGCCATCGCACAGGGGATCCGCGAGGCCGTCTCGCACGACTACCTGCGCTACCGGATCCAGTCGACGGCCTATCTGGGCGAGGCCCTGCATCGAAGCGGCGTACCTGTCTTCATGCCGATCGGAGGCCATGCCGTCTATCTCGACGCCCGCGCGCTGCTGCCTCACATCCCGCCGCTCGAGTACCCGGGCCAGGCGCTCGCCGTGGCGCTTTATGAGACCGGCGGCATCCGCGGCTGCGAGATCGGCACGGTGATGTTCGGGCTTCAGCCCGACGGCACCGAGAAGGAGGCGACGATGGACCTCGTCCGCCTCGCCATCCCCAGGCGCACCTACACCCAGAGCCACATCGACTACGTCATCGAGGTGTGCCAGGCGGTCGCCGAGAAGGCCTCCGGCCTTCGCGGCTACAAGATCGTCGAGCAGGCGCCCCAGCTGAGGCACTTCACGGCCCGTTTCCAGCCGATCGGCTGATCAGCGCAATCTACGCGACCGGCAAGGCCTACGTGCAGGGTCCGTCAGCCCAGTTCTTCGCCTCGCTCGCCGGGGTGAGCTACGTCGTCGGGCACTGACGAGCGTCCGCCTGGCGGGCCATTGCGAGGACAGTCGTCGCGATTCACCTTCGGGCGCTGAGCTCGCTCCAGCGAAAGCAGCTCGTCACGTGGTCCATCACGAGCCCGGTCGCCTGCAGGTGCGCGTAGCAGACAACCGGGCCCAGAAACCTGAATCCCCGCCGTCTCAGGTCCGCGCTCAGCTCCTTCGACAGCTGCGTCTCGGCCGGTATCTCCGACTCTGCCCGCCAGGCGTTGACCAACGGCAGGCCGCCGACAAAGCCCCATACGTAGCTGTCGAAGCTGCCGAACTGGCGCCGGATCTCCAGGAAGGCCCGGGCGTTTGTGATCGCGCTCTCGACCTTGCGGCGGTTGCGGATTATCCCCGGATCACCCAAAAGACGCGCGACGTCGGCTGGCTCGAGCTCAGCGACGGCTTCCGGATCGAAGTTGCAGAACGCCTGCCGGTAGCCGTCCCGGCGCTTCAGGATCGTGATCCAGCTCAGGCCGGCCTGCGCCGACTCGAGCACCAGGAACTCGAAGTGCCGGCGGTCGTCGTGCACGGGCACGCCCCACTCCTCGTCGTGATAGGGCTGCAGGAACGCACCGGCCGCCCACTGGCAACGCGAGGGCTCCGCAGCGCTCGCCTCGGGCTCGGGGCGAAGCGGTCCCGAAGAGCTCTTCTGACTGGCCATAGCCGAGTTGTAACAGACCTTTGCCGATGCGATCAAAGGAGGCGGAGCTGCTCGTTGGAGGCGCATAGGCTCGTGGTTTCACGCCGGGGTCGTTGTCCTTCGGCAGTTCGCGCGACCCGCGGAGCCGGCGCCTTGCCAGAGCGTCGCCCGGGCCGGTCGAGACCGGCAAGGCGGCGACCGGCGGACTCTTCCACCGCCCGCACGACCTCGGTGATGCGGTGCTGCTCGGCCCGGGACTGGTAGGAGCCTTTGCGGAAACGTTCACCGTGAAGCTCCACGAGGTCGGGCCGTACCTTGCCGAGCCACTCGAGGTAGTGCTCACGGACGCCGGGCCGCAGATGGAGCGCGACCGGCGTCAGCGAGACCGCTCCCGCTTCGAGGCACGCCGCGGCCACAGCCCGCAACTGGTCGTCGGAGTCAGACATGCCCGGCAGGACCGGGGCGATCAGCACGCCGCAGCGCACCCCCGCCTCGTTGAGTCGCGCCACCGCCTCCAAACGCTTGTCCGGGGGCGGAGTGCCAGGCTCGCTGAGGCGCCACACGTCGCGCTCCAGGGTGCCGATCGAAAGGGCGAGGCTGACACGCGTGCGCCTTGCCGCTTCGGCCAGCAAGGCCAGGTCCCTCAAGACCAGCGTCGACTTGGTGAGGATGTTGAAGGAGTTCCTGGCCTCGGCGAGCACCCGCACGACGCCCTGGGTGAGGTGGTACTTGCCCTCGGCCTTCTGGTAGGGGTCGGTGCTCGTGCCCATCGCGATGTGGTCTCCCTGCCACCTGGGCGATCGCAGCTCGGCGCGCAGCCGCTCGACGGCGTTGACCTTGACGACGATCTTTCGCTCGAAGTCCTCCCCCGTCCCGAGCCCGAGATATGTGTGCGTCGGTCTCGCGAAGCAGTAGGTGCAGGCGTGGCTGCATCCCCGATAGGCGTTGATCGTGTAACTGAAGGGCATTCTCGAGGCAGCCGGCACTTTGTTCACGATCGTGCGGGCATTGACGTGGAAGAACTCCATGCCTCGGTACTCCCCCGTTCCGACGTGGCGTTCACCGAGCGAGGACTGCGGGAAAAGCATCCCGGACGCCTCCTCCTCGACCAGACGCCAGCGAAGCTGGCCCGCTTCCCCCTGCTCCTCCATGACGACAGCTTATCGAACATACGTACGTCGCGATGGATCCGCCCCGTGCCGCCCAGTTGGTCATAGTGTGGCCGGGTGGCCCGGGTGCCCGAGGTCGTGACAGCAATCGACGATCCGCGCGAGCGGGAGCTCCTCCAGCGTGCCTATGAAGCGTCCTTCAAGGCGTACGCGCCGTATTCGAAGTTCCACGTCGGTGCCGCTGTGCGGACGACAAGAGGCACCTACGTGGGCTGCAACGTCGAGAACGGGAGCTACGGGCTGACCTCGTGCGCGGAGCGCAACGCCGTGTTCGCCGCCATCACGGCAGAGGGTGGCAAGGTCACGATCGAGGCGGTGGGTGTCTACGCCCGCGCACCGGGCAGGAAGGTGAAGACCGCCTCGCCCTGTGGTGCGTGCCGGCAAGTGCTCGCGGAGTTCGGGCGCGACGCGGCTGTCACGTTTCTCGAGAGCGGGCGGTGCCGCACCACGACCGTCGACGAGCTGCTTCCTGCCGCCTACGAGCTGTACTGATCCTGGCGAAAGGCTCGAAGATCTAGTCGACGCCAGCTGCGATCTCGGCAACCCCCTCGAGCAGACGTCTCACATCGGACTCGTCGTTGTAGTGCACAAGGCCGGCGCGCACCGCTCCCCCACCATCGCGGATCTTGAGCGCCCCGGCGAGCTCCCAGGCGTAATTGTCCCCGTTCCACACGTTGACCCGACGCTCGGCGAGGTGCTTGGCGACCTCTGAAGGCGTCCGGCCGGCGACGTTGAAGCATGCAGTGGGAGCACGAGAAGGCGCCTTCCCGTAGGTGGTGACGTCGCCAATCGCGTCCAGGCCGCCCAGCAGGGTCTTGAACAGGGCCCCCTCGTACGCCTCCACGGCCGCCATCGAGGTGATGATCCGTTCGCGTCGCGATCCGATCGCCGCTTCATCGAGCGAGGCCAGATGCTCGACTGCGGCGACAACGCCCGCCAGGTCGGCGAAGGGCGACGTGCCTCGTTCGAACCGAGCCGGCACCGAATCGGACGCCGGCTCGAGCTTGTCAGGGTGCAACGTCTCGAGCAGCCCCGGGCTCGCGACGACGGCGCCGACGTGCGGACCGGACCATTTGTAGGCACTCGTGGCGTAGAAGTCAGCTCCGAGCGCGGCGACGTCGGTAGGCCCGTGCGGTGTCGCGTGCACACCGTCGACGTAGGTGAGAGCGCCAAACCCGTGCGCCTTGCGGGTGATCGCAGCGACATCGGGCCGGGTTCCGATGAGGTTGCTCGCCGCTGTGACCGCCACAAGCCTGGTTCGTTCCGACAAGAGCTCGTCGTACTGGGCCGCCTCGAGCTCGCTGCTCTCGACGTCGACCTCTGCCCAGCGGACGACCGCGCCGGCACGTGCGGCTGCTTGAACCCAGGGCCGCACGTTCGCGTCGTGGTCCAACCGGGAGACGACGACCTCGTCACCACTGCTCCACCGCCTGGAGAGGACCTCCGCGAGCCGGTAGGTGAGCGTGGTCATGTTAGGGCCGAGGATCACCCCGAGCGGCTCGCCCCCCACGAGATCGGCCACGGCGAGCCGGGCCGCGCGGACGATCTCCCCGGCACGGCGGCTGGCGGGGAAGGCTCCTCCCCTGTTGCCGAGCCCCGCAAGATAAGCGCCTGAGATGGCCGCGATGACGCTCGAGGGCACCTGGGTGCCCGCTGCCCCGTCGAGATAGGCGTACCCGTCACCGAGGGCGGGATATGACGACTTCACCCGGAGGACGTCGAATGTCACGGCACCACTACTCGGGATCGTGGCAGACGGCCTCGACGTTGTTCCCGTCGGGATCGCGGACGAACGCGCCGTAGTAGTGCTCGTGGTACTCGGGCCACAGACGCGGCTCATTGAGCACAAGGGCGCCGAGGGACACGGCCGCTTCGAAAAAGGCTCTCACCGTCGCCCGGTCCCTCGCCCTGAAGGCCACGTGGACCTCGCGGTTCGGGTCATCTGAGACGACTGGACCCAGCCAGAACTCCGGCTTTCCCTCGACCCCGTAGCCGATGACCTCGCCGAAATCCATCGCCCGGGCAGCGCCAAGCGGCGCAAGGACACGGTCGTAGAACAACGAGCTCGCGCCCACGTCAGAGCACTGAATAGACAGATGATCAAGCATGGTCGGGATCATACGGCCAGGGTTCGAGGAACGACAGGGCCTCCCAAGACGTGTCCCGAACCCCGGTGCGCGAGACTTGGTGGTTCCTATGCCCGCCCGACTCGCGGCGTGGCTGCGTCCCGGCGGCGCGAGGCTCCTCCACAAGGATGAACACGACGAGCGGGAGAAAGCCCAGGAGCGGTACGAGGTCGACGAACAGCACGAAGACGAAGTCTTCGACGACGAGGCGGTGGACAAGCGATGACTATGACCCCCCAAGCAGGATCGAACGGCCGGGGCGAGACCCAACCGGCTCCGGGCCACATGGACATGGTGAACCTCATCTGCTCAAAACGCGACGGCCACGAGCTCAAAGACGCCGAGATCGACTGGATCATCGACGCCTACGTCCACGGCACGGTCGCGGACGAACAGGTGGCGGCGCTCTTGATGGCGATCTTCTGGCGTGGCTTGTCGGATGCCGAGCTGTCCCGGTGGACCGCGGCGACCATCGCCTCGGGCGAGACGATGGACCTCTCGGGCCTGTCGCGTCCCACCGTCGACAAGCATTCGACCGGCGGTGTCGGCGACAAGGTGTCGCTCATCCTCGTCCCGCTCGTGGCGGGCTGCGGAGCCGCTGTGCCCCAGCTGTCGGGGCGGGGGCTCGGCCACACAGGTGGCACGCTCGACAAGATGGAGTCGATCCCGGGCTGGCACTCGGAGCTTTCCAACCGGGAGATGCTCGCCCAACTCGAGAAGATCGGCTGCGTCATCTGCGCCGCCGGCGACGGGCTTGCCCCGGCGGACCGCAAGCTCTACGCGCTTCGCGACGTGACCGGGACCGTGGAGTCGATCCCGCTCATCGCCGCGTCGATCATGTCGAAGAAGATTGCCGAGGGCACTCGGTCGCTCGTCTTGGACGTGAAGGTCGGCTCGGGTGCCTTCATGACAGAGCGGGATCGGGCCACCGAGCTCGCCCGGACAATGGTCCGCCTCGGGCGCGACCACGGGCTCAAGGTGACGGCCCTGCTGAGCGCCATGGACATGCCCTTGGGGCACGCCGTCGGAAACGCCCTCGAGGTCGCCGAGTCGATCGAGGTGCTCTCGGGCTCAAAAGAGCCGGCCGATCTCGTCGAGCTGACGCTCTCGCTCGCACGGGAGATGTTGGAGCTGGCCGGAATCAGCGCCGATCCCGCCCGGGCGCTCGGCGACGGCACGGCTTTGGCGCGCTTTCGCGACTTGGTCGTGGCCCAGGGAGGTGACCCCGATGCTCCCCTGCCCCGGGCGCCTCATGTCGATATCGTGAGCGCGGAGCGTACGGGCATCCTCACAAGGCTTGATGCGCGCGCCGTCGGGGTCGCCGCCTGGCGACTCGGGGCAGGCAGAGCGCGCAAGGAGGACCCCGTGAGCGCCGTTGCAGGTGTCGTCTGCCAAGTCAAGCCCGGCGACAAGGTCACCGAGGGTCAACCTCTACTTGAGCTTCATACCGAACGGCCCGAGAGGTTCGATTGGGGGCGCCAAGCGCTCGAGGGCGCGATCGCCATCGGCGACCAGCCCCCGGCCTCTGTGCCGGTTGTCCTGGAGGTGATCAATTGAGTGCCAAGCCCGGCCTCGAAGAGATCCGCTCTGTGCCGAAGGTTCTCCTCCACGATCACCTCGACGGCGGCCTTCGGCCGGCCACGGTGGTCGATCTCGCAGCTGAGCAGGGTTACCACGCCCTGCCGACGACTGACCCGGAGGAGTTGGCGGCATGGTTCATCGCCGCCGCTCCTCGCCGTGACCTGGTGCGCTACCTGGAGGGCTTCGTCCATACCGTCGCTGTGATGCAGACCTCACAAGCGCTCGAGCGCGTCGCCAGAGAGTGCGTCGAGGACCTCGTCGACGACGGAATCGTCTACGCAGAGGTGCGCTTTGCGCCGGAGCTTCACACCGAGCACGGTCTCACGCTCGAACAGGTCGTCGAATCAGTGCTGGAGGGCTTCGACGGCGCCATGGCGCGCGCCGCAGCCGCGGGACGACCGATCGTGGTCCGCACGCTGCTGTGTGCCATGCGCACCGCGGACCGTTCCCGCGAGATCGCCGCGCTTGCGGTCAAGTACCGCGACGTCGGGGTTGCCGGCTTTGACGTCGCCGGGCCCGAGGCCGGCTATCCGCCCACGGATCACCTCGACGCGTTCCATCTCGTGCAGCGCGAGAACTTCCACGCCACCTTGCACGCGGGCGAAGCGTTCGGCCTTCCCTCGATCTGGCAGGCGATCCAATGGTGCAACGCCGAGCGGCTCGGCCACGGGGTCCGCATCGTCGACGACATCCTGATCGATCCCGACGGTGTCGCCTCGCTCGGCCGATTGGCGGCCTACATCAGGGACCGGCGCATACCGCTCGAGATGTGCCCCACCTCCAACGTGCACACCGGGGCCGTCCCCTCCATCGCCGAGCACCCGATCGGGCTGCTCCGCCGACTCAGGTTCCGGGTCACGGTGAACACCGACAACCGCCTCATGAGCGGCATCACCCTGTCCTCGGAGCTGGCCGGACTCGTCAAGACCTTCGACTGGTCGTGGCGGGACATCAACTGGTTCACGATCAACGCGATGAAGAGCGCTTTCTATCCCTTCGAGGACCGCCTGGCACTGATCGACGGCAAGATAAAGCCGGGTTTTGCCACCTTGGACCCAGATGCCGGCCCAAGTGCCTCGAGCGGCTCCTCAGCAGCTCAAGGCTTTTTCGGCGACGACGCGCTGATCGACTGACAACGGGCTGCGACCTCGGTCTCAATCGCGCTGAGAAGCCCCTCGACGCGGTGGCGTTCCCCGACGACGCCCTCGGGGGACACCGGCCCGGTGGCGACCTCGAAGTAGACCTTCAACTTGGGCTCGGTGCCACTCGGCCTCAGCACGACGCGAGCTCCCTCCTCGAGCCGGAGAATCAGCCCATCGGTCGGGGGAAGCTCTGCGGTCCCCCTGGAGAGGTCCACGACTTCCCTCACGGCCAGACCGGCGATTTTCGTCGGCGGTTCGGCGCGCCAGCGGTCGACGATCTGGGCCATCTCGTCCTGCGCCTCCGAGTCGGAGAGCCTGAGCGACCACTGGCCGGTCACGTGCACACCGAAAAGGCATGCGAGGTCGTCCAGCCGAGCTAACAACGACGTCCCGTGAACCTTCGCAGTGGCGGCGATCTCGGCCGCGACGAGCGCGGCCGACAGGCCATCCTTGTCGGAGACGGCGTCACCCACCACGTAGCCGAGCGCCTCCTCGTACCCGAAGACGAGCCGCGTCCCGGGACGGCGCAGGGCCGCCCTTGCGATCCACTTGAAGCCGGTGAGGGTCTCGACATAGGCGACCCCGGCCGCCGCTGCCAGCTTGGACAGCATCGTCGAGGAGACGATCGTCGTCGCCACGAGCCGGTCGTCGCCCTCGGTTATGCGAAGCACGTGATCACCGAGGAGCACACCGACCTCGTCACCTGTCAGCCTTCTCCACGCTTTCGTCTCCGGATCCGGCACGCCGATGGCCAAACGGTCGGCGTCGGGGTCGTTGGCGATCACGATGTCCGCGTCGAGCCGGACAGCGTCAGAAAATGCGAGATCGAGCGCCCCGGGCTCTTCCGGGTTGGGAAAGGCCAGCGTCGGAAAGTCCGGGTCGGGCGCCCCCTGAGCCGCGACAACCGACACAGGACCGAAACCGGCCGACTCCAACAAAGCCGGGACGACCGCGCCGCCCACGCCGTGCAGTGGCGTGTACACGATCCGGAGCTGCCGCGCTCCCGCCGGGTCGAGGAACGCGAACGCCCTACGCCGGTAGGCCTCGAGCAGCTCCGCCTCGTCGATGAGCTCGACCTGCTCGGATGCGAGATCCTCCGGCACTGCGATCGCGCTCGCCGGCGCCTTGGCCGCCGCCTCGGCGATGTGCGCGTCGTCCGGCGGGATCACCTGGGCGCCGTCTGCCGCGTAGACCTTGTAACCGTTGTCGACGGCAGGGTTGTGGCTCGCCGTGACCATCACCCCTCCAGCCGCGCCGAAGTGCTTGACGGCAAAGGCGGTAAGGGGGGTCGGTAACGGGCGGGAGAACTCGCGGACGTGTACCCCTGCCGCGGAGGCGACCGCGGCGGTGTCGCCCGCGAACTCTTCTGACCCGTGGCGCGCATCGCGGCCGACGACGATCCCGCGCCGCGCAGCCTCGGCGCCCTGGTCGAGCACCCAGCGCGCCACGCCTGCGGTCGTCTTGCGGACGACCAGGCGGTTCATCCTCGCGGGGCCGGCCCCGAGCTCTCCGCGGAGCCCGGCAGTGCCGAAGGTGAGCGGGCGCTCGAACCGGTCCCGCAACGCGTCAGAGTCCCCAGCTTGGATGAGCGCCGCTAGTTCTGCGCGCGTCGCGGGGTCCGGATCGGCAGCCATCCACGCCTCCGCCTCGGCGAGGAGATCGGCGGGGATCGGCTCGGTCCCCTCGTGGCCGGCCGTCATAGCCGCCAGCACTCCGGCTATCAGCCGTGCCAGGTACGGTGCCGCCGCGGTGCCAGCAGCCAGCACCTCGGCGTGGTCGAGCGGGGTTGGGCTCACGCCCGCCGCCAGGTTCGTGACGAGCGAGATACCGAGCACCGAGGCCCCGAGATGGTGAGCCGCGATCGCCTCGAGCGTCGTGGACATCCCGACCAGGTCCGCCCCCATCTTCCGCAGCATCGCGACCTCGGCGGGCGTCTCGTACTGAGGGCCGTTTAGGCCGGCGTAGACGCCTTCGGACAGCGTGGGGTCCGCCGACTTGGCGAGCGCCCGCAGCTTTGCCGGATATAGCTCTGTCAGGTCCACAAAACGCCCCCGGTAGCCCTCCGGAGGGGGAGGCCCGCTCAGCGGCGAGGTGCCCGTCAAGTTGAGATGGTCCCGGATCAGCACCGCTTGGCCTGGCCGCATCGCCGGGTCGAGGCCGCCGGCGGCATTGGTCAAGATGACGACCCGGGCACCGGCGATGACGGCGGTGCGCACCGGATGGACGACTTCGGCCGGCGAACGGCCTTCGTAAAGATGGACGCGACCGATGAGCAACAGGACGCGGTGATCACCGATGCTGAGCGAACGCAGCTCGCCGTGATGGCCGGCAACCGTGGGCGCCACGAATCCCGGCAGGCCACTGGTCGACCGCTCGGCCTCGGCACTGCCGAGCCCGTCGGCTACCCCTTGCCAGCCCGAGCCGAGGACGATCGCCACGTCGTGTACCCGACCGCCGGCCCAATGGTTCACCTCGTCGGCGGCCTGGCTTGCGAGCGCGAACGGGTCCGTCGAGCCGGAGGTGGCTGTCATGGACGGAAGGTCAGGAGCCGAAATGGCCATCTGGCGCCTTTCCCCGGCATCCCTCAGACCCCGACGGGGTGCCAGACCGTCTTGGTCTCCAGGAAGGCCAGCATGCGACGCGGCGTGGGCGACGCGGTCCAGTCGGGCTCGGTGGCATCAGGATGGAGCACGCGTTTGACGTTCGTCACCGCGGCCAGCTCGAGCTCGGCCAGGAGTGAGGAGGGAGCGCCCGCCAGATCGAGCGCGTCGACATCGCGATGGGCGGCGAGCACCGGCGCGAGCTCGGCTACCCGGCCTGTGAGCAGGTTCACCGCGCCGCCGGGAAGATCCGACGTCGCCAGCACCTCGGCGAGGGTGATGGCCGGTAAGGGCCTCTTCTCGCTCGCCAGCACCACGACCGCGTTACCGGTCACCAGCACCGGTGCAAGGACGCTGACGAGCCCCAAAAGCGAGGACGTCTGCGGCGCCACCACACCCACGACGCCGGTCGGCTCGGGCACGCTGAAGTTGAAGAACGGCCCGGCGACAGCATTGGAGGAGCCGGCGACCTGGGCCACCTTGTCCGCCCACCCGGCGTACCAGACCCAGCGGTCGACCGCGGCCTCGACACTCGCCGCCGCCTGCTTGTGGTTCATGCCCTCGCTCGAGCCGACCTCTTCGACGAACTGGGCTCGCCGCCCGTCGAGCATCTCGGCGACCCGGTAAAGGACCTGGCCCCGGTTGTAGGCGGTGGCGCCGGCCCAGCCGGGCTGTGCCTTGCGGGCCGCCACGACGGCGTCGCGCACATCTTTTCTCGACGCGAGCGCCGCGTTGGCCAGGAAGGCGCCATCGGAGCCCACCACGACATATGACCGACCGGACTCCGAGCGCGGGAAGGCACCCCCGATGTAGAGCTTGTAGGTCTTGCGCACGGCCAGGCGTTGCTCAGACATCGAGGTACGCCGCCAGCCCTTGCCGGCCGCCCTCCCTGCCGAAACCCGACTCCCTGTAACCGCCGAAGGGGCTGGCGGGGTCGAAGCGGTTGAAGCCGTTCGCCCACACGACCCCGGCCCGTAGTTGACCGGCCATCCACAAGATCCGGCTCCCCTTCTCGGTCCAGACGCCGGCGGAAAGGCCGTAGACGGTGTTGTTCGCCTTGGCGACAGCCTCCTCCGGGGTGCGGAAGGTGAGGACCGAGAGCACAGGGCCGAAGATCTCCTCCTGGGCGATCCGGTGTGCCTGGGAGACGCCCGTGAACACCGTCGGGGGGAACCAGTAGCCGCGCTCCGGGAGAGTGCAGCTGGGTGACCAGCGCACGGCCCCCTCGGCTTCTCCCTCCTCCACGAGGCTGCGGATCTTCTCGAGCTGGGCGGCGTTGTTGATCGCACCGAGGTCCGTGTTCTTGTCGAGCGGGTCGCCGACGCGAAGAGTCGCCAGGCGACGCTTCAGCTTGTCGACGACGACGTCCGCGATCGACTCTTGAACCAAAAGGCGCGAGCCTGCGCAGCAGACCTCACCTTGATTGAAGAAGATGCCGTTGACGATTCCCTCGATCGCCTGGTCCACCGGCGCGTCGTCAAAGACGACGTTCGCCCCCTTGCGACCGAGCTCGAGCGTCAAGTGCTTGCCCGTCCCGGCCAGGGAACGCTGGAGATCCTTGCCGATCTCGGTCGACCCGGTGAAAGCCACCTTGCGCACCCCGGGATGGGCGACGAGCGCAGCCCCGGCAACAGACCCGGCACCGGTGAGGACGTTGACGACCCCGGGCGGCAGGTCGGCCTGCTGGATGATCTCGGCCAGCAAAAGGGCACTGAGAGGCGTCGTCGTTGCCGGCTTCAGCACACAGGTGTTGCCGGCCGCGAGCGCCGGAGCCAGCTTCCAGGCCGCCATCATCAACGGGAAGTTCCAGGGGATGACCTGGCCGGCGACTCCGATCGGGCGCGGGTCCGGCCCGAAGCCCGCGTACTCGAGCTTGTCCGCCCAGCCCGCGTAGTAGAAGAAATGAGCGGCCGCCAACGGGGGAAGGCCGTTGCCACCGAAGCCACCTTCACGCTGCTGCCCATGAGCGCCCGCTTCGCGATCGGCACGAGGTCCGGGTAGATGCACACGGCGGCCACCGAGGGCACGTCCGCATCGGCCGGGTCAGGCCGGCGCGCCTTGGCGCACAAGCTCAGGACCTTCCCGGGTGTGTCGGCCCCCTCGAGGGTCGTGAGGTCGACCATGCGCACCGCCATGTCGAGCGCCCACAGCTTGGCTGTGGTCTTGATCGATCGGGTGGCGAGCGAGGCCACCCTCGCTTCGGCACCGACTTGGTCGACTCCGGGCAGGCCGTGGAGGAAACGGCGCAGCTCGGTCTCCGAGCGACCCAGCTGCGCGAGCATGTCCGCGGCAGAACCGTCCGCACCGACGATGGAACTGCCCACAGCGGCGGTACCCACGAGCGGCGCCCCAGCCTGACCTGAGACGAGGCCGCCGGGCCCACCAACGCCGGCCGGCATAGTCGTTGTCGCCTCGGTCTCCATTCGCACACCTCACAGCTCAAGGCCGGGGTTGAGCCTACCGTGCGTCACACAGCGGCCGGGACGGTCACCGTTCCTCCGGCGCCGCGTCCCGCGCCGCTGCTGTCTCGAGCTCGGCGGCGGTGAACACGGCGCTCACCTCGAGGCCGGCGGCACGCAGAGAATCGTGGCGACCGTCGCTCCGGTCGATGACACAGAGCACGTGGTCCACGATGGCGCCGAGCCGGCGGAGATCCTCGGTCGACATGACCACTTGACCACCTGTCGTGATCACATCCTCGACGACGAGCACCCGTCGGCCCGAGACATCACCTCCCTCGGCCAGCTTGGCAGTCCCGTACTGTTTCGCCGCCTTGCGGACGAACACCGCCTCGAGCCCCGTCTCGAGCGAGAGCGCGGTCGCGAGCGGGACACCCCCAAGCTCGAGGCCGGCGAGAACCTCCGTGCCGGCGGGTATCAGGGGGACGGCCTGAGCCACCACCTCCCGTAGCAATGCCGGGTCAACCTCGAACTGGTACTTGTCGAAGTAGTAACTGGCGATCTGGCCCGAACGGAGGGTGAATGTGCCTACGAGCCGGCAGCGATCATTGACAAGGGCAGCGAGCGTCTGTCTGTCCATCACCGCCAAGTCTGCCGCGCGGCCCTGAGGGCGGCGCCAGTTTCTCCGGCGCGACTCATCGCGCGCCCCTCACGCTTCTATGCGTCACGACGTGATCCTCAAGCTCATTGACGAATTGGTCGATAGCCATTGCGACTGTCCGCCGCGGGCGTCGGTCTTCACACGGCGCTCGCGGTGACACGGATACGTGCCTCGGTGGTCATTTCGGGGACTGGTGAATGCCGAGGGTCGGGCGACCCTGAACTTTGGAGTGAGGGTAGATTGACCGCTCTGACAGGGCTGGCGGACGAGAGAAACAGGGTCGGCTTGCCTAACGACGCGGGGTCGACGCGAGCCCGGGGGCGCCTCCGATCGCGGACAGCTGGTCGTAGCGGCTGGGCGGAAGCTGGAAAGGCTGTGAGAAGGTGAAACTGTCGCGGAAGTTGGCCGCGGCGACTCTGCAAGTCGCCGCGACAATTGCTCTTGGCGCTGCACTCGTGCCCGTGCTGTCGAGTCCCGCGGCAGCAGACGGCTATGCCCAGGCACCTCCCTTCTCGGACACTACGCCGGCGGGCACGGCCTACAGCACCGGCCAGCTCGCGACCTCGGGCGGCACCGGTGGCGACACCTACACCCAGACGAGCGGGACGCCGGATGTGACCGTCTCGCCCTCCGGCGCCGTCTCGGCCCCGGGCACGCTCCCCGCCGGCAGCTACCCAGCCGCTGGCACGGTCACCGACAACAGTAGTGATGAAACCAGCTGGAGCTTCACCCTGACGGTCACCCCCGTGACTGCGCCGACCTCCGGCTCGACGCCGGCGGGCACGGCCTACAGCACCGGCCAGCTTGTGAGCTCGGGCGGCACCGGACCGTACACCTACACCCAGTCGAGCGGGACGCCGGAAGTGACGGTCTCGTCCTCCGGCGCGGTCTCGGCCCCGGGCACGCTCCCCGTCGGCAGCTACCCAGCCGCTGGAAACGTCACCGACAGCCTGGGCGACACCGGGCACTGGACCTTCACCCTGACGGTCACCCCCGTGACGATCACACAGGGCCCGCCGACCTCCGGCTCGACGCCGGCGGGCACGGCCTACAGCACCGGCCAGCTTGTGAGCTCGGGCGGCACCGGACCGTACACCTACACCCAGTCGAGCGGGTCGCCGGAGGTGAAGGTCTCGTCCGCCGGCGCGGTCTCGGCCCCGGCCACGCTCTCCGTCGGCAGCTACCCAGCCGCTGGCAACGTCACCGACAGCCTGGGCGACACCACCGGCTGGAGCTTCACCTTGACGGTCAGCGCGGTGACGGTCACGCCGGGCCCACCTACCTCGAGCTCGACGATCACGCAGGACGCACCAACCTCGAACTCGACGACGCCGGCCAACAGCTCGAGCTTCACTCAGCAGCTCAAGACGAGCGGTAACACGGGCTCGGTCACATTCGTCACGACCGGCTCGAGTCCGCCAGGGCTCCTCGTCTCCTCGTCCGGCGTCGTCTCGACCAAGAGCAAGCTCCTCGTCGGCACCTACACCGTCTCGGGCACAGACTCGGATACCTTCGGCGACAAGGGGACCTGGAGCTTTACCTTGAAGGTCAGCTCCTCGGCCATTACCCAGGACGCCCCGTTCTCGAATGCGAAACCGATCACGCCTGCTACCAGCGCGAGCTTCACCGACCAGCTCAAGACGACCGGAAACGCCGGCTCGGTCAAATTCGTCACGAAAGGCTCGGGTTCGACTCCTCCTGGGGTCGTCGTCTCGTCGTCCGGCGTCGTCTCCACGAAGCGGGCACTGGCTGTTGGCACTTACACGATCTCGGGCACCGACTCCGACAGCCTGCATGACGCGGGGTCCTGGAGCTTCACCCTTAAGGTCACCACCACCAAGATCACCCAGGCTGCACCTGCCGCGGCAAGGACGACGACCGGCAGAGCCTTCAGCGACCTGCTCAGGGTCTCGGGCTCGCACGGCGCCGTCACCTATGCCCAGTCGAGCGGCGCTCCCGATCTCAAGGTCTCCTCCTCGGGCGCGGTCTCGGCGTCGGTCACCTTGCGGGCAGGGACCTACAAGGCCAAGGGCACGGTCTCCGACGCCTATCGAGACCGGGGCACCTGGAGCTTCTCCTTGACGGTCACCGCCACCAAGATCACCCAGGCTGCACCTGCCGCCGGCACGACCACCAGCGGCAAAGCCTTCGCCGCCCAGCTCAAGGTCTCGGGATCACACGGCAGCGTCACCTACACCCGGACGAACGGAGCGCCCGGTCTCAAGGTCTCGTCCTCCGGCGTAGTCTCGGCACCGGCCAGATTGCCTAAGGGGACCTACAAGGCCTCGGGGACCGACGCCGACAGCCTCGGCGACACCGGGAGCTGGAGCTTCGCCTTGACGGTCACCGTTATCGGGCTCACCCAGATCGCTCCGACCTCGGCACAGACCGCGACCAGCAAGGCCTTCACGGCCCAGCTGAAATTCTCGGGATCGCTGGGCGCCGTCACCTGCACCCAGACAAGCGGCGCGCCAGAGCTCAAGGTCTCGTCCTCGGGCGCGGTCTCGGCACCGGCCAGCTTGCCAGCGGGGACCTACAAGGCGACGGGCACCGCCAGGGACACTCACGGCGATGTCGGGAGCTGGAGCTTCACCTTGACGGTCGGCGTCCACGGGCTCACCCAGGTCGCTCCCACCTCGGCACGGACCACGACTGGCACAGCCTTCACGGCCCAGCTCAAGGTCTCGGGCTCCCATGGCGCCGTCACCTATACCCAGTCGGCCGGCGCGCCAGAGCTCAAGGTCTCGTCCTCCGGCACGGTCTCGGCATCGGTCAGCTTGCCCGCGGGGACCTACAAGGCGACGGGCACCGCCAGGGACACTCACGGCGATGTCGGGAGCTGGAGCTTCACCTTGACGGTCGCCGCCACCAAGCTCGCCCAGGCTGCACCCGCCGCGGGCACAACTGCAGTCGGCACAGCCTTCACGGCCCAGCTCAAGGTCTCGGGCTCCCATGGCGCCGTCACCTACGCCCAGTCGGTCGGCGCGCCAG
>JBEKBT010000006.1:0-57042 GCA_050015255.1 Acidimicrobiales bacterium
CGATGCGCCCGGGCTTCGCAGGGATCGACAACGAGCTCCTCTTCGACCCGAAGACGACCCTGCTGTTCGGTGACGCCAAGGACTCGCTGACGAAAGTCGTCGCTGCTGTCAAGGCGCTCTGATCAACGTGAGCCAGTCGCTATCGTCAGTTCTGTTGCCATGTCCCAACTGACGGTCATCATTGCCTCGACGCGCCCGGGCAGGGCCGGGCTGCCCGTCGCAGAATGGTTCGTCGCCCGGGCCCGGGCCCACGGCGCCTTCGACGTCAGAGTCGTCGACCTGGCCGAGCTGAACCTGCCGATGCTCGACGAGCCCAAGCACCCGCGCTTTCGCGAGTACACCCAGCCGCACACCTTCGCGTGGAGCTCGATCGTCGAGGAGTCCGACGCCTTCGTCTTCGTGACCCCCGAGTACAACTACGGCTATCCCGCCTCGCTCAAGAACGCCATCGACTACCTGCACCACGAGTGGCGGCACAAGCCGGTCGGGTTCGTCTCCTACGGCGGCGTGGCGGCCGGCACTCGCTCTGTGCAGCAGCTGAAACAGGTCGTCACCGCCCTCAGCATGATGCCGGTCAACGAGGCCGTGTCACTTCCCTTCTTCACCCAGTTCATCGAGGACGGGCACGTCCAGGCCAACGAGACGATGGTCCAGGCGGCCGGAGCGATGCTCGACGAGCTCGCCCGCGTCGAGGTGGCGATGCGCCCGCTCCGTAGCCGTTCTGACTAGCCGCCTCCGTCCCCGACCCCGGCGCGTCGCGCCTGAGCCCAGCATAAGGTCCGCCTTCCTGCTCAAATGAGGCTGTGGAAGTGAATGGGGATCGAGCTGAGGACCGAGCAGATCGCGAGCGGTCGATCGACCGGGCGAATGCGGAGGCACTCGTTCGCGCGGCTCGAGCCCAAGGCGTCACCGATCCCCGGGTGCTCGAGGCGGTGCGCACCGTCCGGCGCGCCTCGTTCGTGCCCGAGGAACTACGCGACGAGGTCGGCTACGACTGCGCGATCCCGATCGGTCGGGCCCAGACGACCTCACAGCCGTCTCTGATCGCTCTGATGCTCGACGCGCTGGACCTCGAGCCCGACGACACCGTCCTCGAGATCGGTACGGGATGGGGCTATCAGACGGCCCTACTCGCCCGGCTCGTCCGCTACGTATTCAGCGTCGAGCGCATCGGGGAGCTCGCACAGGCAGCCCGGAGCAATCTCAGCGCGGAAGGTGTCGTCAATGCCGAGGTCGTCGTCGGAGACGGCACGCTCGGCCTGGCCGAGCGTGCTCCCTTTGACGGCATCGTGGTGGCGGCAGCCTTCCTCGGCGTGCCGGCACCCCTCGCCTCCCAGCTCGCCCCCGGAGGCAGGCTCGTCATGCCCGTCGGGAACGGGGACGGCGATCTCGTGAAAGTCTTCGAGAAACGCGACGACGACCTGGTGGAGCTGCGGGTGCTGTGCGGGGCCCGTTTCGTGCCCTTGCTGGGAGCGAATGGGTTCCAGGTCGGTTAGTACTCAGCGGCGCGCCGGCCGGGCCTCGTCGGCGACGCGGCCGAAGACGAGCAGGCCCTGGTTCGTCGGCCTCGTCGAGAGCACGACGATCTCCACGTCGGTTTGACCGACCAGCTCCTCGGCGTCGTTGACCACGACCATGTCGCCAGCGGGCAGGAAGCCGACCGCCTGCTGCGGCTGGCGGCCGGGCCTGACCAGGTCCACTTTCAGGTGCTCTCCCGGAACGTGGTCCGGGGAAAGGTCGCTCGCCAGACGACGAAGGTCGAGCACGCGCGCCCCTGCCTCCTCCCGCCGCCGGGCCAGCTCGGCCGAGCACGTGACGACCCGAGCGCCAAGGCGGTCCGCCAGCACGGCCACCTTCTCTTCGATCGAGTCTGCCCCGGGGACGTCACCCTGCACGAAGGTGACCTTCGCCCCAAGGCTCTTCAGCTCGTCGATCGCCTCGAGAGCGCGCCGGGCGCGGCGCGAAGCCACAGGGTCGGGCCCTTCGGCCAATGTCGCAAGCTCGTCGGCCACCGGCTCGGGGATCAGCAGCTCGGGTCCCAACAAACCGAGCCGGCCCATGACGAGAAACGACCTGTCCATGACGGCGGAGGTGTCCAAAAGGTCGCCGCCCTCGGCAATGTCCTGGCGGATCGGCACGAGGCGTCGCGTGACCCCGAGGGCGTCGGCGAGCTGGCGACCCTTGCTCATGCCCAACCTCAGGCCGAGCGCGCCGAGGACCCACGCCACGGCCGCAGCGATAAGGAAGTCGAAGTCCTCTCGGACGAAGACGAACAAAGGGATGCAAACGACGACCCCGATAAGACAGCTGATGCTGGCGAGCAACATCCCCGCCAACAGCTCGGGGGCCGGAACGTCGCGAAGCGACCGGGTCGCCCTGCGCACGCCCCCGTCCGTCAGCCGACCGAAGACACCGCCGACGACGTAGCCGACCAGGACGCCGATCGCCGCTCCGGCAGAGCGCCATGCCGCCGTGTGGCCGAAGTGGTTTCCGATCGCCAGGCCAACTAGCGCGCCACAGACGGCGACGATCAAGCGGAAGATCTCAACGAAAACCATCTCAAAGAGCGTAGGAGCATTCTCCCGTCCAAACACGCCAAGCCGGCGCCGAGCCCGGGCTACGCCGCGCGGGAACGGGCGGCAACTACGCTCGGCCCGTCATGGCCTCAGTGCGGCACCGGACCGCCGCCCGCCTCACCCTCGTCGTGTCTTCGATCGTCCTCGGCGCGCTCAGCTGCGCTGCCTGCACCGTTTCGGGCTTCGCCCCGAGCACGACCCAAGCCCCGAGCCCTGCCCAGCTCCTCGTCCCTAGCGAGCTGGCCGCAGTCGCCAAGGCCGAGGCGGCGGTGGCGGTGCGCCTGCCCAAGGTGCCAGGCAGGCTTGCGCCAACGCTCCCGGCCGGAGCCTTCCCAAGACCGTTGCCCGCCCACCAGGTCGTCGGCTTCCTGCCGTACTGGGAGGTCGGCGGCTTCACGCCGGACTACGGGGACCTGACGACGCTTGCCTACTGGTCGGTGTCTCTCGCCGCCGGGGGCTCGATTGCCCACAGCGGCCAGGGCTGGTCCACCCTCTCCAGCGCTGCGCTCGCCTTCGACGTCGGTCAGGCTCACGGGGCGGGCGATCGGGTGCTGCTCACGGTCTTCTCGGAAAGCGCATCTGTCATCCGCTCGGTCACCGCCCATCCCGCCACCGCCGGCCGTCGGCTGGCCGGGCAGGTCGCGGTACTGCTGTCGGCTGGAGATCTCGACGGTGTCGACCTCGACATCGAAGGCGACAGCACGCAGGAGCGAGCGGAGTTCGTCCGGTTCGTGGCGTCGTTCTCGCAGAGGTTGAAGTTGCTCGGCCCCAGCTGGTCGGTCATGTTGGACACGTACCCGAGCTCGGCTTTCGACCCTCTTGGCTTCTTCGACGTCAAGGCCCTCGTGCGCTACGTCGACGACCTGTTCGTCATGGCCTACGACATGCAGGACCCGGGGGTCGCTGCCGCCACGGCGCCGCTCACGAACGCTTCTTTGAATGACGCCATGGCCCTCGCCGAGTACGCGTCAGTGGTGCCGGCGCGCCGGATCGTGCTCGGCATTCCCTTGTACGGCTACGACTTCCCGTCCGCGAGCAAGCTCGACGGCGCCCCGACGACAGGGAACCCGGTCGCGGTCACCTACGCCGAGATCGTGGCTGCCGGTCGCCATCCCGTATGGGACCCCATTACCGAGACGCCCTACACCGTGTTCCGCAGGGGCGGCAGGTGGCACCAGACCTGGTTCGACGATCCGGTCTCCATCGCCCTCAAGTCCGCCCTCGCCTCCCAGTTCGGTTGTGCCGGCGTCGGGGTCTGGGAGCTCGGCATGGCGGGCAACGACCCGGCCATAAGCGCGGCCCTGCTCGGAGGCAGGCCGCCGCTGAAGCTGCCGCTCGTCAGGTAGCAGACGGTCGCCGCAGGTCCCCCAGAACCCGTCCCCCAGAGTCAGTCGACCAGAACCGGGATACCTAAGAGTGAGCCTTTGGGCTCAGCTCTCCTCGCCCGCCTCGGCTGTGATCAAGGCGATACGTCGAACGAGGCGGGACTTGCGTCGTGATGCCTGGTTGGAGTGGATGACGCCCTTGGCCGCCGCCTTGTCGATGCGCTTTACAGCCTGGCGCAGGCGCTCGGCCGAGTCCTCCGCGCCCGACTCGGCGGCAAGAAGAGCGTTCTTCGTGCGCGTCTTCAGCTCCGAGCGAACTGCCTTGTTGGAAAGGTGGCGACGCTCGTTCTGACGGTTTCGCTTGATCTGACTCTTGATATTGGCCATTCGTCCCTCGACGCGTACGGGCTGAGGCTCCAAGCCTCCGGGACCAACGAGAGTACCAGCAACCCGGTGGGGACGGCACACCAAGTCGAGATGGCACGATGGACACCGTGGTAGCCCCCGAGGTCATTCGCAATTTCTCCATCATCAGTCATGTCGACCACGGGAAGTCGACCCTGTCGGACCGCATATTGGAGCTGACCTACGCGGTCGACCCCCGCGACATGCGGGCTCAGTATCTCGACTCGATGGAGCTCGAACGCGAGCGCGGCATCACCATCAAGGCACGGAACGTGCGCGTCCGCTGGCGGGACAACGTGCTCCAGCTCATCGACACCCCCGGCCACGTGGACTTCGGCTACGAGGTCTCGCGGAGCCTCGCCGCCTGTGAGGGGGTGGTGCTCCTCGTCGACGCCTCGCAGGGCATCGAGGCCCAGACGCTCGCCAACTGCTACCTCGCGCTCGAACATGACCTCGAGATCGTCGCTGCCCTCAACAAGATCGACCTGCCCGCCGCCGATCCGGACCGCTACGCCGAGGAGATCGAGCGCGTGCTGGGACTTCCCGGCGACCAGATACTGCGCATCTCGGCCAAGACGGGTGCCGGTGTCCCCGAGCTGCTCGACGAGGTCGTCCGCCGGATCCCGCCACCCGAGGGTGATCCAGGCGATCGGCTCCGGGCGTTGCTGTTCGACTCCTACTACGACCAGTACCGGGGGGTCGTGAGCGCGGTGCGTGTCGTGGACGGCACGATGCGCTCGGGAGCCAGACTGCGTTTCTTGCAGACGGGAGCCACCCACGAGGTCGAAGAGGTGGGCATCCGCACGCCGGCGCCCGTGCCGGTCGACGAGCTCGGCCCCGGCGAGGTCGGCTACCTCATCGCAGGCATCAAAGACGTTCGCGAAGCCCGCGTCGGTGAGACCGTCACCGAGGCCTCACGCCCGGCCTCAAAGCCGCTCGAGGGCTACGAGAACCCGAAGCCGATGGTGTTCTGTGGCCTTTACCCGATCGACGGCGACGAGTTCCCCGACCTGCGCGACGCTCTCGAGAAGCTCAAGCTCAACGACGCGAGCGTGACCTACGAACCCGAGACAAGCGCTGCGCTCGGTTTCGGCTTCCGCTGCGGGTTCCTCGGCTTGTTGCACATGGACATCGTCCGTGAGCGGCTCGAGCGCGAGTTCGGTCTGTCTCTGATCGCCACGGCTCCGTCGGTCGAGTACATCGCACATCTGACCAACGGCGAGACCCTGCCCATCGACAATCCCTCCGACATGCCCGAGCCGCAGTTCATCGACCACATCGACGAGCCGCTGCTGAAGCTCACGATCATCTCCCCGGCCGAGTACACCGGGACGATCATGGACCTCTGCCAGACGCGGAGAGGCCGTATGGAAGAGATGCAGTACCTGTCACCCGACCGTGTCGAGCTCATATACGAGCTGCCTCTCGCCGAGGTCGTGCTCGACTTCTTCGACGTGCTCAAGAGCCGGACGAAAGGCTACGCGAGCCTCGACTACGAGCCGGCCGGGCTTCAGACCGACAACCTCGTCAAGGTCGACGTTCTCCTCGCCGGCCAGCACGTCGACGCCTTCTCGACCATCGTGCACCGCTCGAAGGCAGACGACTACGGGCGCAAGATGACCGCGAAGCTGCGTGAGCTCATTCCTCGTCAGCTTTTCGACGTACCGATCCAGGCCGCGATCGGGGGCCGGATCGTCGCCCGCGAGACCGTCAAGGCAAAACGAAAGGACGTTCTCGCCAAGTGCTACGGCGGCGACATAACCCGCAAGCGCAAGCTCTTGGAGAAACAGAAAGAGGGCAAGAAGAAGATGAAGTCGATCGGGCGCGTCGAGATCCCGCAAGAGGCGTTCATCAGCGCGCTGACACTGGAGGAATGACGATCGGCCCGGGCGTCGCCCGCCACGCGCTGAGAGAACGCGCCCGCGTCTCACCGGCCACGCGAAACGCCGTTGCCGTGCCGCCAGGTACCCCAAGTAGAATCTCGAGTGAGGAATCTGAGATGCCCACCCGGAACGACTACGACCAGCTCGACGAGCGCAAGGCGGCGATCTTGAAGTCCGTCGTGACCGGCTACGTCGAGACGGCGCAACCGGTGGGGTCCTCGCAAGTCGCGCGCGATGCCGTCATCGACTTCTCGCCGGCGACCATCCGCGCCGACATGGCGGCGCTGGAACGGGAGGGGTACCTGACCCACCCGCACACGAGCGCTGGACGCATCCCGACGGACAAGGGCTACCGGTTCTTCGTCGATCACCTCGGCAGCCTCCATCCGCTCGCAGAGGCCGAGCACGAGAAGGTGCGGGTCTTCTTCTCCAAGGCCCACGGCGAGCTGGAGCGGGTGCTCCAGGACACCTCCAGGCTGCTGGCCCAGCTGACCGACTGTGCGGCCGTCGTCGTCAGCCCGGCTCACGATGCGCTCGTGGTCCGCTCGGCCCTCATCGCCAGGCTCTCGGCGCACACAGCCATGGCGGTGGCGGTGCTGTCGAACGGCGTAGTAGAAAAGCGCACCATCGGCATTGACGAGGACGTCCCCGACGTCGTGCTGTCATCGGCGAGCACCGCCTTGCAGCAACGCCTCTCGGGCAGCTCGCTGTGGCTTGTGCCTCCCGACAGGCCGACTGGTGACGCCGAGGTCGACGAGCTTGTGCGGGTCTGCGTCAGCGCCCTGGAAGACGGTAGGGCGGTTGAGAGCACCGACCAGGTCTTCGTCGGCGGCGCGGCGTTCATGGCCGAGCGTTTCGACGCCATCGAGCAGGTGCGGGCCGTCCTCGGGATCCTCGAGCAGTCCTATGTCGTGGTGACCTTGCTGCGCGACGTGCTCGCCCAGGGAGAGTCCGTGTCGATCGGCTCGGAGCACTCCGCCATCGAGTCTCTCGCCGAGTGCTCGCTCGTCGTGGCCCCTTACGAGTCCGAAGGCGTGGCGCTCGGGACCATCGGCGTCCTCGGGCCGACCCGGATGGACTACGAGCACGCCCTTGCCGCGGTCGCGGTCGTCGGCCAGCGGCTCTCTCGAGAGCTACGCGGGGACTAGCCGTGGCGATAACCCAGGACTTCTACGAGTTACTAGGCGTCTCGCGCTCGGCCTCCGAGGACGAGCTCAAGCGGGCCTACCGGCGGCTTGCCCGCGAGCTGCACCCGGACGCGAATCCTGGCGACGCCGAGTCCGAGGCCCGCTTCAAGCAGGTCACCGTCGCCTACGAGACCCTGCGCGATCCTGAGCGGCGGCGGCGTTATGACCTTTTCGGCCCCGACGCCGTGAGAGGCACGGGCGCCGGTGCCACTGCCGGTGGTGAAACGTTCGGTTTCGCCGGCGGCTTAGGGGACCTCTTCGATGCTTTTTTCAATCAGGGCTTCGCGACAGGTGGTCCACGTGGGGCGCGCCGTCAGGGCGCCGACGCCGAGATCGTGCTCCAGATCGGGCTCGCAGAGGCCGTGTTCGGCACCCGCCATGACGTGACCCTCAAGGTACCGGTGACGTGCGCGACCTGCGGTGGCAGCGGTGCCCGGGAAGGAACCAGCGCCACCACCTGTCCTGACTGCCGTGGCTCGGGCCAGATCCAGCGGGTGCGCCAATCGATCCTGGGCCAGATGATGACGGCGACCCAGTGCGGGCGCTGCAGCGGGCTGGGGAAGGTCGTCAGCTCCCCATGCCCCGACTGCCGTGGCGAGGGCAGACGACTCGAGGACCGGACGCTCACCGTCGAGATACCCCCCGGTGTCGACGACGGCGCCACCTTGCGCATCGTCGGCGCTGGAGCCGCGGCGCTCCGGGGTGGGACCCCTGGGGACTTGTACGTGCACCTGCGCGTCGAGGCGGACAGCCGTTTCGAGCGGTCGGGCACCGATCTCGTCACGACGCTGCACCTGTCGGTTGCCCAGGCCGCGCTCGGCACAGCGGTCGAGCTGGACACTCTCGACGGGCCCTACCTATTGCCGGTCCCGGCAGGCGTGCAGACCGGCCGTGTCCTCAAGATCGCCGGCCACGGTGTCCCGCGCCTTCGCGGTGGCAGGCGGGGCGATCTTCTCGTCAATGTGTTCGTCGACACGCCCGTGAAGCTGTCGAAAGAAGAGGACGAGCTCCTGCGCAAGCTCGCAGCCCTTCGCGGTGAGCAGGTGCAACCGGCCGAATCCGGCCTCTTGTCCCGGCTCCGCTCCGCTTTCGGCTGAGCGTGACCACCCGCGCCCCGGACGCGGAGCTCCGAGCCGCCGCGGCACTGGTCTTCGTCGAGGATCTCGGCTCCCCCGGCCTTTGCTCTGACGACGCTCACCACCTCGGTGAAGTCCTGCGCCTCAAGCCGGGCGAAGCGGTCGTGGCCGCCGACGGCGCGGGCTCGTGGAGGACCTGCGCCTTCACCGCGCCGAGTGCCCCCCGTCACAAAGCTGCGGGGCGCACCGACGCCGACGGCCGCTTCGGACTGGAGGCTGTCGGTCCCGTCCAGCAGATGGAGCGCCCGTTGCCTGTGCTCGAGATCGGTTTCTCGTGGGCCAAAGCGGAGCGGACCGAGTGGGCAGTCGCCAAGCTGGCCGAGCTGGGAGTGGACCTCCTGACGCCTCTCGTGGCCGACCGGACGGTCGTCCGTCCGGACCGGGAGGGCACGACGCGGCGCGTGGCGCGGCTGAGCAGGATCGTTCGGGAGGCGGCGATGCAGTCGCGGCGCCCCTTGCTCCCCCGCATCGGCAGCAGCCAAAGCGTCGACGCGATCCTCGCACGCTCACCCGCCGGGGGCGTCGCGCTGGCGGAGCCCGGTGGCGGTCCGGTCTCGCTCGCGACCCCGGTCGTGCTCGTCGGCCCGGAAGGTGGCTGGACGCCACGAGAGCTCACGCTCGTCGACGACAAGGTGGCGCTCGGGGACGGCATCTTGCGGGTCGAGACCGCTGCGCTGGTGGCAGGTGCCCTGCTCACCGCACTGCGGAGCATGGCCGTAGCACCACTGCCGTAAGAGCCGCCGACTACCCGACGGTGGCCTTGCACGGGCGCCCTCGGCGCTTCGCGACCGGCCGTCCTTGCAGGATGCAGCCGTTAAGAGCCAAACTTGAGTGGTGGGCCCTGGTCCGGCGGTTGCCGGCGAAGGCCCGGCGTTCTGGCACGGCCCCTAGCGATAGCCCAAGTCGGGTTGGCGGTGTCTGAGCGCAAGAGCGCGGTGATACCGAGCGGAGAGTGACCCGAATGACACCAAGCCAAACTGTCGAGGGCGACGATCCCGAGTACGCGGTCGCCGTGGGTGCTCGGCTGCGCGCTGTCAGACGCCAGAAACGACTCTCCCTCCAAGCTGTCGAAAAGGCCTCCAGGCTGGAGTTCAAGGCCTCGGTGCTCGGTGCCTATGAGCGAGGCGAACGCACCATCTCGGTGCCGCGCCTGCAACGCTTGGCCCGGCTGTACCGAGTTCCCGTGGACCAGTTGCTCCCGCCCGACGGGAGCGAGCCCCCCGCTCCGCGGGCCGGCCAGGCGTTCCACACAAATGGCGAGCGCCCGGATCCCGAAGGCAAGCCCTTCAAGGTCGTCGTCGACCTCATCCGCCTCTCGGAGGTGCAAGGTCCCGAACGCGAGCTGCTCCGGCGCTTCCTCGCCTCGGTGCAGGTGCAGCGCCAGGATTTCAACGGCGAGGTCTTGACGATCCGGTCCGAGGACCTGCGGGTGATGGCCTCCATGCTCGGCCAGAGCCTGACGACCCTCCTCAAACGCCTGGAGGAGCTCGGCGTCCTTCGTGGATGAGCCGCCCGATGCGGCTGCCGGGCACGGGCTCGGCATATATGTCCACGTGCCGTTCTGCGCGCGCCGCTGCGACTACTGCGCCTTTGCCACCTGGACGGGCATCGACCATCTGTCCTCGGCCTATGTCGACGCCTGCCTGATGCAGCTCGAAAGTGCCTACGCCGAGGGTCTCGGAGCCGCGGCCACGGTCTTCTTCGGGGGCGGAACCCCCTCCCGACTCGAAGCAGGCGAGCTCGCCCGGCTGCTCAGCGGTATCTGGCGCCTGGAGGGAGCCGAAGTGACCGTCGAGTGCAATCCCGAGGATGTCACCGCCGGCCTCCTTCGCACCTACGCCGAGGCGGGCGTGAACCGCATCTCGCTCGGAGTGCAGTCGCTCGCCTCCCATGTTCTTGCCAGCCTCGGCCGCAGGCATCGCCCGGAGGCGGTGCCCCTGGCCGCTGCGAGCATCGGCGAGGTCGGCTTCGACTCGTTCAGCGTCGATCTCATCTACGGCGCGAAAGGCGAGACCGACGACGACTGGGCGGCCACGCTTGAGGGAGTGCTCGGCCTCGACCCCCCGCCCTCGCACGTGAGCGCCTACGCGCTGCAGGCGGAGCCCGGCACGCCGCTGTGGCGCGACCTGGCCCGGCACCCCGACGACGACGTGCAGGCCCGGCGCTACGAGGTTGCCGACGAAGTGCTCGAGGCCGCCGGCCTGCCCTGGTACGAGATATCCAACTGGTCGCGGCCAGGCCACGAGTGCCGCCACAACCTGAACTACTGGCGCCAGGGTGAGTACCTGGGTGTCGGCTGCGCCGCCCACAGCCATCTCGACGGTCGCCGGTTCTGGAACGTCCGGACCCCGGAGCGCTACATGGCGGCAATCGCCTCCCATCGCCCGGCGGTCGCCGGCGAGGAGCGCCTGGAACCCGATCAGCGCGTGCTCGAAGCGCTCGAGCTTGCCATTCGCACCCGCGAGGGCGTCGAGACCGATGCGCTGCCCGACGACGAGGCGCTGGCTGGCCTCGTGGGACGCGATGGCGGCCGCGCAGTGCTCACCCGCCGCGGGCGCCTGCTGGCAAACGAGGTCGCCTGCCGGCTCAGCCCCCCGGTCCGGACCGCCTGAGACAACTGACACGTAGCACCCCGCCGTTACGCTCTTGCTCGTGGCTGACTGCCTCTTCTGCGCCATCGCCGCAGGTGAGCTCCCCTCGACCGAGGTGGTCTCGACCGATCTCGTCTATGCGTTCCGGGACCTGCACCCCGTGGCGCCCACCCACGTCCTTGTCATTCCGAGAGAGCACATCGTCGACGCCGCGCACATCCCCCCCGACCATGGGGATCTCCTCATCGAGATGTTCGACGTCGCCCGTCGCGTCGCCGCCGGGGACGGCCTGACAGAGCGCGGTTCTCGCCTCGTGTTCAACGTCGGCCCGGACTCGGGCAACAGCGTCGCCCATCTGCACCTGCACGTCCTCGGGGGCCGCCGCCTCGGCTGGCCGCCGGGCTGAGATGGGCGCCACATTCGCGATGAGGACCTGCTCATGGCCCGGTGCTCATGTCGCAAGGTAGGCAGGCCGGACCCGTGGCCGGCCGGCACCAAGGTGCCTGGTACCCTTTCTGCGAGAGCCAAGTGTCATCCACCCAGGTCAAGATCCTCGTCCCCGGGAACCACCTCATGGTGGGCCTACTGGGCCAACGTGACGAGTTGTTGCGTACCGTCGAACAGGCCTTCGACGACACGCGTATCCACGTGAGAGGCAACGAGATCACCGTCGAGGGCCCTGAAGCCGAGCGCGTGGGCCGCCTGTTCGAGGAGCTCGTTTCCCTGCTCGAACAAGGCCACTGGCTCGATCCGACCAACGTCGGGCACACGATCGAGATGGTCAAGGACGACGTCCGGCCCTCGGAGATACTGAACGCCGAGGCCGGCCGGTCCGCACGGGGCCGCAAGGTGCACCCGAAGACAGCCGGTCAAAAGCGCTACGTCGATGCCATCGCCGCCAACACGATCACCTTCGGGATCGGCCCCGCCGGCACAGGCAAGTCCTACCTCGCTGTCGCTCTTGCGGTGCAGGCGCTCCAGACAAAGGAGGTGGCGCGCATCATCTTGACGCGGCCCGCGGTCGAGGCCGGGGAGAGGCTCGGTTTCCTGCCGGGCGATCTCATGGCCAAGGTCGATCCGTACCTGCGCCCCCTCTACGACGCCTTGTACGACATGCTCGAGCCGGAGGGCACGCAGCGCCTGCTCGAGCGGGGAGCCATCGAAGTTGCCCCGCTCGCGTTCATGCGGGGCCGCACCTTGAACGGCAGCTTCGTCATCCTCGACGAGGCTCAGAACACGACGCCGGAACAGATGAAGATGTTCCTGACCCGGATCGGCTTCGGCACCAAGGTTGTCGTGACCGGTGACGTTACCCAGATAGACGTCACAGGTGGCCGCTCGGGGCTGCTCGACCTCGAGGAACTGCTCGGCGAGATCGAAGGGATCTCCTTCGTCTGGCTCGGCCAGGCTGACGTCGTCCGCCACCGCATCGTGCGCGAGATCGTCACCGCCTACGACCGCTCTGCCCAAGCTCGCAGCATCGGTGCCGGTGCGGGCCGCGCCGTCGTGTCGGAGATGAGCGCCAGGGACGTGCAGGCCCCAGAGGCCGGCAACGGAAGCCGTGAGAGCGTGCCGCTGGCAGCCCACCCAGCTCCGCCTGCACGGCCGCTGCGGTGAGCGCCCAGGTCTTCGCCGCCGACGAGCAGTCCGAGCGGCCTGTCGACCTCAACCGCTGGGTTGCCCTTGCCGAGCGGGTGCTCGACGACCGGGGCATCAGCGATGGGGCCGAGCTCTCTCTCATGTTCGTGGACGAGACGGCCATCGCCGCCCTGAACGAGCGCTTCCTCGGGCGCAAGGGAGCCACCGACGTGCTCTCCTTCCCCATTGAGGACGAGCTCATCGGGCCGGGCCATGTCCCCGACCCAGAGGTGAGCGGCCCCGGCCGCGGGCCGGTCGAGCTCGAGGACATGCCGCTTCTCATGGGCGATGTCGTCATATGTCCCGCTGTCGCCTGGCGCCAGGCGCCCCAGCATGCAGGGACCTACGACGATGAGCTGGCCCTCTTGCTGGTGCACGGGATCTTGCACCTGCTCGGCATGGACCACGAGGAGGAGGGCGAAGCGGTGGCGATGGAGGCTCTCGAGCAGCAACTGCTCACCACCCACCACCGTGGGGAGGGCGCAAGCCCGTGATCGTCGCCTCGGCGCCCCTGATGCTGGCGACGATGCCCATGATCCTCGCGTCGACGCGCAACTTCACCGGCGCCGACGGTGCCCTCCTTACGGTGGTCTTCATCCTGATCGCGTGCTCAGGGGTCCTTTCCCTCGCCGAGACCGGCCTCACCCGGACCTCCCGGGCTCGCGCCAAGGCTCTGGAGGACTCCGGCCAACGGGGGGCACGATCGCTGCGCCGGCTCGTCGAGGACCCCGAGGCCTTCCTGGCACCGATCCTCCTCCTCGTGCTCTTGTGCCAGCTCGTGGCCGCCACGCTGGTCGGTGTCATAGCGGCGCAGGTGTTCGGCCCGATTGGTGTCGCGGTCGCAACCGCGTTCGAGGTCGTCGTGATCTTCGTGTTCTCCGAGGCGGTGCCCAAGCAGTGGGCGGTGCGCCACTCGGACCGCGCGGCACTCTTGGCAGCGCCGCTCGTGACCAACCTCGTCAGGTTCCCCCCGACGCGTATCGTTTCTGGTGCCCTGATCGGCCTCGCCCGCCTCATCACGCCAGGCGAGCGCAGCACCAAGCCCGAGTCGGACGTCACCGAGTCCGAGCTGCTCGCCTTCGCCGACGTCGCCGCTCTGGACGAGGCCATCGAAGGCGACGAGCGGGTGCTCATCCACTCGATCATCGACTTCGGGGACACGATCGTCAGAGAGGTCATGGTGCCGCGACCTGACGTCGTCGCAGTGAAGGAGACGGTCGAGACCGGGGCGGTGCTCGAGCGTGCCATAGAGGCCGGCTACAGCCGTATCCCAGTGTTCAACCAGAGCCTCGACGACGTCGTCGGCATCGCCTTCACCAAGGACCTCATCCGCGCGGCGCGCAGCGGCAAGGAGCATTGCCCGGTGAGCGAGGTGTGCCGACCGGCGAACTACGTCCCCGAGACGAAACGGGTCGCCCCGCTCATGCGTGAGATGCAAGCGGGCCAGTTCCATCTCGCCGTCGTCATCGACGAGTACGGAGGCACCGCCGGCGTGGTGACGCTCGAGGACCTCATCGAGGAACTCGTCGGCGAGATCTCGGACGAGTTCGACGTCGACGAGCCTTTGATCGTGCCCCTCGGCGGCGGCCAGTTCCGGGTCTCGAGCAAGATGCCGGTGGACGAGGTGAACGAGTTCCTCGGTGCTGAGCTCCCTACCGGGGACTGGGACACGATCGGTGGCCTTGTGCTGGCAGTCATGGGGCACGTCCCCTCGGAAGGCGAGTCGATCGAGGTGGACGGCCATCTCCTCGTCGCCGAGAAGATGCAGGGCCGCCGCATCGGCAGTGTCCGGATCCTCCGGCTCCAGGGTCCTCCGCTGCACGCCGGGCCGAGGAACCCCGACGAGGAGTGGCTAGCCGAGCGCGCGCAACGCAGCTCCGAACGAGAGGAACGCTCGGGCGAGCGCGCCGACCGAGGCGCGCGAAGCGACCGGGACGCCCGCAGCGACCGGGAAGCCCCTGTCGAGCAATCGGAGCACAACGACAGAACGGCACCGGCCGAGGACCAGAGCCGCCGATGAGCGGCAGGCAGCGATGAGCGCGCCCGGGGCGGCCCCGCACCACGGTCCCGAGAACGAGAACGCAGAGCCCGCGTTCCGGTCTGGCTTCGTCGCTCTCGTCGGCAGGCCCAACGTCGGCAAGTCGACGCTGCTCAACCAGATTCTCGGCAGGAAGGTCGCCATCACCTCTGCGACTCCCAACACGACGCGAACTCGCATCCGTGGCGTCCTCGACCTGCCTGACGGCCAGATCGTCTTCACAGACACCCCCGGGCTGCACCGACCGCGCACGGCCCTCGGCAACCGCCTCAACGAGACAGCGGCGTCGACCTTCGAGGATGTCGACTGCTGCGTCCTGCTGCTGGAGGCCGACGCAGCGATCGGGCCCGGCGATCGCTACATCGCCGAGCGCCTGCGTCCGGACACCGTGATCGCACTCAACAAGATCGATCGCGTTGACGGCCCCAAGGTGCTCCAGCACCTGGCCTTCGCCGCCACCGAGCTCGGCCTCGTCGACGCCGAGTACTTCCCCATCTCGGCGAGGACGGGCGAGGGAGTGCCGTCGCTCGTCGGGCACCTGGCCGCACGCATGCCTGAGGGCCCGCGCTACTTCCCCATGGGCATGGTGAGCGACGTCCCCGAAGCTTTCTATGTCGCCGAGCTCGTCCGCGAGCAGCTGCTCAAGCACGCCGAGGAGGAGCTCCCGCACTCGATCGCGTGCCGGGTGACCGAATGGGAATGGCCGCGGATCCGTTGCGAGATCCTCGTCGAGCGCGAGTCGCAGAAGGGAATCGTCATCGGGAAACGTGGACGGGTGTTGAAAGCGGCAGGCACGGCCGTGCGCCAGCAGCTCGAGCCGGGCGCCTATCTCGAGCTGTTCGTGAAGGTCGAAAAGGGCTGGCAGCGCCACCCGGAGATCATCGAGCGCCTCGGTTACTGAGCTCCGGGTCGTCCTAGCGACGAGCTCCAGTGAACAGCACGGCTGCGCGCTCGTCCGGGCCGATCAGCCCTCGCCGGCAGAGCTGGGCCAGTCCGGCCAGGCCTGCCGTGCCCGTCGCGTCCGCCTCGATGCCGGTGGCCTCGACGCCTAGCGCGTTGGCCTGGGCTATCTCGTCCTCGTTCACGACCAGCGCCTGTCCGCCCGTCAAGAGCATGGCCTCGACGAGCGCCACCCAGTCGTAGGTCTCGTCGTCGAGGATGCCGTGCGCCAGGCTGTGGGGCACCGTCTCCCAGGGCCACATGAACTCGGACCGGTGCGCGGCGGCGTAGTGCACCGCCGCCTCGATCTCCTCGCGTCCCGGGTTGGCCGGCAGGCGTGCCTGAACCTTCACGAGGGCCCGGGCGAGCGGCCAGGCTCCGGCCGTCTGAACTGTGTGCACGCGAGGCACGCCTGGCAGCACACCGAAAGCCGCCGACTCGGACAAGCCTTCTGCCACGGCGCTCCCGAGTGCCCCGCCGCCGACCTGGACCACGACGTGGTCGAGGCGGCCTTTTCCTGCGAGGGTCGCGGCCATCTCGTAGCCGAGAGTCTCGCCGCCCTCGATGGCGAGCCCGTTCTCGTTCCCCTGGCACGTGAATGGCAAAGCGCCATCAGCAATCGCCGCCTGGAGGCGGTGATAGGTCGGGTCCCCGGCGACGCCCTCCTCTCGCTCGCACACCGCGATCTCGGCCCCGAGCCCCCGCAGCCTGTCGATCACGGCCGGATCGGCGTCGGTAGGGACGAACACGAGCAGGCGCCTACGCCCGGCGGCGGCGACGACCGCCGCTGCGAGGGCTGCGTTGCCACAGCTGGCGATGGCGAGCGGTGGAGGCGGGCCTTCGGTCATGCCCAGCCGGCGAACCACCTCGAGATGGACAAGCAGCCCGAAAAGATGGCGGGCTTTGTGCGAGCCGGCGACGTTGCCCGTCTCGTTCTTCACCCAGATCGAAGCGCCAGTCTCGAGACGGCCGGACAACGCCGGAGCGACCTCGAACGGCGTCACTACGAAGCCGTGGCCGTCCACCTTCGCCACTTCCTTGTCGAGATCGCGCACGAGCTCGACAAAGGCCTGGTCGTCCATGCCGCGCGCGGTGGCGAGATGATAAGCGTGAAACAGGCCCCGCCAGCGGACGAACGGGTTGGGCTCGGAGTCCTCGAGCGGGAATCTCAGTCGGCTGATGTCGAGCACACGACGCAGGACGTGGTCGCCACCATCACCGGCGCGCGGGCAACGGAACGGATAGGGCTCCGAGTCCGCGACGACGGTGCCGCAGCCGCCGCAGACAATCGAGCTCCCCAACCCCGACGAGGCCTTGGGCGGGAAGGACGAAGGGGAGTCTCCGGAGTCTTGGCTCTGCTCTTGGCGTTGTTCGTTTGAGGGCTCCATAGTCGAGACGAGTCTAGGGGCCGCCCGGTATCTCCCCCAAAGCGCAACGGAGGCCGTGAGGTTACGGCACTGTCGTCCTCAGGACGCCGAGAGCGTGCTCGTGGCCTCGGCATGAATGCCGCGAAGGAAGGCTTCGGCTTCGGCCCGGTCCTTGGTCCGTCGCATCGGCGGCAGAGCCTTGACGAGCACCGGGCCGTAGGAGGCGGTCACAAGGCGCGGATCGAGCACCGCGACCACTCCCCTGTCCGTGGCCGTCCTGATAAGACGGCCGGCGCCCTGAGCGAGAAGCGTCGCGGCCCGCGGGAGGTCGACGGTCTGAAACCCCGCTCTCCCGGCCGCGTCCCGACGGGCAGCCATCAATGGATCATCAGGCCGAGGAAACGGGATCCGGTCAATGACCACGAGGGTGAGCGCCGGGCCTGGGACGTCGACGCCCTGCCAGAAGCTCATCGTCGCGAACAGACAGGCGGCCGACTGCGAGCTGAGCGCTTCCAAGAGCGCCGCCTTCGGAAGCTCTCCCTGCACGAGCACGGGCCACGGGAGCCTGCCGGCAAGCACCTCGGCGGCATCGGCCATGGCTCGGCGACTGGTGAACAAGGCGAGGGTCCGACCGCCCGCTGCCAGCACGAGCGCCTCGATCTCCTCGTGGATCGCCGCCTCGGCTTCGGGTCGGCGGCGGTCAGGGAGCGACGCCGCGCAATACAGCAGCCCGTGCTCCTTGTAGGCGAACGGGCTGCCGACGTCGAGCTCTTCTGTGGTCTCGCACGGCGCGCCTATCCGTGCGGCGAGCCCGCGCGGCAACGTCGCGCTCGTCATGACGACCGCCATCGTCGAGAACACCTGGGCGGACATCGTCTCGCTAACATCTAAAGGCGCCGAACGCAGTGCCGGTCGGGGTCCACTGCTCACCCAGACAACCTCGTCGCCGCCCGCAGCAAGGCAAGCGGCCAGCTCCTCACGACAGCGGTCGACGCCGAGCAGGGCCCGGAGACACCGCTGGTCGGCGTCGCCACCGCTCGGCCCTGCACCCTCGCCGCCTTGCCGTGCGGCTCGAGTGCCGGTGCCGCCGGAAGCTTCCGCGCCACGGCGCAGCTCGACGCCCAACCGATCGAGCCGTTCGACCACGAGGGTCACCTGTTCGGCGATCGCGCCCCCGAGGCCGGGAGGCAAACGGCGGTCCTCGCCACCCTCAAGCAGCTCCTCGAAACCGGTCGCCGCGGCCAAGACCGCCTCGACCGCCCGCGCCTGGTCGGTGTCCTCGCCCCGCTGGGCGCGCCGGCCCGCCGCGATGAGGGCGGCGCGCGCCGTCGACGCGAGGGCGCGCAGGCGGCCCGGGCCGACCTCCACGCCGAGACAGGAGGCGAGGATGTCCTCGAGCTCGTGGGCCTCGTCGATGACGAGCGCCTCGTGCTCGGGAAGCACCTCTCCGCCACAGCGCAGATCCGCCCCGAAAAGGTGAAGGTTGACGATGACCACGTCCGCTGCGGCCGCCCGCGCACGGGCCGCCTCGGCGAAGCACTCGCCGCCGGACGGGCAGCGACGGGAGCCTGGGCATTCGTCGGCAGTGACGCTCAGGCTCGACCAGGCGGCGCTCGAGGGCTCGAAGTCGAGCTCGGCCCGGTCACCGCTCGTGGTCGATCCTGCCCATGTCACAAGACGCCGGACCTCTTCGCCAACACGCCGGGCAGTGACCGCTCCCGCTGCGCCGCTCGGCCTTCGTGCACCCGCGGCATCGGCCGGATCGGAGCCGGTCGGCCCGACGGGCTGCTCCCCCTCCGGCAGCTCGGCGTCAAACGGCGCATCCAGACGCTGCTGGTCGCCGAGGCGCTCGAGCTCCAAGAGGCGCTGGCGGCAGAGGTAGTTCGAGCGGCCTTTGAGCACTGCCCAGCGCACCGGTCGCTCGAGGCCACGGGCCACGAGCGGGAGGTCCTTGTTGGCGAGTTGGTCCTGCAGAGCCTTTGTCGCCGTGGCCACGACGACGCGCTTGGACGAGAGCACAGCCGGAACGAGATAGGCGAGCGACTTGCCTGTACCCGTGCCGGCGGCCACGGCGACATTGCCTCCGGTGGCGAATGCCTTGGCGACCGCCTCGGCCATCTCGAGCTGGCCGGCCCGAAGCTCGCCGGCCGGAAGCGTCGCCACGACGCGCTGCAACAGCTCGGCGACTTTGGGTTCGGTCACATGCGGACGCTACCGGAACCCAGCGCGCTCGCCCGGCCACGGGCTCAGGCCTTCGCCCGACCCCGCAAGATGCTGCCGCCGAGGAACACGATGACGACCAGTGGCAGAACGACGACGGCCAGATCACTGTGGTGACGGAGGGCGAAGGCAGCGCCGACGAAGACGAGCGTCCCTGCGAACAGCTCCGGCGCGTCGCCGATCAGGAAGTCCCTCCAGAACCTCCCGAAAGCTCCCAGTGCCCGGACGACAGCGGTCATGGTAATGGCCCGCTTCGTAGCGCCACGGCTTGACGGGCAGGAGCGATCCTGCGCATGGCAAGAGACAGGAGCGCCGCGGCCACAGCGAACACCGCGACGAGCACCAGGATCATGAGGTCGCTTCCCGGCCAGTGAACCCCGGCTCCCTCGCCGACCCAGAAGACGCCGAAGCTCGTGAGCATGACCCCGACGGCCAGCTTCATCCAGTTCTCCGGCACCTCGGAAAGCTGGCGCGCCACGAGGTACCCGACGATCGAGACGATGACCGCTGCGGCAGCTGCGGCACATGAGGCGAGCGCCAGATGACCCGAGCTCGCCCCGAGCGTGATCACTATGAGCACCACCTCCATGCCCTCGAGGAAAACTCCCTTGAAAGCAACGGTGAAGCCGGTGGCATCACGCGACCCGTGCCGCCACGATCCGGCCTGCCTGCCCGCCTGCGCCGCGCCGCCCGGGACGATGGCCCCGCTCGAGCCCGGAGCCACGCAGGACAGTTCCGCCACGGTGCGTGCGTAGATGGCGTCCTCGTCGTGCAGCTCCTTGTGGCCGCTTGCCCGCAGCACGGCTTTGCGCAGCCAGTCGAGGCCGAGCACGAGAAGAAGAGCGCCAATGACCACGCGCAAGATGTCGATCGGGACGAGCCGGGCGAGCGGGACGCCGACGGCGATGACCAACGTCGCCAGCACGAGGGCGGCGGCAAGGCTGCCCTCGATCGCCGAGCGCCATCCCCGGGTCACGGCCGCCGCGGTGACGATCGTCAACGCCTCGACCATCTCCACCGCGCTGGCACCGAACACGGCCAGGGCGAGCACCACGGTCGAGCTCGTCATCGTCACCTCACCTCAGCGCCAGTGGGCCCCGGCCCGCGTTAGAGGTGTGAAGGGCTTGCTGACGGCAGGCCTCGATGGCGCCAAGCACCTCCGCCCGAGGACCGCAGACCGCCAGCCGCTCGACGTTGCGCAAGTGAGAGACGTGGCCGACCTTCCGGCCGGACAGGTCATGGATGCCGATCTGGGCACCGACGTAACGTTTCGAGTCGAACTCGAGCAGCTCGACGTGCCCGCGAGCGGCGCACATCTCGACAAGCTCGTCACGGCCTAGCCACGACTCGTCGTTGCACGACACGACGACGACGCTCGCCTCGAGTCTGTTGACGATCTCGGCGAGAGCGGCGGGCATGGTGAGCTTCGAGTTGAACTCGCTGCGCGTGGCCGCGCTCTTCGAGTCGGCGCGCTTGCAGGCAACCCCGTAGTAGTCCGGCGCGTCCCATCGGATCAGAGTCTCCCAGACGTGATAGTTGGTGAAATAGCGGTGCTGGTTGTAGGGAGGGTCGAGATAGGCGAAGTCAACCGGGCCGACCGACGCGACTGCCTGCCGGGCGTCGGCGCGGATGGAACGACCGGGCCCGGCCAAGAGGTCGGGGACCCTGAGCGAGAGGGGACGGAAAGATCGCTCTGCCCACTGCTTGAGGTAGGCCATCTGCAAGCCCGTCGTGGAGTCCACGCGGTCAGCCGCCTCGAGCAGGCTGGTGAGCAGTATCGGGTAAAGCGGGCTTGTCCGGTGACGCTCTTCGATCGCGTCACGAATGGCATCGACACGGGCACCGTTCTCAGGTCGCAAGTAGCGAGAGCGCTCGCAGAAGACCTCTGTGAAATAGCCTCGTCGGCCAGGCAGGGCATTGAGCTCGGCGATCGTGTCTGCGAGCTCGGCTTGGTCCACCGATGTCGCGTCGGTGCTCACGTAGCACTGGGCGAGCACCTCTGAGTAGGTGGCCGTGTCGACCGCCGTGACGAAGGCTCCCTGGCGCTTGAGCTCCTGGGCGACGCGCGTTGTGCCCGTGAACATGTCGGCGGCGGTTCTGGCACCGCAGCCGCAGGCGAGCGCGGAGAGGGCTTGGACGAGGCGACGCTTCGAGCCGAGGTACTTGATCACGCGCCGGAAGCGGTCGCTGCTGTCGTCACAGCTCCAAGGTAGCTTCCAGTCCCCGCTGACCGTCACAACCTCTGGGTAGTGTTCGCTCGTGCTCCACCTATGCAGTGCCAGCCGGGTCAGGCCGCTGGCGGCGGCGCTGGCCGAATTGCTGGGAGAGCCGCTCGAAGACCCCATGGCGCCCGAGTGGGTCGCAGTGCCGACGGTGGCCATGCGCCGCTGGCTGGCACTCGAGCTGGCCCGTTCCCTGGGCGCGTCCGGGCCCGGCGCCGGTGATGGTGTGGCGGCAAACATCGAATTCAGCTTCCCCGGCGGCCTGCGCCATGTCGTGCTCGAGGCCGGGCGCGCCGGGGAGGCCGATCCGTGGCACGTCGACTCTCTCGTCTGGGCGGTGCTCGATGTGCTGCACGCTCGGGGCGATGACGACCGCCTCTTCCCGCTCACCGTGCTCCCCGAGGGAGCCACCTGGTTCGGGCGGGCCCGGCGCCTTGCCGACCTTTTCGACCGTTATGCCGTCCGCCGGCCCGAGCTCATGCTGCAGTGGGCGGCCGGCCGTGACATCGACGGCACAGGTCGCCTCCTCGCAGAGCACGACCTCTGGCAGCCCCATCTGTGGCGCCTCGTACGTGCCTGCATCGGGGAGCCCAGCCCGCCCGAGCGCCTGCCGAGCCTGCTCGAGGAGGTCCGCTCAGGAGCACTCCCCCTCGGGCTCCCCCAACGGCTCGCCATCTTCGGCGTCACGACCCTCCCGAGCGGCAGGCCGTTCATCGAGCTCCTCGAAGCGGTCGCCGCGCGACATGAGCTCCACCTCCTTCTCCTGGACCCGTCACCGCGCACAACGTCCCGAGTGCGGGAGGCAGCCCTCGGCCGGCCATTGCCGCTCGTCTTGCTCCGCTCCGAGGACGGCACCGACGCCGAGGTGCGACATGTTCGCCACCCGCTGCTGCGCTCATGGGGGCGCCCCTACCGCGAGCGCACCGTGCTCCTGGCGGCGGCCGAGGAGCGCGGGTTTCCTGCCCCGGTGCCGGTGGAAGCCGCTGACGAGGCAGAGAGCGTCGCACCAAAGACCTTGCTTTCCCGCCTGCAGCACGACCTGCGCTCCGGTTCCGCCCCCACCGGCGACTTCGAGCTGGATCCTGCCGACCGCTCGATCCAGGTGCACTCGTGCCACGGGCAGGCCCGTCAAGTCCAAGTGCTGCGTGACGCGATCCTTCACTTGCTCGAGGACGACCCGACGCTGAAAGAGGAGGACATCGTCATCCTCTCCCCCGCCATCGACCAGTTCGCGCCTCTCGTGGAAGCAGGCTTCGGCACGTCGGCGGGAGACAGCACCGACTCTTCTGACCTGCAGGCTGCCGATACGCCGGGCAAGGCTCTGACCCCGCCCCCCCTTCGCTATCGCATCACGGACCGCTCGCTTCGAGAGTCGTACCCGGTCCTCGCCGCCCTCGACTCGCTGCTCGCACTGATCTCGGGCAGGTTCACTGTCTCCGAGGTGCTCGAGTTCGTCTCGCTGCCGGTCGTGGGGAGGCGCTTCGATTTCGACGAGCAGGCCCTCGGCACGATCGCGGACTGGGTCACAAAGGCGAACGTGCGCTGGGGACTCGACGGTCCCCATCGCGCCCCCTGGGGCCTTCCCGCACAGTTCACGGCCAACTCGTGGTGCGCCGCGATCGACCGGGTGCTCATGGGAATCGCCGTGAGCGAAGACGACATCGGCCTCGCCCCCGGCGACATCGCCCCGCTCGCTGTGGAAGGAGACGACATAGCCGTCGCCGGCCGTCTCGCCGACCTCCTTGCCCGCCTGGCGAGCTTCGCCGAGGAGATGAAGGTGGCTCGTCCTGCCGCTGCCTGGTGCGAGGCTTTGTCGGAGGCCATCACGCAGTTCTTCGACGTCGAGGATGCCCAGCGCTGGCAGCTCGACCAGCTGCGGCGGGTCCTCGCCGAGGTCGGCGACCGGGCGATCGTGGGCGACAAGCCGGCGACGGTCGAGCTCTCGATCGCCGATGTCCGCCGCCTCCTCGCTGACCGGCTCCAGGGCGCTCCGACGCGCCCGGACTTCTTCAGGGGCGGCATCACGGTCAGCTCGCTGACGCCGCTTCGCTGGCTGCCTTTCCGGGTCATCTGCCTTCTCGGCCTCGACGATGCCGGCACCACAGGTGCCACCGCTGTCGACGGCGACGATCTCGCCGCCCTCGACCCCCTCGTCGGCGACCGGGACCCGCGTTCGGAGGTTCGCCAGGCGCTGCTCGAAGCCATACTCGCTGCGGGCGATCACCTCGTCATCACCAGGACGGGCCGCAGTATCCGCACCAATCGGGAGGTGCCGAACACGACCGTCCTCGCCGAGCTGCGCGACACCATCAGGGCAATGCTGTCGCCCCAGAGCCGGGGCGACTACCGGACGCGCATCGAGACCGTCCACCCGTGCCAGCCGTTCGACGAGCGCAATTTCGAGCGGGGCGCGCTCGGCGTGACGGGGCCCTGGAGCTTCGATCCGGGAGCGTTGAACGGGGCGAAGGCCCGCCGGGGACAGGACGTCGCGCGCCCGCTGTTCATAACCGGGCCGCTGCCTGCGGCCCCCGCCGCGAAGACGACCATCGACCTCACCGAGCTGAAGAGCTTCTTCCGGCACCCGGTGAAGGCGTTCCTGCGCCAGCGACTGCAGCTCCGCCTCCTCGGCGAGGAGAGCGACCTGTCGGACGATCTCGCCACCTCGCTCGACGCCCTCGAGCACTGGGCCGTCGCCGACCGGCTCCTGGCCGCGCGCCTCGCCGGGCACTCCACCTCCGAGTGGCAACGGCGCGAGCGCGCGCTCGGGACGCTCCCCCCGGGCGGGCTTGGCGAGCTCGCGCTGCACGGGATCGAGGAGACCGTCGAGGGGCTGCTTGCACGCGCCGCGGAGATCGGCGTCGACCCGACGGGCGACGAGCGCCACCCGGTCGACGTCGTGGTTCGCGACATACGCCTTGTCGAGACTGTCATGGGTCGCTGCAAAGGTCCCTGTCCTGGGCCCGCTCTCCTGACCTCCAGCAAGCTCGGCCCGAAGCGACGCTTCTCGGCTTGGCTCGACCTCGTGGCCCTCGTCGCGACAGACCCCGCGACCGACTGGCGAAGCGTCGTCGTGGGCAGCGCCGAGACGAGCGGGGGGCACGACACGATCCAGCTCGTGGGCCGCGGCGAGTCCCCTGCCGAGCGTCACCTCCTGGCTCTCGACGCGCTCGAGATCGTCGTCGACTGCTACCGGCGGGGGATGCTCGAGCCCATCCCCCTCTTCCCCACGCTCTCCTACAAGCTTCACAAGCACAAGGCGGGGCCGAATGACTGGCGGGCCTGGAGCGGCGGTGGTGAGGGCCAGGACGAGGCGAACCGGCTTGTTTTCGGAGACCTGTCGCTGAGTGAGCTGCAGATCCTGAGGGCGCGCGAAGACGACCCTCTCGGCAGGCCCGCCGGAAGAGCCGAGCGCTTCGCCGATTACCTCTGGGACGCCGTCGAGTCGAGCGCCGAGGAGCTCCCGTGAGCCAACCGGAGGTCTTCTCGCCCCTCGGACCACTGCCCGAGGGGCGGGTGGCGATCGAGGCGAGCGCCGGGACCGGCAAGACCTACACCCTGGCCGGCCTCGTCGTGCGGTACGTGGCGGAGAAGGACGTGCGCGTCGAGAAGCTCCTCATCGTCACCTTTACCCGCGCGGCCGCGGCCGAGCTTCGCGATCGTGTGCGCTCCCGGCTCACAGAGGCCGTGGCCGCGCTGCGCGGTCCTTCCAACACGGCGATCAGCGACGACCTCCTGGCCCTCGTGGCGAGCGCCGACCGTGCGCGCCGCCTCGTGCGCCTCGAGCAGGCCGTCGCCGACTTCGACGCCGCCACGATCACGACGATCCACGGTTTTGCTCAACAGGTGCTGCGCACCTTGGGCTCAGCGGCTCCCGGCGATCTCGACGCGGCGTTGCTCGACAACACAAGAGAGCTCCTCGGCTCGGTGTGCGCGGACGTGCTGGCAGCTGAGTCCTTCGCCGAGGCGGTGCTCCCAGACCCGCTCCCAACCTTGGAACAGCTTCAGCGCGTCGCGGCCAAGGTGCTGGCGAACCCGGGAATCCGTGTCGTCCCTGACGCCGGGCAGGCCGACATCGAGCCGGCCGCCGCTCGACTGCGAGTTCTGGTCGACCGGGTCGTCGACGGAGTCCACCGCCGGCGTCGCGCGGCGGGCACGCTCTCCTTCGACGACCTTTTGACCCAGCTGCGTGACGCGCTCGAGAGCGACGCGCCTGCCGCCATCTTGCGCCGGCGCTTCCAGGTCGCCCTGATAGACGAGTTCCAGGACACCGACCCGGTGCAATGGGACATCTTCTCCAGGCTGTTCGGGATACCCGGCGACAACACCACGCTCGTGCTCGTCGCCGACCCCAAACAGGCGATCTACGCCTTCCGGGGCGCGAACATCCACACCTACCTGCAGGCCGCGCACACGGAGGGCACGAAGCGGTCGACGCTCGGGACGAACTGGCGCTCGGACGGGGCGTTGCTCGCCGCACTCGAACGGGTCTTCTCAGGCGCCACCTTCGGGGACCCGAGGATCGACTTCGTGCCTGTGAGGGCGTCAGAGGAGAACGAAGACCTTCGTGTCTCGGCCGGCGACGGCGCCGCACTGCCCGCCCTCAAGGTGCGTCTCGCCCTCGGCGGGGACCTGCCCCGCACCGGCCCGGGCTGGGTCCAGGTCGACGCGGCTCAGGAAGCGATCGCCCGTGACCTCGCTCGCGAGGTGCACGAGCTCTTGGACACCGCGTGGCTCCCGGCCCGTGGAGACGAACCGAGACGCCGCCTTCGGCCGGGCGACATCGCCGTGCTCGTCGGCCAGCACAGCGAGTCCGAGATCATGCAGACAGCGCTGCGCCGAAGGGGGATCCCGGCCGTGACGACTCGCAGCGACTCTGTCTTGCGCTCGCCGGCAGCCACGCAGTGGCGGTGGCTGCTCAGCGCGCTCGCCCGGCCGAGCGACCCCACCCGGGCCCGGGCCGCAGCCCTCACGTGGTTCTTCGGATGGTCCGTCCCGAGGCTCGATTCCGCCGACGACGTGACGATCAGCGAGGTCCAGAGCCAGCTCGACAAGTGGTCCAGGACGCTCTCCGCCCAGGGCACGGTCGCGCTCTGCGCCCAGGTGTGGTCCGAGACCTGTGTCACAGCTCGCGTGCTGGCCTCGTGCGACGGTGAGCGCAACCTCACCGACCTGGACCACATCGCCGGGTTGGTGCAGGCGGCGACGGTCGGTCGCAGGCCGACCGCTGACGGCCTGCTCACCCTCTTGGACCAGCTCGAAGCCGAGGTCCCCGATGACCCCGAGAACGACGTCACGGCGCGCCAGGTCGAGTCGGAAGCCGAGGCGGTGCAGATCATGACCGTCTATGTCGCCAAAGGCCTCGAGTTCCCCGTCGTGTGCGTCCCGACGCTGTGGCGGATGGCCCACGCCACCACCCACGAGGTCGTGTACCAGGACCCCGAGACCGGGCGGCGGACATTCGACATCGCCAACGGCGGATGGCAAACGGCCTCCGAGGCGGCGGACCACAAGGCGCTCGCCGACGCCGAGGCGCGCGGGGAGAGCCTCCGGCTGCTCTACGTGGCCCTCACGCGTGCCGAGCACCAGACGCTTGTGTGGTGGACCCGGGGGCACAGGAGCGAGCTCACGGGGCTCGCCCGAATCCTGTTCGCGAGAAGATACGGGGCGATAGACCCGGAACTGTTCACGGGCGACGCGTTTGTCTTGCCGGCAGACCATGACGCCGCCGCCGCCCTCGAGACCGCCCTCGCGCCCGCCGGCGATGCCGTCGAGGTGACGGTCACAGGCGCGGCCGACGGACCCGTTGCGCGGTGGGTGAACCGTGCCCCGCGGCCGGCTGCGAACGACCTGGAGCTCGCGACGCTCCACAGGGTCCCCGACCGGGCCGAGCGAAGATGGTCATTCAGCGCCATGGCCAGCCGCGCCCGGGCAGCCGAGCTCGATCCCGGCGACGAGAGCCTCGGCGACTCGGGCGCGTCCGACGAGCCGGTCGCGGTGAGGGAGGTCGCTGACCTCGTCTCGGCTGGCAGCGGAGCAGCCACCTCGGACCTGCCGCTTGGCGCGATCCCCGGCGGCGTGCAGTTCGGCACCCTCGTGCACGAAGTGCTCCAGGGCGTCGACTTCGCGGCAGCCGACCTCGACATGGAGCTGCTGGCCAACATCCAGGACCGGCTCCGCTTCAACCCGTGGCCCGTGGAGCCGGCCATCCTCGTCTCGGGCCTGCGCGCCGTCATCGACACCCCGCTCGGGCCGCTCTTCAACGAACGGCGCCTGCGCGACGTGCCCCGCGGGGAACGTCTGGACGAGCTGAGCTTCGAGCTCCGCCTCGGCGGCAGTGGCCGCCGGACGACAGAGCGCGACCTGGGCGCCCTCGTCCTGGCCCACGTACCCGACGACGACCCCCTGCGGCCCTGGGCGGAGCGCTTCTCCTCCGGGCTGTTCCCAATTGAGCTCGCGGGCCATCTCACGGGCTCGATAGACATGGTCGTGCGCGTCCGAGATGGCCGGGACGCCGATCTTCCGCCACGTTTTGTCGTCGTCGACTACAAGACCAACGTGCTCGCAGAGCCGACCCGCTTGCCACAGGAGATCGACTACCACCCTGACCGGCTGCCGGCTGCCATGGCGGAGCACCACTACCCCCTGCAGGCCCTGCTCTACTCGGTCGCCCTGCACCGCTACTTGCGCTGGCGTGTACCCGGCTACGACCCTGCCCGGCACCTCGGCGGGGTCGCCTACCTGTTCGTGCGGGGCATGGCGGGCAAGGGGACTCCGGTTAGCCGGGGGAACCCGTATGGCGTCTTCAACTGGCGCGTCCCGGCCGCCCTCGTCATCTCGCTGAGCGACCTGCTCGAGGGCGCCGAGGTGGCGGCGTGAGGGGCCTCGACCCGCTCCTTGGCGAGGAGGTCAGGACGCTGGCGCCGTTCGTCGAGGCCGGAGTGCTCGACGCCGCCGCCGTGCACGTTGCCCGCCTCATCGCCCGCACAGTTCCCGGGGTGGAGCCCGAAGTGCTGCTCGGCGCGGCCCTGGCGACGAGAGCCCCCGGTTTCGGTCACGTCTGCGTGGTGATCGGGAGCGTCGCCGGATCCGTCGTCGTGGAGGATGGCGAAGCCAATCGGATCGGCTCCCTGCCCTGGCCCGAGCCTGAGCGCTGGGCGAGGATCCTGGCCGAGAGCCCCGCCGTGCGCAAGGCCGCAGATCCGGCCGGCGATGTGATCCTCCCCCTTGTCTTCGACGGGACGCGCCTCTACCTCGAGCGCTACTGGCGTTTCGAGGAGCGCGTGGCGGAGGATCTGTCGCGCCGCGCCAGGTACGACGGCGGCTTGGCCGTTGCGTCGCCCGAGCTCGATCAGGTCCTCCAGCAGCACTTCGAGGCGGCGGATGACGCCCAGCGGAAGGCGGCGCGCACAGCTCTCAGCCACCGGATCGCCGTCATCGCGGGCGGGCCGGGCACGGGCAAGACAAGCACCGTCTCGCGCTTGCTCGGTGCTGCCTACGAGATCGCGCTCGCTTCGGGCCAGCAGCTCGACGTCGCCCTGGCGGCACCGACAGGGAAGGCGGCCACCCGCATGGAAGCGGTGGTGCACGAGGCCGTTCCTGTCCCGGCGCTGCCCGAGGCTGTGGCGCAAGCACTTGTCACGCTCAAGGCGAAGACACTGCACCGCCTGCTTGGCATGGCCTTTGGGGGATCCCCCCGTTACGACTCCCGGAACCGGCTCCCCCACGACCTCGTCGTCATCGACGAGACCTCGATGGTGTCGCTCCCCCTCATGGCCCGCCTCCTCGACGCCGTGCGCCCCGACGCGACACTCGTTCTCGTCGGCGACCCGTTCCAACTGGCGAGCGTCGAAGCGGGGGCCGTCCTCGGTGACATCGTCGGCCCGATGTCATCGGATGAGGCCGTCGGGCCACTTTCCGACGACATCGTCGTGCTGACAGAGAACCACCGTTTCGGTCCCGACTCGGAGATAGCGGCGCTTGCCAAGGCAATACGCGAGGGCAAGGGCGAGGTCGCGCTGGAGATCATGTCCAACGCTCGCTCCGGCGAGCTCAAGTGGGTCGATCCCGAGAAGGGCGATCCGGCTCTGCTCGCGCAGCTGCACGAGGATGTAGCTGACAATGCGGCCGAGGTGGTGAGGGCGGCGCGTTCCGGCCAGGGCGAAGAGGGCCTCCGGCTCGCGGCCGAGGTGAAGGTCCTCTGCGCCACCCGGTTCGGGCCACTTGGCGTCTCGGGCTGGACCACGGCCATCGAGACTCGAGTCAAGCGCCGCTTCCCCGACGCCGGCATCGGTGGGCGCCACTACCCCGGCCGGCCGATCATCGTCACCCGCAACGACTATCTGAACGAGGTCTTCAACGGTGACGTCGGCCTCGAGATCAGCGGGTCGGCCGGGGCTGCGGTTGCGCTCCGGCGTGCGGACGGCACGTTGCGGACCCTGGCTCTGTCACAGCTCGACGCCATCGAGACCTGGTGGGCGACAACGATCCACAAGAGCCAGGGCTCGGAGTTCGAGCGCGTGATCATCTCCCTTCCCCCGGCCTCGCCCATCCTCACCCGGGAGCTGCTCTACACCGCTGTCACCCGCGCCAAGAAACGAGTCACCGTCGTCGCCTCCGCGGCCTCGATCCGGGCTGCGGTCATGAAACCCGTCGCCAGAGCCTCGGGGCTGCAGGCCAAGCTCTGGCCGGAGAGACGCCGTCCCGGCCCGGCCACCACCGGCGGGCGCAGATCGGGAGAGGTGCGCCAGCTCAGGTTCGATGTGTGACCCGCCGGGGATCGCCGGCGGCGCCCCGGGGCGGGGAAGTGACCGCCAGGGGTCGCCCGCTGCAATACTCGGCCTGTGACTGCGCCTGCATCGATCGCACTTGGCGGCCCACTCCGCGTCGAGGACGTCGTGGAGATCGCAAGAGGCGCCCCGGCCTCGATGAGCGAGGACGTCCTGCGGAGAGTCGACGCCTCACGGCAGGTCGTGGTCACGGCTCTCAAGGCGGGAGCGGTCGTCTACGGGGTGACGACCGGGTTCGGCGCCTTGGCGGACGTGCGTCTCACGCCGGAGCACTCCGCGGCCCTCCAGCACGGGCTGTTGCGGTCACATGCGGTGGCCGTCGGCAGCGAGCTGCCACCCGAGGAGGTGCGGGCCATGCTGGCGCTACGGGCCCATGTCCTGGCCCTCGGCCATTCCGGGGTCCGACGCGCGGTCGTGCTTCGCTTCGTCGAGATGCTCGAGCGGGGCATCCTGCCCGTCGTGCCCGAGCAAGGCTCGCTCGGGGCTTCAGGCGACCTCGCCCCCCTCGCACATCTGGCGCTGCCTGTCATCGGCGAAGGCGAGGTCCACTTCGAAGGCGAGCGACTTCCTGCCATGGCTGCCTTGGGGCGCTGCGGCCTCGAGCCGCTCGTGCTCGAGGCCAAGGAGGGGCTCGCCCTCATCAACGGCACACAGGGCATGACGGCCATCGGGGTGCTGGCGGCCTGGCGGGCCGCCCGGCTCGCCAAGATCGCCGACATCTCGGCTGCCCTCACCATCGAGGCCATCTTGGGCACCGACCGAGCCTTCGACGCCCGCGTCGTGGGGCTGCGCCCGCACCCGGGGCAGCTGGCCTCGGCCCGGAACCTGGTGCGGCTCCTGGCGGGCAGCGAGATACTTTCCTCGCACCGCAAGAGCGACCACATCGTCCAGGACGCCTATTCGATCCGTTGCGCGCCTCAGGTCCACGGCGCCTTTCGCGATGTCGTCCGCCACAGCACCGAGACGCTCGAGATAGAGCTGGCCTCGGTCTCCGACAACCCGGTCGTGCTGCCCGAGACCGGAGAGATCCTCTCCGGCGGGAACTTCCACGGTCAGCCGGTGGCCCTCGCCTGCGACTCGCTCGCCGCGGCCACCGTCGGGCTGGCGTCGATATCCGAACGCAGGCTCTTTCGGCTTCTCGACCCCAAGACGTCGAACGGTCTTCCCCCCTTCCTCGTAGGTGAGGCCGGTGTCAACTCGGGCTTCATGGTGTGTCAGTACACGGCCGCCTCGCTTGTCTCGGAGATGAAGACCCTGGCGCACCCGGCGGCGGTGGACTCGATCACGTCCTCGGCAGGCCAGGAGGACCACGTCAGCATGGGCATGATCGCCGCCCGACACGCCAGGGAATGTCTCCGCGACGCCGAGGCGGTGATCGCGATGGAGGTACTCGCCGCCGCCCAGGCTTGCGAGCTTCGCGCCCCCCTCCTGGCCGGGGCCGCGACCCGGGCGGCGATCGCCTCGTTGCGCAAAGTCGTGCCCACCCTCCTCCACGACCGAGCGCTGAAGCCCGATGTCGACGCCACGATTGCCCTTGTCGGCGACGGGGAGCTCGTCGCGGCGGTGGAGGAAGAGATCGGACCGTTGGAGTAGGCCCGGTCGGGCCGCCTGGCAGCCGCCGAGCACACCTCGGGGTACCAGGGAGCCCACTTCCGGCGAGCTGGGCAGAGTTGCGCGGAGAGTCCGGAGTAACTTCGGCGCGATGGCAGTCGCGAACATCGATCCGACCCGGATCCCCAAGCACGTCGCCTGCGTGATGGACGGCAACGGTCGCTGGGCGCGCCAACGCGGGCTGCCGCGTACCGAGGGCCACGCCGCAGGCGAGGAGGCGATGTTCGACACGGTAGAGGGAGCGCTGGACCTCGGGCTCAGCTGGCTGACGATGTTCGCGTTCTCGACGGAGAACTGGCGCCGTCCTCCAGATGAGGTTCGCTACCTGATGAACTTCAACGAGGGGATCCTCACTCGCCATCGTGACGACCTGAACACAAAAGGAGTGCGCATCCGTTTTGCCGGTCGCAGGGACTGGCGCGTCCCGCGTCGGCTCATCCGGCACATGGACGAGTCAATGGACCTCACTGCCTCGAACAGGCGACTGACGCTCACGGTCTGTTTCAACTACGGGGGACGGGCGGAGATCATCGACGCCGTCCGTCAGCTCGTCACCGATGGTGTTCCGCCAGAAAGGATCGACGAGGGGGCCCTCCGCTCCCGGCTGTATTGGCCTGACATGCCCGATCCCGATGTCGTGATCCGTACCTCGGGCGAGTTCCGCATCTCGAACTTCCTGCTCTGGGAGCTGCCCTACTCCGAGCTCGTCTTCACCGACGTCTTATGGCCGGACTTCCGCCGGAAGAACCTGTTCGATGCCGTCGGCGAGTATCAGCGCCGCGACCGACGTTACGGAGGGGTGCAGCGGTGAACGAGGAGACGCGCCAGCCTTTCCGCATCCGTGACCACATCGGGGTCCTCTCGGGGCTGTTTCTCGGTTTCCTCGCCTTCGCCTTCGTCGTGCTCCTTGCGAGCAAGGGCTTTGAGCCGGCAATCACGCTTCTGGTCGTGATCGTCGTGGGTGTGGCGCTGATCTCGGTCGGGTCGCGGATGAGGGCCTGACTGCGACATGGCCACCTATCGCGACGAGGGAGTGGTGCTGAGGACGCTGCGACTCGGGGAGGCCGACCGCATCGTGACCTTCGCCACTCCCGAGCACGGCAAGGTCCGAGCGGTGGCCAAGGGGGTCCGCAAGCCGAAGAGCAGCCTCGGCGGCCGGCTCGAGCCCCTGACTCATGTGACCATGATGTGCTGGCGCGGGCGCGAGCTCGACGTCGTGAACCAGGTCGAGGTCATCGAGCATTTCAAGGCCATACGTGGCGATCTCGACCGGGTCCCGGTGGCGCTCACGATGCTCGAGGTCGTAGATCACGTCGCGCTCGAGAGACAGCCCATGGCGGAGTTGTTCCGCATGCTCGTGGGTGCGCTGCGGACCTTGGAGGAACGTTCTTCTGCGGTGCTCCTGGGTGCGTTTCTCTGGAAGCTTCTCGCGCTGGAAGGCGTCGGCCCGTCGCTCGAGCAGTGCGCTGGATGCGGAGACGAGGCCGAGCTGGTGGCGTTCGACGCCGGCGAAGGCGGGTTCCTGTGCCGTTCCTGCCGTCGAGGCCAGTCCGTCGGGGCCGAAACGGTGAGCCTGATAAGGCAGGTTCTCAACGGCGGGCTCCGCGCCGCACTCGATCTGCCGCCGAGCCGAGCGACGGCCGAAGCCGAGCGTTTGGCCATGGTCGCCACGGAATACCACTTGGACAGGAGGGTGCGCTCGGCCCATCGCGGCGCCGAGATCACGACCGCCGGGTTGCGAGATTCCAGAGCCGAGTCTCCGAGCGGTGACTGAGTCCTCCCCGTCAAGGGCACAAGCCTCCTGTCACCTGCGGGTAACCTGCCGCCATGGCGACCTCCCTTGAGCCCACTGCCGACCTTGGCCTGTTCGACGCCGTCGTTAACTTGTGCAAGCGGCGTGGCTTCGTCTTCCCTTCGGCCGAGATCTACGGCGGCATCCGCTCGACTTACGACTACGGCCCGCTCGGGGCTCTGATGCTTCGCAACATCCGCGAGGCCTGGTGGCGGGCGATGATCCAAGAGCGGGACGACGTCGTGCCGATCGACGCCGCGATCCTGACCAACCCCAAGGTCTGGGAGGCGTCGGGCCACCTGGCGACCTTCACCGACCCCCTCGTCGATTGCCGCACCTGCAAGGAACGCTGGCGCGCCGACCAGATCGAGGGCACTTGCCCCAACTGTGGTTCCGCCGATCTGACCGAGGGCCGCCCGTTCAACCTCATGTTCAAGACCTTCGTAGGCCCAGTCGAAGAAGACTCCTCCATCGCCTACCTGAGGCCCGAGACTGCTCAGGGCATGTTCGTGAACTACCTGAACGTCGAGACCACCACGAGGCGCAAGCCACCGTTCGGGATCGCGCAGATCGGCCGAGCATTCAGGAACGAGATCACGCCCGGCAACTTCGTCTTCCGCACACGAGAGTTCGAGCTGATGGAGTTGGAGTTCTTCGTCCCTCCTGCGGACAGCCCACGCTGGCAGCAGTACTGGTGCGAGGAACGGCTCGCCTGGTACGTGCGCTATGGGATCGCCAGTGAGAAGTTGCGCCTCCGGCCGCACGACCCCGAGGAGCTCTCGCACTACTCCTCGGGGACGACAGACGTCGAATTCCTCTTCCCCTGGGGCTGGGGCGAGCTCGAGGGCATCGCAAACAGGACCGACTTCGACCTGCGTGCGCACCAGGAGCACTCAGGCACCTCTTTGGAGCATTTCGACCAGGCGACGGGCGAGCGGTATCTCCCCCACGTCGTCGAGCCGGCAGCCGGTGCGACCCGGGCGATGATGGCGTTCCTCTTGGCCGCCTACGACGAGGACGAGATCGGCGGCGAGCGCCGCGTCGTGCTCCGCCTGCACCCCCGTATCGCCCCGTACCAGGTAGCGGTGCTCCCGCTCTCGAAGAAGGACACCCTCTCCCCGCTGGCTCGAGAGGTCCTGCACCGGGTCCAGCGCCACCTCATGTGCGAGTACGACGAGACCCAGTCGATCGGCCGGCGTTACCGGCGCCAGGACGAGACCGGCACGCCCTATTGCGTGACCGTCGACTTCGAGAGCCTCGAGGACCAACAGGTCACCGTGCGCGAGCGTGACTCGACCGAGCAGACGAGGCTTCCGATCGACGAGGTCGTGAGCTACCTTCTCGGCCGGCTCGACGTCTGAGGCGCCGCCCGCCGGCACGAAGCGGGAAGCGCCGGCGCCTCCCAGGCGTCGCGCCCGCCGAAGCGGGTCCCGCCGGCGTCCGCCGGCGCCTCTCGCCCAGCTCTCGCCGTGCCCTGACAAGATCCCCCGCCGGCGCCTCGCCAAGCCCTCGCCGTGCCCTGACAAGATCCCAGCCAAGCTCCCGTCTTGCAGGCACTACCCAGGTCGCGTTTAGGCTCCGTCTGTCGCGACAATTCCAGGAGGCCTTAATGGGCTACGTGTACGACTTCGACCATGAGCACCCTCGTCCCCCTATGGAGCTCAAGGATCTTCTCGGCGGGAAGGGTGCCAACTTGGCCGAGATGACTTCGGTGCTCGGCCTGCCGGTTCCGCATGGCTTCACGATCTCGACCGACGCCTGCCGCGCCTACATGACCGCGGGGTGGCCCGACGGGCTCGACGGTGAGATCAGCGAGCACCTCAAGAGGCTCGAAGGGCGTATGGGACGGCGCCTCGGCGACGCCGACGACCCCCTGCTCGTTTCGGTCCGTTCGGGAGCCAAGTTCTCGATGCCGGGCATGATGGACACGGTCTTGAATCTCGGCCTCAACGACCGGTCGGTCGAGGGCCTCGCCAAACAGACCAGTGACGAGCGGTTCGCGTTCGACTCGTACCGGCGTTTCGTGCAGATGTACGGCCGGATCGTCCTGGGGGTTCCAGGCGAGCAGCTGGACGAGCCGCTCGAGGCCCTGAAGAAGCGCACCGGTGCCTCAGACGCCAAGTTGGCGGCCGCCGACCTCCAGGCGCTCGTCGAGGAGCTGAAGGGCGTCGTCGAGAAGGCGACGGGACACCCCTTCCCGCAAGACCCGGTCGACCAGCTCCGTGGCGCCATCGAAGCCGTGTTCGCCTCGTGGAACGGGGCGAGAGCAGTCGCCTATCGCCAGCGCGAGCACATCCCGAACGACCTCGGCACGGCGGTGAACGTGCAGGCGATGGTCTTCGGCAATCGCGACAACAAGTCAGGCACCGGTGTCGGTTTCACGCGTGACCCGGCCACCGGGGCCAAGGGCGCCTACGGCGACTTCCTCGTCAACGCCCAGGGCGAGGACGTCGTCGCCGGCATCCGCAACACCGAACCGCTGTCCGCACTCGAGACCGAATTCCCCCCCATCTACCACCAGCTGATGGACATCTTCGCCAGGCTCGAGGCGCATTACCGGGACATGTGTGACACCGAGTTCACCATCGAGCAGGGCAAGCTCTGGATGCTGCAGACCAGGGTCGGCAAGCGTACGGGCCGGGCCGCGCTCCGCATGGCGGTCGACATGGTCGACGACCCGGCCATCCGCCTCACCCACGCCGAGGCGCTGCAGAGGATCACCCCTGACAACATCGAGGCTGTCCTGCATCCGCAGTTCGCCGACCACACGGCGCCCGTCATCGCCAAGGGGCTCGCCGCCTCGCCCGGGGCGGCTGTCGGAGCCGCCTGCTTCAGCGCCGACGACGCCGCGGCTGCGGCCCAGAGAGGTGAGCACGTGATCCTCGTGCGCAACGAGACCTCACCCGAGGACGTGCACGGCATGCTCGCCGCCGAGGGCATCTTGACCGCCAGGGGTGGCCTCGTGAGTCATGCCGCAGTCGTCGCCCGTGGCTGGGGCAAGCCGGCTGTCGTCGGGGCCGAGGCCTTGCGGATCAGCGCGGCCGACAAGCTGTTCCGGGCCGGTGACACCGTCATCCGGGAAGGCGACATCATCTCCATCGACGGCTCGGAAGGCACCGTCGTCGCCGGAGCCGTGCCGCTCATCGCCGCCGAGCCGCCTCCGGAGCTGACCAAGCTGCTCGGTTGGGCCGACGAGGTCCGCGCCGGCCGGCTCGGGGTGCGCGCCAACGCGGACACCGGAGCCGACGCCGCCAACGCCCGGCATCTCGGGGCCGAAGGCATCGGCCTGTGCCGGACCGAGCACATGTTCTTCGGGGACGACCGCCTGCCCATCATGCGGCGGATGATCCTCGCCGCGACCGAGGAGGAGGAGACGACGGCGCTCGAGGAGCTGAGAGCCGCACAAAAGGCCGACTTCCTCGGGATCCTCGAGGCCATGGACGGCCTGCCCGTCATCGTGCGCGGGCTCGACCCGCCGTTGCACGAGTTCCTCCCCGACATCGAGTCGCTCGTCGTCAAGCAGGCGGTCGAGGGCCTGACCGACGAGGAGAAGAAGCTCTTCGACGCGGCCAGGTCCTGGCACGAGGCCAACCCGATGATCGGGGTGCGCGGCGTTCGGCTCGGGGTCTTGAAGCCCGGTCTGTACGGGATGCAGGTGCGTGCCCTCATGGAAGCCGCCTACGAGCGCGCCGCGGTGGGCGGCCACCCGGTCGTCGAGATAATGATCCCGCTCACGGTCTCGCGCGAAGAGATGGCCCTGGCCCGCTCCTGGGTCGTCAAGGCCCTGCAGGAGGCGGCCGCCGCGGACAAGACCGGCGAGGCCGAGACCGGGGAACGGGTAGAGATTGCCATCGGGACGATGATCGAGACGCCGCGGGCTGCGCTGCTCGCGAACGAGATCGCCGAGGTAGCAGACTTCTTCTCCTTCGGGACGAACGACCTCACCCAGATGACCTTCGGCTTTAGCCGCGACGACGTCGAGGGCAGGATGATGGACGCCTATCTGAGAGAGGGCCTGCTCAAGGCGAACCCGTTCGAGAACATCGACACCGAGGGCGTGGGCGAGCTCGTCCGCATCGCCGTCGAGCGTGGGCGGGCCACTCGCCCCGACCTCAAGATCGGCGTCTGCGGCGAGCACGGCGGTGACCCCTTCTCGATCAACTTCTTCGCGAGGGCCGGCCTCGACTACGTCAGCTGCTCGCCCTTCCGGGTGCCGATCGCAAGGCTCGCAGCAGCCCAAGCCGTCCTCGCGATCGACGCCGAGAAGGCAAAACAGGCCGCCGCGTAGCACCAGGCCTGCTCTCACAAGCGAAACGCGGCCCGGCAGGGCGCGGCCGCGCGCGAGCCGCGATACCGTCCAAGCGATGGCGATTCCCGACGAGGACGTGGCTGCGGTCCGCGCCGCAACCGACATCCTCGGCCTGATCGGCGAGTACACGCCGCTCAAGCGGATCGGACGTCGCTATGTCGGGCTGTGCCCGTTTCATGCCGAGAAGACGGCGTCTTTCTCAGTCAACGCTGAAGAAGGTCTGTACTACTGCTTCGGCTGCCAGGCCTCCGGCGACGCCATCACCTTCTTGCGCAACATCGAAGGCTGCGATTTCGTAGAGGCCGTCCAGCGGCTTGCGGCACGGGCCGGGATGACCATCCGGGAGGACAGTCCCGGCAAGGACCAGCCCGAGCGCGAGGGGCGACAAGCCCTTCTCGGCGTGATGGAGCAGGCGGTCGCCTTCTATCACGACCAGCTGCTGAGCAGCCCTGACGCGAAGCGCGCACGGCAGTACTTGCGCTCGCGGGGCTACGAGGGCGAGACCGTGCGCCGCTTCCGGCTCGGCTGGGCGCCCGAGACCGGCCGGGCACTGCTGGGAGCGGTCCGGGCGCCGAGAGATCTGCTCGTGAAGGCAGGGCTCGCCCACGAGGGCGAGCACGGCTTGCGGGACGCCTTCAGGGGCCGGGTCGTCTTCCCCATCTTCGACCCGGCGGGCAAGGCGATCGGGCTCGGTGGCAGGATCCTTCCCGGTGCCGGCGAGGGAGCAGGACCCAAGTACCGCAACTCGCCCGAGACACCGATCTACTCGAAAAGGCGCACCCTGTACGGCCTCAACTGGGCGAAACAAGCCGTCGTCCAGGCGGGCGAAGTGATCGTCTGCGAGGGCTACACCGACGTCATCGGCTTTTTCACCGCCGGGCTGCCGCGAGCGGTCGCCACTTGCGGGACCTCGCTCACCGAGGAGCATTTCCGCCTTCTCGGGCGCTTCGCGAAGCGCGTCGTCCTCGCCTTTGACGCCGACGCGGCCGGCCAGTCCGCCGCCGCCCGCTTCTACGAGTGGGAGAAACGTCACGAGGTGGAAGTGGCCGTCGCCGCCCTCCCCCCGGGCAGCGATCCGGCGGACCTGGCGATGCGTGAGCCGCAGGCCTTGAAAGAGGCGGTGGAGAACGCGAAGACGTTTCTCTCCTTCAGGGTTGATCGGGCGCTGGCCTCCAGCGAGCTCAGGACCGGCGAAGGGCGGGCCCGGGCGGCCGAGACCGCTCTCGCCGTGGTCGCCGAGCACCCGAACGAGCTCGTGCGCGATCAATTCCTCGTCACTGTCTCGGATCGGACGAGGCTCGACCCGGAACGACTGCGGCCACGGCTGGAGGCCCTCGTGCAAGCCTTCGCGGCCTCGGGTCGCAACCCTCCCGGCGAGCCGGGCAGGACTGGAGCAGGCGGCCCGCCCCGACCGTCGAACGAGGCACCGCCGTGGGAGCCGGACGAGGAGGCGAGCTTCGACCGACCCGGCGAGGGACCGGGAACGACCGGACGCGGCCCCAACGCCCGCCGGCGCTCGGGACCGGCTGCCCCCGGGGAGCGCGCCGGTCGGGACGCGCTCGTGCTCGCTGTTCGCGAGCCACGCGCCATGGCGGGCCGATTGCACGAGGCGTTGTTCGCCGATCCTCTGCAACGGGCCGCGTTCAGGGCTCTCCTGGGCTCGGAAAGCCTGCACGAGGCGATCGAGAGCGCCGATGACGAGGCCGCGGAGCTGTTGCGGCGCCTGGCGGTGACAGAGCCCGAAGCGGACCCAGACCAGACGGTCATCGCCCTGGCACGGGCCGCTGCCCAGGTCTCGCTCGGCGACATCGAGGCCGACGCCCGCCAGGCCGAGGCCGAGGGTGACGCGGCCCGGCTCACCGCCGCCGCAGGTGCCATCAGCTGGTTGAAGTCCGAGCTGGAGATCCTGCAAGAACCGGGAGCGGCCGACCATATCCCACCGGCCGTCAGTGAGGCTGCGAATCGATTGGTAGGGTGGCTGTTGCAGCGCGATCTGGAGGCGAGATGACCGGCACGACAGAGCAGGCACCCACGTCCAGCGTCACAGGGTTCCCCACTGACAGCGTCGCGGCCGAAGCCGCCGCCGATGCAGCCGAACCTGAGCTGGCCGAACCGCTCTTCGCGGACCTCGAAAACGTCGCAGTCGAGGGACCACCGCCCGCGGACCCGAGCCAGCGCGCTGCCGCAGCCCCCAAGGCGCGCCCACGACTCGTCTCGATGGCGCCGTTCGGCGGCGGGAACGGCGATACGCAGGCGACTGATCCGGTCCGCGCCTACCTGAAGGAGATCGGGCGCGTCTCTCTGCTGTCGCCGGAGCTCGAGGTCCTGTGCGCGCGAAAGATCGAGGCCGGCCAGGAGGCGACTGCCGAGCTGGAGGCTTGGCGGGCCGCGGGCAGCTTGGACAAGGTCCCCTTCGAGCAACGCCGAGCGGCGGAACGGGCGGTCCACGAAGGCTCAGAAGCCAAGGACCTCCTGATCGAGGCGAACCTGAGGCTCGTGGTCTCCATCGCGAAGCGTTACCGCAATCGCGGTATGGCCTTCTTGGACCTCATCCAGGAAGGCAATCTCGGACTCATGCGTGCCGTCGAGAAATTCGACTACCGCCGCGGCTTCAAGTTCTCCACTTACGCCACCTGGTGGATCCGCCAGGCCATCACCAGGGCGGTAGCGGACCAGGCCCGTACGATCCGGATCCCCGTCCACATGGTCGAGACGATCAACAAGATCGTGCGCACCCAGCACCAGCTGGCCCTCGAGCTGGGTCGCGAGCCAACGGTCGAGGAGATCTCCGCTCGGACTCAATTCCCGGTCGAACGCGTGCGTGAGCTGCAACGGATCAGCCAGGACACCATCTCCCTGGAACAGCCCATCAGCGAGGAGGAGGACTTCAGCCTCTCGGACCTCATCGAGGACCACACCGCCGAGGTGCCGGTCGACGCAGCCACGCGGATGCTGCTCAACGAGGCCGTGAAGCGAGCCTTGAGCGAGTTGACCGAGCGTGAGCAAGAGGTGGTGAGGCTGCGATTCGGACTGGACGACGGCCGGATCCGCACCCTCGAGGAGGTGGGCCAGATCTTCGGGGTCACCCGCGAGCGCATCCGTCAGATCGAGATGAAGACGCTCGCCAAGTTGCGCCAGCCGATGGTCTCCCGCCCGCTGCGCGACTACGTGGAAGGTGACTGAGGCCGACTGCCGGGCCCGGCCCGGCTTGGCCAGCCGGGTCAGCTCTAGCTTGCTCTGGTCCTTCTGGACGGTTGCGCGCGTTGAGCGGCGACGGCGTCCTCGAACAGGGCGATGACTCGTTCCCGGGCAAGGTTGCCCACCGGGCCCCGCAACAGGTCCCTTGCTCTTTCCCGAGCCAAGTCGCCCAGCGCAAGCACCTTCTCGGCCCTCAGATCGGCCGAGTCCAGGCCCGGGCCGCTCTGGCCGAGCCACTGGGAGCTGGATGCCTTGAGCGGGCTACGCCTCCCGAGCGGCCCTTGGAGCTGACGAACCTTGTGGGTCAGGTAGAGGCAGATTGCGCATCCCGCGACGAACCCGGTCCTGAATCGCATCCGCCTTTCTTACATCGCACGTCCAAGGATTGCCAGCGCGACCGCCAGCCCGGCTAGTCTGCGCTCTGATCCGGGGTAGCTCAATCGGCAGAGCACGCGACTGTTAATCGTGTGGTTGAGAGTTCGAGTCTCTCCCCCGGAGCTGGGTCCCACCGGGGCTGGCCGCAGCCCACCCGCGGCCTTGGCAGGCAAGCGAGCTGGTTGCTAGCCGGCTTGATGTGGGTGGGCCCACGGCTGGGGCGCGAAGCTCCCGTCAGTTCGGATCGTCAGGTCGTGCGCCCAGGTCAGCACCCTGTAGTTGCCCACGACGGCCACATGCCGTGGCGGCCCGAACGACGCCAGGGCGGACTGCGCCTCGACGTCATCCCACGGCGCAACTGAGTTGTAGACGAGGAACTCGAAGCCTCCGCCGTACCACGACGAGCTCGATTGCCGCAGATAGCGGCCGATCTGCTGTCCTCCGAGGAGGGTGGTGACCGGGCGGACCACCACCGCGTCCGACGAGACCACCGTCACGATCGAAGCGCTCCAGTAGTCACCGATGCCCTTGGTGAGATGGTGCGCCTCGAGATAGCTCGCCAGCTGCGAGACCGGTTGCACGGGGGACGCCATTGTGATGGAGGTGACGAAGGTCGACGCGCAGCCGGCGACCACGAGCGCAGCGACCCCGGTGAGGAGGGCTCTCGACCATCTCTCGCGTGTAAGTTCCGCAATCTTTCCCACGAGGCACCCCGCGAGGATCGCGCCGAAGATGACCACGGCGTTGAGGTAACGGGCGAAGGCGATCGACGAATCGAAGGACAGCCATATGAAAGTGCCGCAACCGCCAAGAAAGCCGAATACGAGCACGTCCTCGAACCAGAGGGCCTCCCGGCTGTCCCAGCCGCGGGGCTCGCCTGGCCTATGTAGGGCCGCACCGGTAACGACCGACCTGACGACCGAGATGAGCCCGAGGACGATGGCCAACGCGCCCACTGCCAGTCCCACGGCGTGCGCGAGCTGGAGGACGTGCGGCACCGCGGGCGGACCGAATACGCCCGGCTTTACGTCCTCTAGTGCGGCTCCAAAGGTGAAGACGTGGTAGAGGTTCTGGATCATCTGATGGAACGGCGCCCTCGGGTTCGCCGGAGCGATCGTGAAGGTCCCAATCAACCGGGCGATACGGCGCACGACCTCGGCGAGCACGAAACTGCCCACTGCGGCCGCCAGCGCCGGAACAGCCGCCATCCATCGTCGAGCCCGGCGGGCGCCGACCAACCCCGCAAGGCCAATCGGTACCACGCCGAGCACCAAGGTCTGGAAGTCGCCGACCAAGCCTGCGGCAAGCAGTACCACCGCCGCCGCCCAGCCCCAGCCGAAACGGCCCCGTCGCAGCGCCACGAACGCAGCCAGACACCAGAGCGTTGTCGTCACGTGGAGCGGGCCCAGCAAGAAGTAGCCGGAGAAGGCATGCGTCGGCAGGCCGAGAATGGTGACGACGGTCCCTGCCGCGAACACGCCCGCCCACCGACTGTGACCCCGGCAAGCGATCCAGGCTCCGGTGACGACGACAGCGGTGGCGACTATCGCCGGGACGAGGTTGAGCAGCTGATTGTGGACTCCGCCGATGAGGACGGCAATGGCGTAGACAGGGACGTCGACCAACCAGAACGAGTCGAGGGAAAGCGCCCAGTGGTTGAGGGTGAGATTCCCACTGCTCATGGCCTTGCCCTCGAGAACCACCGTGGCCCCGTCCGAGCTCGGGGGAAGCGAATGCACCGACGCGAGGTAAAGCAAGCCGACCATCCCGAAGAGCCCCACCGCGCACGCGCACCACAGGGCGATCCGCCAGACAGACCGGCCCGCCAAAGAGCCGCTGCTGCTCTGGAATCGCACGGCCGGATGTTAATCAAACAGGGTGTCCGGCCCAAATCGCGTTTCACTATTTATTAGGTGGAATATATGCCAATAGGTACGAGCAGTTCTGGGTCGGCAAGTGTGACCAGCGAGTTGCCATCGGGAGGATGTCCATACGGGCGCGCTTGCAGTTGAGCCGGTCGAGACGCGCCCACGTGAGCGTCGGCTCCACCCCATGGGGCCGCCGGCTCACCGTGCGCAGAGAACCACGCGACCGTCGACGGTGCGATCGCGCCGATCATGATGAGCCGGCGGGGACCTCACGCGCACTCTTCGCCGACCTGGACCAGCTCTTCGACGAGCGCCCCCTCACGGTGGAGCTGACCGAGCGCCATTAGCATCCGTGAGAACAGCCAGGGCAAGTGGCGCGTAATCCAGCAAGGGCCCGTAGCTCAGCGGTCAGAGCAGGGGACTAACAGTCCGGTCCAGCATCGGAAATGAGGGATTCCGAGGGTCGCCAATCGGACGTTTTCGCAGGTCACGGCTGTGGACGCGGAAGCTACCCGAAGCGGCCCATCGAACCCGAGTTCTAGGGCAGAAACTAGAGCAACGTGCTGCGCTGGATGGACCGGACAGCACGACGCCTCATAGGGTCCCAACAGGTCATCGGATGGCAGTGGAGCCGGCCACCGACCGTGATGGTTGCTCCGATGAGATAGTTGGATACTCGGATGTGTGGGAACGATAGGACCGCCCGCGACATCGGTGACGGTCCCGTACCCGGGAGCGTGGATGTCTGGCAGAAGCCTCTTGTGGGCTGGCCCGTGGCGAGCGGCCAGCGCCAGATCTTCGCTCTCCTGGGCGCGGCGTCGGCGGGTGTCAGCCTGATCTGAGGAAAACCATGAGACCGACCACGACCACGACACTCGTCGAAGTGCCGGGAGCGATCGTCGGAATGCAGTCGGCTGGAGCGACGCAGGAACTCAAGGCAGGAGGGTTCCGGGTCGCCACTGCTGTAGCAACGGCCCCCAGTGTCTGTTCGACCCGGGAGACGTTGCGTCCTGGTTGCCATATGAGCCGGCCCTCCCTGAGGGGTCGACGGTGACCATCGAAGTGTGGCCCGGAAATCCGCAACAGGGTGGTCCCGGTTACACCGCTTCGCCCATCCTTTCCGGGCGGTGTCGCCGGATCGTGGATGTCCGTCAAAGCGGGGTCAAGCCCATCTCGTCCCCTTCGTAGCCGGTGCGGTTAAGCCCACTCCTCCTCAGGCGGGTACCGTGAGCCCATGACCGAGCTTGCTGCTTTCATACGGGGCCTGCCCAAAGTCGAGCTGCACGTGCACATCGAGGGCACGCTGGAACCGGAGCTGAGGTTTGCGCTCGCTGAGCGCAACGGAGTCCGGCTTGCCTACACCGACGTCGCCGAACTGCGTGCGTCTTACCGCTTCAACGACCTGTCTTCTTTCCTGGTCATTCCTGAAGGAGCGCTTGTTGTCAAGTAGCGCTCCTCGAAGAGGAGCACGATTATTGCAGTTCATATAGCTCTCTCGACCTGACCGCGAACGCGCGCCATCGCCAAGGCAGGGTCAAGGCCGGCGGAGCCGCCGAAGGGAAGCCTTGACGCTGCCGACGCGCGACGGCGCATGCTGGCGTAAGAGGTCGAGAGGGGTGTTCAGGCGGTTGTGTGACTTACCTCTTGTTCGGGGAAGGGACACCAGGTGTCGTCTCCAGGTCCGAAGCGTGCTTCGGGAGGGCAAGGCGCTGACGCGGTTGCCTGTCATTCCTGCGCCGTTTGACGGCATGGAGTGTTGCGGCACCACCAAGACGGGGTCAATCAGCTACGCGGCCACGCCGGTTGACCGGGGGCCATGACTAGGGGCGACCACGCGCCTTGGGGTGTCGTTCCCGCGTCACGCCGCCTCCGAGATGGCCTTGGAACGGATGGCGCCGTCCCGAAGGCCGTAGTAGACGAGGGTGACGATCTTTCGTGCCACGGCGACGCGGGCGATCTTGCGAGCACCGGCGCTGTCGCCGTGGTGAGCGGCGATGCGAACAAAGTCGGCTCGCAGCTTGGTCCGATTCGCCTGGCGTTGGGCCGCTTCGACGGCCGCCCAGCGCACGAGCCGTGATCCCTGTTTAGTGATGGGGCCCCGGCGCACCGTCAGGTCCGACTCGTGGTGCTTCGGGGTGAGCCCCGCCCAGCTTGCCAGCTGTGCCGGAGACCGGAACCTCGTGACATCGCCGATCTCGGCCACGAACACCGACGCGAAGAGAGGGCCGACACCGGGGATCTGCTGGATCGCCTGATAGCCGACCTGGCCGCGAAGCTCATGGCGTACGTCACCTTCGAGCTTTGTGATCTCAGCGTCGAAGACCTCGATCAGGTCCCGGAGCGACTCGACGCGGGTGCGATAGACGGTGGCAAGGTGGCAGGACTCCAAGAGCTCTGTGCCTGAGACGCCGAACAGGTCCGTCATGGGAACGTTGACGCCTTCTTTGGCCAAAACTGCGTAGACCTGCAGCTTGCAGTTGGTGCGCAGGCTGACCAGTTTGGCCCTGTACCTGACGAGCTCACGAAGCTCGCGTACCTTCGGCGGGGCGATCCAGGCCTCGGCAAGGCGGCCGAGTCTCAAGAGATCAGCCAGGTCCTCGGCGTCGCGGGTGTCGTTCTTCACTCTGCGGTTGCCCCAGCTGTTGCCGAGGGGGTGGGCCAGGTGGACCTTGCAACCGAGCTCCTCGAGCAGGTCGGTCGCCCAGTACCACCCATAACACGCTTCAAGAACTACCTCGGGGTGCTCGCCGGCGGCGGTCACCGCCCGCTCGAAGGCGAGCAGGTCGTCGTTGTCGACCTTGGTCACTTCGAGCGTCTCGCCTTCGCTGCTGCGCCGGACGATCACGCTCCGGCGTCTGTGCAGGTCGATGCCGACGTACTCTTGGGGTTGCATCTTGGTCCTCCTTCGTCGTGGAGTGATTGGTTTGGCGACCCCGAGTTTTTCACTCGGCTCTCCATGACGAGGGTGGACCTTGTTGCTTTCGACGCGAGGCTTCGGAGGCACCTGTAGCCCCTCCCGCTGTTCGGCATGCCGGCCGGAGTATCCACCGATCCGGTCACACGGGAGCGGTCAAGCGCTCCTTCATCACATCAGCTACTACGAGGGAATGGATGTGCTCGTGACGGCGGACGACTTCCACGACTTGGCGTGGGCATACCTACAACGGGCCCATGACGAGAATGTTCGCTACGCGGAGATGTTCTTCGATCCCCAGGCGCATACCTCTCGCGGCGTCGCCTTCGACACGATCATTGGTGGACTGCGGCGGGCGATCGTCGCCGCGCGCCAACAACTGGGCCTGCGCGCCCAGCTGATCATGTGCTTTCTGCGCGACTTCTCGGCCGAGTACGCGATGGCGACCTTGGTGCAGTCCCTGCCCTACCGGGAGTGGATTGCCGGCGTCGGCTTGGACTCCGACGAGCGGGACAACCCCCCGACCAAGTTCGCCAAGGTATTCGCGCGCGCCCGATCGGAGGGCTACCAGATCACCATGCACTGTGACGTGGACCAGCAGAACACAGTCGAGCACATTCGCCAGTGCCTCGAGGTCATCGGAGTGGACCGAATCGACCACGGGGTGAACATTCTCGAGAGCGAGGAACTGACCAGCGAACTCGCGCGTCGCGGGCTGGGGCTCACCGTATGTCCGATATCGAACCGGTGGGTGACCGGCGACCTCAAGACAGCCCAGATCGAGCGCTTGCTCGAACTCGGCATTCGGGTCACCGTGAACTCCGACGATCCCGCCTACTTCGGGGGCTACGTCACAGACAACCTAGCCGCCGTACAGGAGGCGGCAGGTCTGGGACCGGTCGAGCTGGTACAGCTGCAACGCAACGCGATCGAGATCTCATGGCTGCCGTCGGGCGCCAAGGATCGTCTGCTTGCCGACCTCGAACGCTACGCCGAGCTGGCGGCCAGTCCGGCGGCGACCAGCCTCCACGGGTAAGGTCGCGATCCCCGCGGCTCTCGCTACTCGTCCCTGCCGCCCTCGTCTTTCGGCCGGCCTTGATCGCTCATCGGCCGCTGTCCGCTCGAAATCATCCTTGCGTAAGGAAGCAACCACTCTGTGGTTACGAGGATGCCAGCCTCATCAAACTCGTTCCACAACGCCATCAGCACTTTGGATACTGACTCGCCGTGGTGAGCGTTGAAGACCGTCTCCATCGTCCTGGGGACAGCGTCACGTTGGGACTCCAACTGTTCCAGCCAAGCCCTGGCCAGGTCTTCGGCGTCTGTCACTTCTCGACCCCCGTTCGCTCTGACGCGGCGGATCTAGCCTTTTCCGTCACGTCTTCATCTGAGGTCACCTGGCTCCAGTCTACGAGGATGGGCGCTCGCTGCCTGGACAGAACTTGAGGAGCGAGCGCAAAAAACGAGCTAGCTAAGCTAGTCCCGCCCGGTCAGTGGCCGGTAGGTGATCCGCTTGCCCGCAATCTTGCGAGCCAACATCTGCACGCGCTCGGTGTCGGTCGCCTTGCAGGTGGAGTAGCGGCAGTCAAACTCAGCCGAGTAGCGCGGCAGGAGGCGAAAGCGTCGGGGCGTTCGGTCACACCTCGACCGCCGGCACGTCGATGCTCGACTCCCGCAGTGCTGCCCGGCGCTGTTCGAGTTCGGCCAGCGGCCTGAGCTGCTCACTGGGTTTGTCAAGCCCGGTCGGCCGGAATAGGTAATGGCTCCCGCCTCCAGGTGTCAGCGCGACCGGGCCAATCTCCAGAGGCTCGTGCAGCTCGACAAGGTGAGCTAGGGAAGGCCAACCGGCTCTGTCTACGTCAAGCACGTCGAACGCGATCCCCGTCAGGATTGCGACGTTCGCCCTGGGCTCGGAGCGCCACCAACGTGCGATCTGCTCGTGATCAGTCGTGGCCTCCTTGAGGCCGTGGGGCACTATTCGGCCAAGCGGGCACTTGTCGCGAGGTTTCACGGGAAACACCGGGAGGCCGCGATCGGCGTAGTACTGCGCCGCCACTTTGAGATCACTCGGAGTCTTTATCTCGCCGTCGGTTTGACAGCACTTGTCTTCGGCGTGCTCTGCCCGGCCCGGAGGTGAAACTTCAGATCGCGACTTCACCATCAGGTCACCTCTGGCGATTCCCGCTCCTGATCTCGTACGAGATACCGAGCGCCTCAAGGTACTTGACGGTCGGGATTCGGTAGTGGCCGCCGGAGTCGGTGCCGCGCGGCAACGTCGGGATCACTCCCTGCGAACAGTCGTTTCTGATCGCTCGCTCACTTCGCTCGTCGCCGGTTAGCTCCCGGACAAGGGCCGGTCCGATTATCAGTGGCAACGTCACGAGCTCCACATCCACTTCAAACGGCGGCTCGATAACTACTGCGCCGTCTGCACCCACGATTCCGGCGGGGAATTCGTGGATACCGGATTCTTGCTCCGTTGCAACCGCTCCTAGTCACCAGCAGCCTGCGGTCGCCTTAGGGTGAAGGAGGCGAGAGCGTACGCCCTAACGCTTCGGCGGCATCCCTGTCACGAGCCTCGAGCGCATGGCTGTAGGTCCTGAGGGTGATTGCCGGATCACTGTGACCGAGACGACTTGCGACCGTGCGGGGATCCTTTCCTAGGGCGACCAATTGGATCGCCGACCAGTGTCGAAGGTCGTGAAGTCGGAAGTCCCATGACTCAGTCCTAGGTGGGTCAGCCGTCTTCGCCTCTGCCTCCATCGTCCGGCAAAGGCGGTGGAACGCCCTCGACAGACTGTTAGGCGTTCTGGGCGTCCGGCCGTCAGGCTGCGCAGACCATACGTAGGCGTCGTCGGACAGTTCAATACCTGCCATCATCGCGTCCAGCTCAGCCCGCTCCCGACGCGCCCTGAGCAGAGTCATCCCGACATCATCCAAAGCCACAGTCCGCACCTGATGAGTCTTTGGGTCCTTCACTCCCCATGTCGAGCGGACCTGCCAGATAGAGCGCCGGATGGTCACGAGCTGACCCGCCCAGTCAATATCAGACCACTGGATGCCACAGAGCTCACCACGGCGCACCCCGGTCAACATCGCGAACAAGAGAATGGGCCCGAGGTCAGGTGAGGCTGTCTCCCCTGCCCGAACCACTAGGGCACGAGCCTGTTCGATGCTCGGCACATGCATCTCGGGGGCGGGAGCGCTCGGAACCGTCGCCTTGGCCGCGACGTTCGCCTGCAACCAGCCCCACTTGACTCCCTGGTTCAACGCAGCACGCAGAACGCGGTGGTAGTGATGGACACTCGACGGGGAAAGACCCTCGAGCTTGAGCTCGAGGTAGAAGTCATCGAGATCCTTCCCCGTGAGCTTGGCGACGCCTGCTTGGCCGAGCTTGCCGGCCTTGATGCGCTTGACCTTTCCTCGGTACCCCGCAATCGTGGTCGGCGAACGCTCGCGTGCCTTCTCACTGAAGCGAATCCACTCATCGAGCAACTGGCCAAGTGTCGCCTTCTCGCCTCCATGCGCACCGTTCGCGACATCAGTTACAAGACGCGCGAGCTCGGCACGAGCGGCGCGAATACCAACTCCCCGTTCCCCGCGGGGGTGCACGTAGGTGCGCGTAACCTGCTTCCCCGTGGCAACATTGAACGCGCGCAGCTCGAAGTGGCCCGGTGATCTTTCGCGAATGGTGCCGGTCACACCGGATATTCTAGGGCTTGAGTAGGGCAAGGGCCAGTAGGACGTCAGAGATGCGCAGGACGGGCCCGTAGCTCAGCGGTCAGAGCAGGGGACTCATAATCCCTTGTGAAAGTCTTTGACTAGGACTTCTCTAAGTAGGAATCGGGAAATCCCAGTACACCATTGAGTCCAATAAGTCCAGGGTTTAGAATTGCTGGCATGCGGGGAAATCAACCCAAGCGTCTGCACCGGTTGGTGAATTGGCGGGCACACCGTGTCCACTGTCGGCGGGAGCCGTACCGGCCCTGTCACCGGGCGAAACCCTGGCCCATCCGCATGCAGTCTCCAACTATGGCGGCTAACGGCATGCCGCTCAGGGATCCCCGTCCTAAGCCCCCTTCGCCGCCTCCCAAGGCCGTGGCGTGGTTTTGGAAGGGGGGGCTAGGTGTCCCCATCGCCACTAGGTCGGGTACCGACAGGGCTACAAGAACCCACAGGACGAGGAGCAGCCAGGTGGCTCGACAACAGCGCAACATTAAACAGGACGTCGACGCGGTCGTCGCTCGGGTCGAGACCGTGCTGCCCCCGCCGGCCTCGTGGCTTACACCCACTGGCTACCCGGATCTCGCTCGCTGCATCCGCGACTCGGTGTGGTCGACCGGGGTGAACTACGGCGGAGTCAAGAACGTGATCGGCAGGTACGCCGCCCTTCCCGGTTACAGCCCAAGCAACGACTCGAAACAACTCGCGGCCGTGATCGACGGCGCGGGGGGACCGGCTGCTTTCGCCGACGAAGTCAATAACTATCAGCGCACCTCGACTCGTAATGGGATCCTGAAGGCCCAGGCAATCCGCGAGGCCGCACAGGTGATGATCGATCACGTGATCTTTACAACGGACGACCTGAAAAGCAGACACACTGCCCAGACCGCCGCCTTCGCCGGGACCGAGACGGCATGGAAGGCGATAAGGGGTCAGGGGTCTGGCATTACGTGGACCTACTGCCAGATGCTGGCCGGCATCGAGGGCGTCAAGCCCGATCGAATGATCCGCCGCTTTGTTGCCACGGCACTCGAGATTCGCTCGGTTGACGCTGACTACGCGGGTCAACTCGTGACTCGAGCGGCGCTCAGGTTGGCCGAGAAGCACGGGGCCGGAGCGGTCACACTCGGCCGACTCGACTACGCGATCTGGAGCTATGAGCGGGAGGTGAACGCCCAGCGTGCTCGCGCTCGACGGTCACAGCCTAAAGAAGCCACCGGGCAGAAAGAGAGCAGGGCCATAACCCGCATGAACCAGGCTCTCGCCACTACCGAGGCGGCCTTGCCGACCTCGCCGGCCGAGACAACCTAATCATCCCGAAAAGCCCCGCAAGCACGTGGTTGTTGTGCTCTCGAACCTGCCTAACTTGGGAGCCTGCAGACTCGAATTGCCCCGGACACCGTCAGGATCCGGTACAGCCCTTTCCGGCTAGACCGCCAGCGAACATCCTCCCCCTACACTTTTGTTTGTACCTGACCGCCCTTGTACAAGGAGATAGCAGGTGAAGAAGGCCACGACGCGTCGCCAGCGCCCCCGGCGTGACGGAACGATGTCATAGCACATCCCGCTCAGACCTAGCTTCGATGACTGGTCATGTGAGGGTTGGCTCTACCTCTCGAGCGTCCTCGACCTCGGCAGTAGACGTCTCATCGGCTGGAAGATGGACGACAACATGGCGACGCCGCTCGTGGCCGATGCCCTCGCAGCCGTTCAGCTTCGCGGTGGAGCACGTGGCGTGATCTTCCATTCCGACCCTTGGTCGCAGGGCGGATTCAACTGATACCTCGTGATGGAGGTGGAGCGTCATGGGTGTGTTGGCAACCGTCAGCAAGCCGATCCGGGCGATTCGTGCGATGCGTGGCCAGATGCGGTCACCGGGTCGGCCGCCAGTTGCACGGCGTGAGGACCGTGTTCGTTTCTGGAAGGCGATCGCCCGGGGCGTATCGAGCGAGGATGCCGCCAAAGAGACCGGGGGCCCGTCCCCGAACGCCCGCCTGACGCCCCTCCGCTTCGCTCCGGGTTGTCGTCAAAGAAAGCATCAAACCCGGTGCTGGCTGACCAAAACCTGTACGTCCTCACCAAACGTGGGAGGGACCTGAATGCTTACGACCCGTGTAGCCTGTCAGGTGGCCCGAGCCTGTTGTGCCTTGGGCCACTTGACAACCAAACAGCGACCACTGGCACCCCCCGCATCTGTCCGCTTTCAACCGGAACAGGTGTCCGTAATCGCCGGAATGCGCAGTTGCGGCGCAGCCCGGGCGGGCGATGGTCGGCCCCACCGGCGTGTGTCAGGCAATCTGTGAAGCCGGTCCAGGGGTCGACCTCGATGAGCAAGCTAGAGATCTGAAGGAGAGGCAGGCGAGCAGCCGCGACGTCGCGGAAGGCTTTGGCTCCTTCGGGGAGCTTGTCGGCCTCTAGTAGGCCGAGCCCGAGCTGACCGTCACGGTCAAGGCGCGCTCTTCCCGTGCCGTCGGCAAGCACGGGCTCGACGCGTTCCAGTGCCGCCTCGTGTTGACGTCCGTGGAAGGCGGCAAGGGCGAACAGTCCAACTTGGGGTAGCCTCATGCCGGTGTTCGGGTCTGACCTCGTCGAGGCTGGGATAGTCGCCAAGCGCTACTACATCGATGGGAAGACGAAGACCGAGATCGCAACTGAGCTAGGGATGTCCCGCTTCAGGGTGGCGCGTATCCTCGAGAAGGCTATTGCAGAGGGCGTCATTCGAATAGAGATCACCATGCCACCGGGGATCGACATCGACCTCTCGGACCGCCTGCGTGCGAACTTTGGGCTGAACCATGCGGTGGTCGTCACTACTCCCAACAAGCTGGAGTCGTCGGTACGCGAGCAGCTCGGCAAGGCGGCCGCGGATCTGCTCTCAGCGATCGTGTCTCCCACAGACGTCCTCGGCATCAGTTGGGGCCGCACCCTTGACGCGATGATCACTTGGTTGTCTAAGCTTGCGCCCTGTCCGATCGTCCAGTTGACGGGAGTCCTTGGTTCGATCACCGACAGCCCGCTTGAACTTGTTCGCCGCGCCGCCGCTATCTCGGGAGGCACTGCGTTCCCAATAATTGCGCCTCTTGTGGTCTCCGACGCCGAGACCGCTGCCTCATTCCGTAAAGAACCGAGGATCGCGGCAGCCCTTAGCCTATTCCCAAAGGTGACTAAAGCCACAGTTGCGATAGGCAGTTTCCGGCCCCCGAACTCGCAGCTCCGCGACGCCTTGTCAAAAAAAGAACAGGAGGAGTTGACTAAGTTGGGTGTCTGCGCCGAGTTCTGTGGAGTCTTCTTGAACGACGACGGTAAGGAAGTTTGCCATGAGCTCACTGACCGTTGCATCGCGGCCACATTTGACGACCTGAGGCGCATACCTGAGGTCATCGCGGTCGCCGGAGGCCATTCGAAACAGCGCGCAATTCGTGCCGCGCTCAGAGCTGGCATCCTGACGTCCTTGGTTACTGATGTCGGAGTGGCACGGGCGCTCCTCGCTGAACGCGCCTGAGCTCCAGCTGCCCCCGCAGTTCCGAAATTGCTGCAGCCCTCCCTGCCACCTGCCCGAATATGCTCCGTCCTGCTACCAGCACGTCCGCTCCGGCAGCGACAGCGCGCCATGCTCTAGTACCATCAATGGCGTAGTCGACCTCGACCGAGGCTTCTCCGCCTGCCTCGTGGATCAAGTCCGACAACTCTTTGAGCTTTGTTTCCATGCTCTCAGGTACTCATAGCTTCCCGACCCAGGGTGGGCCGTCGTTATGAGGATAGCCTGTACGAGATCGAGCACATATAGGACAGCTGGCGGACTTGGCTGGGCTCATCACGACCCCGGCGTGTACACCGAGGTCAGCGATTTTCGCCGGCACTTGGTGCAGGTGAGTGCAGGCCTCGACATGGACGATGATCAGGTCGCAGCCCGCGTCGGCGAACGCCGCAAGATGAGGTAGAGACACCTCGACCATCAGGCGACGCTTCGAACGGAGGTTTGCTGTAGCGGCGACTGGCCGCGATCGTGTGTGGTGAGAAGCCGAACATAGGCACGAAGTGGCCATTCATCACGTCCCAACGCAGACCGTCAGCGCCGGCGGCGTCGACTGCGACGATTGGCCCGTGCAGGTCGGCAGCGTCGGCCGCCATCAACGATGCCACCACCAATGGGGGACCCTCGCGGTCGGCTAGTCCGAAGTTACGTGGGGCTTGACTGTACAACGCCCTACTGAAGAGGGGGTTGGGTTGATCGTGGGCGTTGTTCTGCCTACCTCGCACTGAGTTGGATGGGGTGCCCAGTCAGTCAAGGAGCGTGGCGAAGCTATGGATTGCTTGGCCGTTCGGGTGCTGTTGGCGGGCGACCTTTCCAGTGCCTCGGGCGAGCGTGTGGCCGGGGCGACCGGGTGGGTGCGCTGTGGTGAGTGCTCGTCGGTGAAACAGATCGGCGCCCACGCTCGTCGCAAGTGCCAGACGAGATAGAGGGCGAGCATGCAGACGAACACATGGGCACGCACGCGCGCTTCGCTCCAGTGGTGGATGGGACGCAGGTCTCCAAGTCCACGGTTTTCAGGCTGCGGAAACCTTGTTCGTTGAATTTGCGGTCCTTGCAAGCCTCGACGTTCTGGAAGGTTCCCAAAGCCGTGCTGTGGGCGGCCGAGGCGCGGATCACATAGATCCTGTCTAAGGCCGCCTCGGCGGCGATCTGGTGGGTCTTGTGGGAAAAGCTGAAGTGATTGTCCGTGAAGGTAAGCTCGAAGTGCTTGGTCACCTTGTGACGATTGACGACCTTGCCGACTCTAAGGGGCGATTCTGTCCCGTCCGCGAAGCGGCCTCAGCTCGCGTGCGACCGCTGATGCGACGGCGGCCAGGTCGGCTTCTGTGGCCTAGAGAAGCTTCGCGCTTGCGGGCCCGCTCTTTGGCCAGCGCCGGATTGCGACAGGCAACGAGGCGCTCTCCTGGGTAGTCCGGACGGGAGATCTCGGCCAGGTTCTGCTCTTCGAACAACAACAACTGCAGTGCGCCAGACTCGGCCAGGGCGGCGACAGCAGGGGCGCGAAGCGAGGTGTCCAGCCGAGGCCGCCCACTTCTTTCAGCGCCTCGATGCGGGCCGAGGTGATCATGCCCCGGTCGCCGACCATCACTGCATCGGCGAGAGCGAAACGTTCCTTGACCGTCGTGGCAGCCGAGATGAACGCGGTCGGGTCCGCGGTGTTGCCGTCGAAGACCTCGACTGCGATCGGTCGTCCCTCGGGATCGCGGGTGAGCCCGTCCTCGATCTGTTCCTTGGCGCCCTTATGGTCACGGGAGTAGCCGCGGGCGAAAGAACACAGCAATGGCCCTCCACCCACGACGAGGACAGGTCATAAGAGCACCCTTCCGCCTGGAGAAAGGTCCCGCCAGGCGAGGGACGTCTCGATGTCGACCTGGCGTTGGACCAGCCAGTCCATCGCGCTGTAGACGTCGTCGGGGTCGAGGCACCGGCCACCTCGAGGTACCAGTACGTCCATCATATTCGTGCCTACACTCCGCGGTCATCCCGCGTCCGTCAGTGCTGGTCACGTATCAAATCCGCCGCTCAATCCGTCGTTAACTTCGGGCTAGTCCACGGGAACGGGCGAACCGACGGGAGTCGGCAGGGTGCATCATCGCCGCTCGTTCCAGGTGCGATCGAGATTGGAGGGCACGAGCTGCTCCTTCAGCGGCGTGCGCTCATACGAGCGCAAACTTGTCACACGAGCACAGGCCGAGTATCCTCACCAACAGGTGTTCAAAGGGAGGTAGCAGGTCGTGTCGACGGACCAGCGATGAAGTCCCAGCCTTGCGATCAGTTCTGGGATGGGACACCGTGCCAAAAGTCCCTACCCGAACGGGCTACTTGCTCTATTCCGGGCGAAACTACCCAGCTATCGTCCAGCTGGGCTCATTTCAGCGGGACCTCCATCAAACGAGCCAAGCAAAGTGCCCTGCCCTGCGAATGAGAGGGGGTCAGTCGGGCAAATGGGTTGGGAACTGGACCCTGAGGCTGTGATCGAGGCGGGACGAGAGGTCGTGGAACGGGAATGGGTTGCCGTGCAAGGCGTCAGCTCGCAGATCAACTCGACTTTTGTCGAGGTCGTGAGACTACTAGCGACCGTTACAGGCAAGGTCGTCACCACCGGCGTCGGCACCTCCGGGGCGGTCGCCGAGCGGCTGGCACATCTCTTATCGGTAACCGGGACACCAGCCTTTTTCGTCCAACCCAGTGAGGGCTTGCACGGGAGATTGGGAGCGATCACCAAGCAGGACGTTGTTGTGGCCTTCTCCAAGGGTGGCCACTCGGTGGAGCTGAACGAGTTCGTATCGCGGGCAAAGAGGAGAGCCGCCGCCGTCGTTTCTGTGACGGCTGATGTCTGCTCACCGCTGGGCATGCTGGCCGATATTCCGGTTAGCCTTCTGACTGCGGAGGAAGCGGACCCGGGCGGCATGATCGCCATGGGGAGCACGCTGGCCGTCGCAGCCTGGGGTGACGCGCTGGCAGTGACACTTATGCGGCTCCGCGGTTACTCCTGGGCGACGGTGCTGGAAACGCATCCCAACGGGGCAGTTGGGCTCAGGACCGCGCTCCCGCCGGATTTGCCACCGATTGCCACGGCAACGCCCACAGCGACCGAGCAGGCCCGATGAGCCGCCACCTCACCAGTACGGGACTCCACAGGTTGGTCTCTTGTGGGGGAGACATGGCCCTGTGATTGCGGTCGACTCATCGAACCAGTCTTACACGATTAAAGATCCGCGAAGGGGAAAGGAGGAGATCCTGGTCGGGGGTAGATAGAACAGAGGGAAGACTTGCATAAAGACATTGACAGAAGGGCAGGCACTTAGGCTATGCTATTTAAACACTCCAAGGTTCGCCGCGCCGCTAGACTTATCGCCACGCTGTTTATTGCTGGCTCATTTGTAGCCACCGGTAGCATGGCG
>JBEKBT010000007.1:0-52105 GCA_050015255.1 Acidimicrobiales bacterium
GCCTACGACCTCGGGGTCGAAGGCGCCCGGCTGTTGTTGAGCCGCCTGGAGGGCTACACGGGCGCCGCCAGGACCGTCATGCTGTCGACCACGCTGCAGGTGAGGGGGAGCTCGGCGCCCAAGGTGAAAGCCGTACCCACGAGGGCGAGATAGGGCGGTTCTCGCACAGGACTGGCGACTCGCGAGTTGCCCAGGCGATGCGTGGTTGTTGCGTGCGCCCATCTCACATTGATGTCGCCCCTCGCTGGCTCAGGGGACGATGACCGCCTTCATGCAGCCTGGGTCGTCTCGCACCGCTTCGAGGGCGTTCTCGTACTCGCCGAGGCGGAACTCGTGGGTGACGATGCCCTCTGTCTGCACGCGACCAGAGCGGAGCACCGAAAGAGCACGGTCGAAGCAATGGGTCTGGGCGAAGGAGCCCTTCACCGTCAGCTCACGGCGGAACACCTCGTAGGGACGCATCGGCAAGATCGCCCTCTCCTCGGCCATCCCGTAGATGAGGACCGTGCCACCGTCGCGGGTGAGCGGCAGGCACATCTCGCCGACGGCGACGGCGCCCGTAGCCTCGACGACCACGTCGTAGCCCTCCGGGGCGTTGGCGCGAAGCGTTGCGAGCGAAGCGCCCGGATCCGCCCGATCGATCTGCACCGTCGTATCGACCCCGTAGCCGCGGGCGAGAGCCAGCTTGAACTCCGTCGGGGCTGCCACCGTCACCCGGGCCGCCCCACCGTGCACGAGCAACTGCGCCAGGACAAGGCCGGTCGGGCCCGCACCGAACAGCAGCACGTCCGAGCCCGGTCGTAGCCCGAGCACGTCCATGCCGTGGATCGCGCACGCTGTCGGCTCGGTCATCACCGCCGTGGCCGGACTCAGGTCGTCGACCGGGAAGCACTTTTCCGCACGGACGAGGACGTAGTCGGCGAACGCCCCTGGCCCGTTCACGCCGAGCGAGTAGAAGTTGCGGCAGAACAAGGGCTCGTCGCGCCGGCAGAACGGGCAGTGGCCGCAGAGAACGGTGTTGTCAGCGGCGACCCGTTGCCCGACGCTGAGCCCTTCGACCGCGTCCCCGATGGAGTCGACGCGACCGACGATCTCGTGCCCGGGCGTCAACGGGTAACGCGAGAAGAAACCGCCCTCGTGGATGTGGAGGTCGGTCCCGCACATGCCGGCCATCTCGACGGCGAGGCGGACCTCCCCGGCACCTGGCTCCGGTGTCGGGACCGTGCGTACCTCGAAGCTGCGCGGGGCGTCGTAGACGACGGCTCTCATCTCACGCACGCTACCGTCCCCAACCGCTCAGCAGTGGTGAGCACTGCCCGCCGGCGGAACTGAACCTTCGCTCTGCCCAGAATGCGAGCGAGTCGGCGATCCCGCGGGCGAGCCGTTTGTTGCGCACGCTTGATGGCGTCATGAACGCAGTGTCGAAAGGCCTGTCGGCAGGCTCATACACCTCTGCCCAGTCCGACGACTACATGCACAATGGCAATGTTCAGACCGTTCTAGCTGCTCCCATGAGCGCCGGCACACGAGCTACTGGGCAGCCATTCCCAAGGAGACATCGCTCGAGGTCGTACTGCCAGCACCGCCCAAGACAGCTTCGCCTCGATGCGCACCTCGTCGAGGGTGGCCATTTCCAGACTGGTGAACAATTCCCCTTGGGCCTGAAGCCTGGTCCTCTTGGGTCTGAAGTCTGGGATCCCAAGGACGCTGGAGGCCCTCCCCGACGCCTAGACGGATCGGCCCTGATGGTCAGCTCGGGCCGCAGCATCGATGCTGAACTCGACAGGCATAGGGGGCGGTGTTATAACGGCGCACAATATTGCACCTGGGGTCAGGGCAACAAGGGAAGATGACGCAATCGAGGTTGGGGAGGAAACACAGATGAAGGTCGTTCACGAGTCACCACGCAGGACCCGGAGATTCCGGGTCGCTCCCATTTCCGTCGCGATCGTAGGTGCCGCATTGCTGGCGGGCACCGGCACGGCGGCGTTCGCGGCGCCGAGCCGTGCCACCCGCCCGGCCGTCACGATCCCGACCCCGCCGAAGGACCCCGCGGTGGCAGCCCTCGTTCCGGCGGCAATCCGCAAGGCGGGAGTGGTCTCGGTGGCGATGGACGCCACCTACCCACCGGACGAATTCGTCGCCGCCAACGGCACGACGATCATCGGCATGGACGCCGACTTCAACATCGCCCTCGGGGCGGTCATGGGCGTCAAGTGGCACGGGATCAACGCCACCTTCGACACGATCATCGCCGGCCTGAAGGGCGGCAAGTACGAGGTCGGCAACTCGTCTTTCACCGTGGAGGCCTCACGTGAGAAGGTCGTCAACTTCGTCACCTACTTCCAGGCCGGCGAGGGTTTCTACGTGAAGTCGTCCAGCACGCTCAAGCTGAACGGGCTCACGAGCCTGTGCGGGCTGACGGTCTCGGTCGAGACCGGCACGAGCGAGCAGACCGACGCCAACGACACGGTCAAGACCTGCAAGACGGACCACAAGACGCCCGACACCGTGCTCGCCTACGCCACCCAGGTCGAGGCCAACCTCGCCGTCTCCGACGGCCGGGCCCAGGTGGGCTTTGCCGACTCCCAGGTCGCCGGCTACATCGTCGAGCAGTCCAAGGGCACCTTCAAGCTGGACGGCTCCGCCTTCGAGGTGGCTCCCTACGGCTTCGCCTTCCCGAAGACCTCGACGCTCGACAAGGCGACCCTGGCCGCTGTCAAGGTGCTCATGAAAGACGGCATCTATGAGGACATCCTCCACAAGTGGGGCGTGCAGGCCGGCGCCATCAGCAATCCGCAGATCCTCACCTAGCTGGGTGACGGCGCCCCTGGACGAGGCGGGCCGGTGACGTTCGAAGGTGACGAGGGGCACCGTCCGGAGGAGATCCGGGCGGTGCCCCTGCGCCATCCGGGGCGCTGGGCGGGCACCGTCGTCATGCTCGTGCTGGCGGCGATGTTCGCCCACGATGTCACCACGAACCCTAGATGGCAGTGGCGCCAGGTCGCGAGCAACTTCTGGACACCGCCTGTCGTCTCAGGGGTGGAGAGGACCCTCGAGCTGACGGCCATAGTCATGGTGGTGGGCGTGCTCCTCGGCGTGATCCTGGCCGTGATGCGCCTCTCGCCCAACCCGGTCCTCACGAGCGGGGCGTGGCTCTACATCTGGTTCTTCCGCGGCACCCCGGTCTTCGTCCAGATCCTCTTCTGGTATGCCATCTCCGCCCTGCATCCGACGATCAGCCTCGGCATCCCCTTCGGGCCCGAGTTCGTGACCTGGCAGGCGAACAGTCTGGTGACGCCACTAGTGGCTGCGATCCTGGGTCTTGGCCTCAATGAGGCCGCCTATTACGCGGAGATCGTGCGGGCCGGCATCCTCTCGGTCGACCACGGGCAGTTCGAAGCTGCCCAATCGCTGGGCATGCGGCGCCCGACCCTCATGCGGCGCATCGTCCTTCCCCAGGCGATGCGCGTCATCGTCCCGCCCACGGGCAACGAGACGATCTCTATGCTCAAGACGTCCTCGTTGGCGTCGGTGGCCACCTACCCGGAGCTCCTCTACCAAACACAGAACATCCAAGCCCGGACATATGTGATCATCCCCCTCTTCGTCATGGCGAGCATCTGGTACCTGTTGATGACGACGGTGCTCACGATCGGTCAGTACTACGTCGAGCGCCACTACGCCCGGGGCACCTCCTACCAGCTGCCGCCGACGCCCTTCCAGCGGGTGAAACGCAACCTCACGACGTTGCGCCGCGTCCCGTTCTCGGCCGACGCGCTCGGGGAGGCAGCAAGATGACGCCCGCACCTATGGTCCGCGCCGAGGCGGTACACAAGCGCTACGGGCTGCTCGAGGTGCTGAAGGGCATCACCCTCGAGGTCGCTCCCCAGGAAGTCATGTGCCTGCTGGGCCCCTCCGGGTCGGGCAAGTCGACCTTCCTGCGCTGTGTCAACCACCTCGAGAAGATCAACGCCGGGCGGCTGTACGTCGACGGATCGCTCGTTGGCTACGCCGAGCGCGGAGGGCGCCTGCACGAGCTGCCCGAGCGCGAGGTCTGCCGCCGGCGGACCGAGATCGGCATGGTCTTCCAGCGATTCAACCTGTTCCCCCACATGACGGCGTTCGAGAATGTCGCCATGGCGCCGGTGCTAGTGAAAAAGGAGCCGAAGGCGGACGTCGAGAAGCGGGCCCAGGCCCTGCTCACACGGGTCGGACTCTCCACCAAGGTCGACGCCTACCCCAACCAGCTCTCCGGCGGCCAGCAGCAGCGGGTGGCGATCGCCCGGGCGCTCGCCATGCAGCCGAAGCTCATGCTGTTCGACGAGCCCACGAGCGCCCTTGACCCCGAGCTCGTCGGGGAGGTGCTCGACGTGATGCGCTCTCTCGCCGAGGAGGGGATGACGATGATCGTCGTCACCCACGAGATCGGCTTCGCCCGCGAGGTCGGCGACACGCTCGTGTTCATGGACGAGGGCGTCGTCGTCGAGTCGGGCGTGCCGCGGGAGGTCATCGCCAACCCGAAGCACGAGCGCACCAAGGCCTTCCTCTCCAAGGTGCTCTGAGCCTTAGAGCAGAGCGACCGTGCCCCTCGGACCGGTCACCGCGTCGCCGTGGGCCGCGGCTCAGGCGACCTGTTCGCGACTGGCTGCGGCGAGCGCGTCCAGCAGACGAGGGACCGACGCGACCGCGGCGCCGACGCAGCGATCGGCGGCACCGTAGGTGAGGTAGATGTCGTCACCGTCGAGGTGGGCGCCCTGCACGAACACCACGTCATCGACGTCCCCGGCGCGCTCCCAGTCGAGCTCGGGCTCGAGGACAGGTTCGGGCAGGCGTGTGCGGACACGCCCGGTCGCCTCGTCGAGCAGCGCCAGGTTCATCGTGTACGAACCGTCGGCCCGGCGCTCGTGGAAGAACAGTAAGAGCCCCGCCGCGGAGCGCACCGGTGGCGCGCCGACGCCGATGCCGAGCGCTCCCGGCGAGGGGAGAAGGAGTGTGTGACTGGCCAGGTCGGCCAAGTGGACGTCCCAGTAGTCGTCGGGCGGATGCCACAGATGCTCGAGGTCCTCGAACAGGGCGAGTTGCATGCCCGAGCGAACGTGATGGATGAGCGCGACACGACCGTCGGAGAGAGTGAACACCACGCCGTCTTTGTCCGCCACGTCGGGCGGCCCGAGCAGCTGGCCCGTCGCCTCAACGAGGGCGAACCTCCCGCTGTCCCAGCGGAGGCGGTGGGCGCCGATACGCCACGGTCCGTTTCCGGGCGAGGGCACGTGCGTGTAGGTCATCACCAGCCGCCGTCTGCCGCGGTCCTCCACCCACTGCACCCGCGGGTCCTCGTAGCACAGCGCGCCCCCGGTACCTGCGCTGGCGAGCACGTAGCCGTACTCGTAGCGCTCCCCGTCGGCGGAGGTAAGGACGACGATGTCGGAGACGTAGTCGACAAAACGCGCCCCGGTGCCGTCGCCGGGGCGGTAGCCGTCCCGCACGGCCCGCACGAAGAGGTGGTAGGCGCCGGCATGGTGCACGACACCGGCGTTGAACAGCGGCCCGTAGCCGGGCACGGCCCCGGCCTCGACAATGGGCCGGTCCCGCAAGCGCCGGACGGCATGCCTTGTCAACGCGGCCACCGAGCTGTCGTGCACGGTGCCTCCTGCTCCATGCTCGGATCGATTAGGAAGTAACACAGGTGTTATCGACACGAGGCAAGCACGGCTGAACCAGTTAGGGGTGGATACCGATGAGCGACGGAGCCGATCCCCGCGAGTTGCTGAAGAGATACTCGGGCAACCCGATCCTCCGCCCGCACGACTTCCCCAAGCTGGTCAACGCCGTGCTCAACCCGGGCGCCACGGTCGTCGACGGCCGGACACTGCTGCTGTTGCGCGTGGAACACCGAACCGGTCTCTCCTCTCTCGTCGCCGCCACCAGCAAGGACGGACTGACGGGTTGGGAGATCGACCCGGTCCGGGGTCTCGAGCCACACGCGGACGGCTTCGAGGAGCACTGGGGGATCGAGGACCCAAGGATCACCCGTGTCGGTGACGAGTACTTCGTCGTCTATGTCGGATACTCCACGGCCGGGCCGCTCGTCTGCCTGGCCAAGACGCGGGACTTCGTGCAATGGCAGCGCAGCGGCGTCCTCCAGCCGCCCGAGGATAAAGACGCCGCACTGTTCCCAACGACCTTCGCTGGGCGCTGGGCTCTGATCCACCGGCCCGCGCCTGCGATGTCAGGTTTGGGCGCTCACGTCTGGATCTCGTTCAGCCCCGATCTGCGCCACTGGGGTGACGCCCGCGTGCTGCTCGCGGCCCGGCACGGTGGTTGGTGGGACTCCAACAAGGTCGGGCTCGGTCCCCCGCCACTGCTCACCAAGGACGGCTGGCTGCTCTGCTATCACGCGGTGCGAGTCACCGCATCCGGATCGATCTACCGGCTCGGGTTGGCGTTGCTGGACCGCGACGACCCGACCAAGGTCCTGGCGCGCGGGAACGAGTGGGTTTTCGGTCCCCAGGAGCCCTACGAACGCTCGGGCGACGTGCCTGACGTCGTGTTCTCATGCGGTTGGATCCTGCGCGACGACGGCGACACCCTGCACGTCTACTACGGGGCCGCGGACAGCGTCGTCTGCGCAGCCGAGGCGAGTCTCGCGAGACTGTTGAGCCACCTCGAAGAGCACCCGTACCCGGTGGACGAGGAGCATCCGTACCCGGTGGACGCGGCCGGCACGTCTCCGCGCGGGACCTCAGGCCTGGCGTGAGGCCGCGCCGCGGCACCGCCGCGCCCGGACGTCGGCAATAACGGGTAATGTTGTCCTGGTAGTTCCCCTTGGGAGAGTCGCTTAGCTTGGGCAGGACGGTCGCTAAAGACCACCTCTGTCGCCCCGTGCAGGTTCGACGCCTCGACCGAGCAACCTCGAGGAGTCAGTTCCGTGCGCGTCCCCGGTCCAGCCATCCCGCCGTTCTGCGGCGGGCGCCCTCGTACCCTGTCGGTCGGGATACTCAGCACCTATCCCCCGACCGCGTGCGGGATAGCGACGTTCAGCGCCGCTCTCGCCGAGGGCCTGGTTGCAAACGGCGCCGAGGTGAGCGTCGTGCGGGTGGCGGACGGATCGCTCGCCTCCTCCAGGCGGGTCATCGGAGAGCTCGTCAATAACTCCCCCCAGTCCGTCGCAGCGAGCTCGGAACTGCTCAACCGGTGCGACGTGGCCATCGTGCAGCACGAGTACGGCCTCTACGGTGGCGCCGACGGCGACGAGGTGCTGGACGTCCTTGCCGGCCTCCAGGTCCCGTCGATCGTGATCGCCCACACGATTCTCAGTGACCCCACTCCGCACCAGCGGTCCACTCTCGTCGCGGTCGCGGCCATGGCGGAGCAGGTGATCGTCATGTCGGACGCGGCCCACAGGCGGCTATGCACCCGCTTCGACGTCGACCCGGCGATCGTCACGACCATCCCGCACGGGGCGGCGATCCCGGCGGGCCGTGCCCCGCACGAGCACGCCGGTCCGCCGACGATCTTGACCTGGGGCCTGATCGGACCGGGCAAGGGCATCGAGCGGGTGATCGACGCCATGGGGTCATTGCATGGCCTTCCGGCGCGACCTCGCTACCTCGTGGCGGGCCAGACGCATCCAAGGGTGCTCGCCGCCAACGGCGAGGCTTACCGTCACGCCCGTATCGAACAGGCCTTACGCAACGGGGTCGAGGCGTCGGTGGTCTTCGACGCCACCTATCGGGATGTGGCTTCCCTCACTGCATTGATCCAGTCGTGCGCCGTGGTCGTACTGCCCTACGACTCCACGGACCAGGTGACCTCCGGCGTTCTCGTCGACGCCATCGCAGCAGGCAGGCCCGTGGTTGCCACGGCCTTTCCCCACGCCGTCGAGTTGTTGGCAAGCGGGGCGGGCATCGTCGTCGACCATGACGACCCGGCGGCGCTCGTGTCAGCCCTGTGCCGGGTGCTCGTCGAGCCGGGGCTTGCCGAGGCCATGGCGGCAGAAGCGTCGCGACTGGCACCGAGCATGGGATGGTCGGTGGTCGCGGGCGCCTACTTGGCCCTGGCGAACCGGCTTCTCAGCAGAGACCCGGCGTTGGTGTGACCGTCACGGTGAAGCCCAGCTTCGACCACCTCTGTCGAATGACGGACGACCGGGGCACCTTCGAGCACGCCCGGTACGCCGAGCCCAGGCGAGAGCACGGCTACTGCACCGACGACATGGCCCGGGTCCTCATCGTCGCCACGCGGGAACCCGGCTCCGCGCCGAAAGTGCTCGACCTCGCCAGGACCAGCCTTCGCTTCCTGAGCGACGCCCAGGACGTCGACGGTGCGTACCGGAACCGGTTGAGCCGGCGGGGTCGCTGGGAGGACCGCCCGGCATTGGAAGACTGCTGGGGCAGAAGCATCTGGGGCCTCGGCACGGCGGCGTCACACAGCGACGACGTCCAGTTACGCGTGGCGGCCACGGTGCAGTTCGACCGCGCCGTCTCGCAGCGCTCCCCCCACCCGCGGGCGATGGCCTTCGCGGCGCTGGGAGCGGCCGAGTTGCTCATCGTGGAGCCTCGCCATCACCGGGCACTCGCACTGCTGAACGATGCTGCCAACAGCATGGCGCCACCTCGCGCCGATACTGCCTGGCCCTGGCCGGAGGCCCGGCTCCGCTATGCCAACGCCGTCCTGCCGGAGGCGATGATCGCCGCCGGTGCGGCACTGGACCGCCCGAAGCTGCTGCAACACGGCCTTGACCTGCTCGCGTGGCTGCTCAAGCACGAGACGGTCGACGGACATCTGTCAGTCACGCCCGTAGGTGGCTCAGGACCCGGTGACATCCGGCCCGCGTTCGACCAGCAGCCCATAGAGGTGGCCGCGCTCGCCGACGCCTGCGCCCGCGCCGCGGCCGTCGACGGCGATCGGCGTTGGGCCGAGGGTCTCGGTGCCGCAGAGGCCTGGTTCCTCGGAGACAACGACGGGCAGCAGGTCATGTGGGACCCGGACACGGGGGGTGGCTTCGACGGCCTCACTCCTGGCGGGGCCAACCTCAATCAGGGCGCCGAGTCGACGCTGGCCCTGCTCTCGACACTGCAGCATGCGCACCGGCTCGTGATGGCACCGCAGTGAACGCGACTGTCGCGGGCACCCTCCGGCGCAGCCCTCAGCGCCTCGCCGCTGACCCGTCCCGGGTCGTCACGATGCTGTTCGTGCCCGGCCAAGAGGGACTGAACCGAGAGGAGCCCCGCACCAAAGCTGTGGTGGCCCGCATCCTGGCTCTGGACGACGACGAGGTGGAGCGGTCACTCGATGACGTCTCCGCCAGGTTCGCATACCGTCACCGCGACCTGACCGACACGTTCCGGCGCCACGCCGACGAGCTCGCCGAGCGCCTAGATCCTCGCTGCGAGCTCTCCGAGAGGCGTCGGCTGTTGCTCGGTGCGACTTTCACCAACGAATACGCGATCGAAGGGGCGGCGCTCTGCAACCCCAGCATGGTGGCTCATCCGGATCAGGCCGGCGTACCCACGGGTAGCTTGCGGTTCGTGATGAGCGTCCGGGCGATCGGGGAGGGCCACCGGTCCTCGATCGAGTTCCGGACAGGAGTAGTCGACGGCCGGGGCAGAGTCCACATCGAGTTCGCGCCACCGTTCGCGACGAGAGGAGTGACCGAAGCCGTCCCGCTCGAGGCGGCCGTGTTCCGGAGCGAGCTTCGCCGACTTCGCCGCGACGGGGAGAGCGCCGACTACGTCCTCGATGCGCTCGGCGAACGGTTCAGCGTGGCTGAGCTCGAGCAGCGGCTGGGCCGGCTTCAGAGACAGTTGGCGACCCACAGACACGACGGGTCGATCATCTCGCTCATGCGCGGGATCGCCGAGCGGTCCTACGGCGTCCGCTTCCCAGCGGAAACGTCGCTCGCCGAGCGCGTCCTCATGCCGGCCATGGGTGCCGAACGCAACGGCATGGAGGACGCCCGCTTCGTACGGTTCGAGCACGAGGACCGCAGCGTCTCCTACTTCGCCACTTACACCGCCTATGACGGAGTCGACGTCGCCCAGCAGCTTCTAGAGACGACGGACTTTCGCGTCTTCACCTCCTCGCCCGTCGTCGGCCTCGAGGCCAGCAAGGGTCTCGCTCTGTTCCCTCGCCGGATCGGCGGCCGCTTCGCAGCCCTGTCCAGGTCCGACCACGAGACGAACACGGTTGTCTTCTCTGATGACCTGCGCCGGTGGGAAGCCGCTCAGCCGTACCAGGTGCCGACCCGCACCTGGGAGGTGCTCCAGCTCGGCAACTGCGGCTCGCCGATCGAGACTGACGCCGGCTGGCTTGCCCTCACCCACGGCGTCGGCCCGATGCGCACCTACAGGATCGGCGCCGTACTTCTCGACCTCGAAGACCCGACCAGGGTCATCGGCCAGCTGAGCGAGCCACTGCTCAGCCCGGCGCCCGACGAGCAGGACGGCTACGTGCCGAACGTCGTCTACTCCTGCGGCTCCCTCGCGCACGCCGGCACCCTCGTCCTGCCGTATGGCATTGGCGACTCCGCCATCGGCGTCGCCACGCTGTCGTTGCCCGTGCTGCTCGATACTCTCACCGCCGGCCAAGACCCTCACCGGGTGACTGACGGCCGCGTCCCAAGATCCACCGCCCCGTTCGGGTAGACAGGCCGGGCTCCTCGTAGCATCGGAGCCGTGGGAGACGCCGCCGCCCTGACCGTGCGATGGCTGAAAGTGCTCGATCAGACCAGGTGCATCGGATGTCATGCGTGCACCACGGCGTGCAAGAGCGAGAACGAGGTTCCTCTCGGCGTGACCCGGACCTATGTCAAGTCCGCAGACGTAGGCGTCTTTCCCCAGGTGCGCCGCGTCTTCCAGGTGACGCGATGCAACCAGTGCTCCGATGCGCCCTGCACCGCGGCTTGCCCGACCCGGGCGATGTTCCGGCGCCCGGACGGAATTGTCGACTTCAACAAGTCCGTTTGCATCGGCTGCAAGGCGTGCATCGCCGCCTGCCCGTACGACGCGGTCTTCATCAACCCGCACGACCATTCGGCGGAGAAGTGCAACCTGTGCGCCCACCGCCTCGAGATGGGCCTCGAGCCGGCCTGCGTCACGGTCTGCCCCACAGGGGCGATCCTTGTGGGCGACGGCAACGACCCGGATTCAGCGGTTGCACGCATCGTCGCCGGCGACCTGGTACGTGTGCGCCGGCCGGAAAAGCAGACCTGGCCGGGCGTCTACTACCTCGGCGTTCACGAGGCCACCTTGGACCCCTTGGCGGCGCGACGCCCGGACGGCGGGCTGTTCGCCTGGGCCGGCCAGGGCCCGCCCGGTCCTGGGCTGGTCACCTCCGGCCATCCGGGGCTGGCCTCCACGGCGGCCGCGCTGCTCAGCTACGACGTTCCCCACCGCGTGCCATGGGGCTGGCGGGTGAGCCTGTACACCTGGACCAAGGCCATCGCGGCCGGTGCTTTCGGCGTCTCGGTCCTGCTCGCCCTCGCCGGCCGTCTCTCCTGGGACAACGCCGCCCTCCGCTGGGCCGCACCGACGGTGGCGCTGGCGTTGCTCGCCATCACCGGCGCCCTCTTGATCGCCGACTTGAAGCACCCGCTCCGCTTCTACCTGATCTTCACCCGCCGCCAGTGGCGCAGCTGGCTGGTCCGCGGCGCCGTCATCCTGTGCGCTTACGGGGGGCTGCTCGTCCTCTATCTCGTGGTCGGGCTCGCCGGGCTGGCGACAAGGCAGGCGTTGGCCTTCCTGGGCCTGGCGCTTGCCGTGGCCGCCGCCCTCTACACGGCCTATCTCCTCGGCCAGGCACGGGGCCGCGACCTTTGGCAGAGCCCGCTGCTCGCGCCGCAGCTGGCGGTCCAGGCCGTACTGGCCGGTGCCGCCGCGATGCTGCCGCTACTTGCCTGGCTCTCCCCCGGCCGCGCCGTTGCCTCCGCCGAGGTGACGATGGCGATCGCCGCCGGTGCCGACGTGCTGCTGGCGGTGGCGGAGATCACGGTTCCGCATGCCAGCGCGCAGGCGCACTTGGCCGTCACCGAGATGAGCAGGGGTCGATACGCTCGGTTCTTCTGGCCTGGCCTTGTGCTCGTGGCCATCGCCATCGCAGCGCCATGGCTCGGTGCCGTGGCCACCCCGATCGTCCTGGCCGGGTTGCTCGCGCATGAGCACGCCTACATTCAGGCCGGCCAGTCCGTCCCTCTCGCTTAGGAGGTGGTACGCATGCCAGCTCGAAGGGAAGCCGCCAGGGGCGGCGCAGACAGCGCCGACGGGGACATCGATGCCGGTGCCGAGCTCCTGGCGGACGTCGAGCTGGACGCCATCGGAGCGCGGGTCTCCGCGGCGAGATCGGCTGCCACTGCCCGCGGCGAGACCTTCTACCAGGGGCCGAGCGGCACCTACCTGGCCGCCTTCCCGCCGAAGGAGCGCTGGGACGACTGGACCGAGCTCGACTCGGGCGCCTGGCCCGTCCGGCTCGAGCACCGCTACCTTCTCGTCCCGACGACCTGCTTCAACTGCGAATCAGCCTGCGGGCTGCTGGCCTACGTCGACCGGGACAGCCTGCAGGTGCGCAAGTTCGAGGGCAACCCCGAGCACCCGGGCTCGCGCGGCCGCAACTGCGCCAAGGGCCCGGCGACCATCAACCAGGTGACCGACCCGGACCGGATCCTCTACCCGCTGCGGCGAATCGGGCCGCGCGGCTCAGGCGAGTGGGAGCGGATCAGCTGGGACGAGGCCCTGGACACGCTCGGCGCACGCATCAGGGCCGCTCTCAGCGAGCAGAGGCAGAACGAGGTCATGGTGCACATCGGCAGACCGGGCGAGGACGGCTTCACCGAGCGCGTGCTGGCCAGCTGGGGAGTGGACGGTCACAATTCTCACACCAACATCTGCTCCAGTGCTGGCCGCACCGGCTACCAGTTCTGGATGGGTGCCGACCGGCCAAGTCCGGACTACGCCAACGCCAAGGTCATCTACCTGATCAGCGCCCACCTCGAGGCCGGTCATTACTTCAATCCGCACGCACAGCGGATCACCGAGGCACGCGCCGGCGGTGCGAAGGTCATCGTTCTCGACACCCGGCTCTCCAACACCGCCAGTCAGGCGGACTACTGGCTCTCGCCGGTACCGGGCAGCGAGGCGGCCATCAACCTCGCCATCGCCAGGCACCTGATCGCCACCGGCCGCTACGACCGTGAGTTCGTGCGGAGATGGTGGAACTGGGCCGAGTACCTGCAGGCGTGCCATCCAGAGATGCCGGTCAGCTTCGAGGTCTTCGAGGAGGTGCTGGCCGGTCTCTACTCCCACTTCACCTTCGAGTTCGCTGCCGCCGAGTCCGGTATCGACGCCGGGGTGCTCGCCGAGGTGGCCGAGACCGTCGCCGGGGCCGGGACCCGCTTCGCGGCGCACGTGTGGCGCTCGGCCGCCGCCGCCAACCTCGGCGGCTGGCAGGTGACCCGGACCCTGTTTCTGATCTCGGCTCTGCTCGGCGCGGTCGCGACCGAGGGTGGCACCTTCCCGAACGCCCAGAACAAGTTCGTGCCGAGGCCCATCCACACCCCACCGCCGCCTGCGACCTGGCAGGAGCTGGAATGGCCGCTCGAGTACCCGCTGGCGCAAAACGAGATGTCGTTCCTCCTGCCGCACTTGGTCGCCGAGGGCCGGGGCAAGCTCGACACCTATTTCATAAGGGTCTACAACCCGGTCTGGACCAACCCGGACGGGCTGTCCTGGATGGAGATGCTGACCGACGAGAGCAAGGTCGGCTGCTTTGTCGCCCTCACGCCCACCTGGAACGAGTCCGCCTACTTCGCCGACTACGTGCTGCCGATGGGGCATGCCTCGGAGCGCCACGACACCCATTCCTACGAGCAGTACGACGGCCAGTGGGTCGGCTTCCGGCAGCCTGTGCTGCGAGCCGCCCGGGAACGGCTCGGGGAAGCGATCACCGACACCCGCCAGGTCAATCCGGGCGAGGTCTGGGAGGAGAACGAGTTCTGGATCGAGCTGTCGTGGCGGATCGACCCGGACGGCTCGCTCGGCATCCGCCAGTACCACGAGTCACGGGCACACCCGGGCGAGAAACTGACCGTCGAGGAGTACTACGGCTGGATGTTCGAGAACTCGGTACCTGGCCTGCGGGAGCGGGCCGCCGCTGACGGCCTTACGCCGCTGCAGTGGATGCGCAGGTACGGCGCCTTCGAGATCACCTCGGGCCAGGGCGCCCTGTACGAGCAGCCTGTCCCCGCCAGCGAGGAAGCAGGTGTCGTGATCGACCCGTCGGGGCGGGCCTACAGCGCCGCACCGCGGGCGCCCGACCCGAACATCGTCCCGACGGGCGCGCCGGAACCCGACAGCGAAGGCCGCCGCCCGATCGGGGTCGAGGTCGAGGGCACGCTGCGCCGGGGGTTCCCGACGCCATCGGGCAGGCTCGAGTTCTACTCGTCGACGCTAGCCGCCTGGGGCTGGCCGGAGCACGCCCTGCCCGGCTACATAAAGAGCCACGTCCATCCGGACAACTTGGCTCCCGACCAGATGGTGCTGCTGTCCACGTTCCGGTTGCCGACTCAGATACACACGCGCTCGGCCAACGCGAAGTGGCTGGACGAGCTGGCCCATACCAACCCGGTCTGGATCCATCCTCTGGACGCGGCCCGCCTCGGAGTCGGGCGCACCGGCGATCTGATCCGGGTGGAGACCGACATCGGGCACTTCGTCGCCAAGGCCTGGATCACCGAGGGGATCCGACCGGGCGTGGTCGCCTGCAGTCACCACATGGGCCGGTGGCGTCTGTCCGGCCAGCCGCGGGGAGCCGGCGCCATGACGGCCACCGTCGGCCTGCGCCACGGCACGGACGGCTGGGCCATGCAACAGCTGACGCCGGTGACGAGCTACGAGTCGGCTGACCCCGACACCCGGCGGATCTGGTGGAGCGACACCGGCGTGCACCAGAACCTCACCTTCCCCGTCCACCCCGACCCGATCTCCGGCATGCACTGCTGGCACCAGGCGGTCCGGCTACGGCCCGCGGACCCGGACGACCGCCACGGCGACATCGCCGTCGACACCGCCAAGGCCCGCGACGTCTACGAGGAGTGGCTCCGGCTGACCCGGCCCGCCAGCCTCCGGTCACCCGGCGCGCTGCGCCGGCCGCCCTGGCTGATGCGGCCGCTGAGGCCAACTGCCGGCAGCTACCGGGTGCCGGAACGATGACCACGCCGGCACTGGCAGGCACACTGCCGCAACCCCGGGTACCGGGGGCCGCTCCTGGCGACGACCGGGCCCGCTCTTCGGTCCAGTGCCCGGCGCCCGCAAGCCCGGCGACAGCGGGCACCGGCGCCGATCTTCTGCGTGCGCTCGGGTCCGTGCCGCTCAGCCCGCCGCCTCACTGCCAGCCCGTGCTGGAGTGCCTCGGGCTGCCGGCGACGACCGGGGCTGAGCACACCGCGGTTTTCGTGCTCAACACGCAACCACATGCGGCCATCTACCTGGGCGAGGAGGGCAAGCTTGGCGGGGAGGGACTCGACCGGGTGGCTGGTTACTGGCGGGCGATCGGACTTGTGCCGCCGCCGGACGCCGACCACTTGGGGGTTCTCCTCATGCTTTACGCCGAGCTCGCTGATGCCGAGACGACGGCCCGCAAAGAGGCGACCCGGCACCGCCTGCAACACGTCCGCGAGACACTCCTGACCGAGCACGTGTGGTCGTGGGCGCCGGGCTATCTCACTCTCGTCAGCGGGTTGGGCGTACCGGCGCTCTCGGACTGGGCTCGGATGACGCTCAGCGCCCTGCACCGGGAGGCACGCTCTCTGAGCTCACCGGCGCTCGCGCTGGCGCTGCGCACGGCCCCCAAGCCGGTCCGCCTCCCGACCGGGCGCGACCAGCTCCTCGACGCGCTGGTGAGTCCCGCGCGCTCCGGCATCCTGCTGACCCGCGATGATCTCTACCAGGCCGCCGCCGTCACGGCACTGGGATACCGGGCCGGCGAGCGACGGTACTCGCTGGCGGCCATGCTCGACCAGGATCCGCCGCTCACTCTGGGCTGGCTCGCCGGCCATGCCCGCCGCTGGGCTGGGCTGCACGCCAGCCAGCCACCGGTCCCCGGTGACGATCCCCGGCAGTGGTGGGCGCGGCGCGCCGCCGGGACGGCCGGAACGCTGCAGCGGCTGCAGGCTCGCGCCGTCGCGGCTGGCTGAGTGCCGGTAGTCCGCGGCACGCGCCGCGCCCACGGCACCCGCGACAAGATGGGGAAGTGAGCGCAGACGGCCCAGGCGAAGGCGACGCCACCGCTGCGGTTCGGGCCAGCGCGATCAGGCTGTTGGCGATCGCCCAGAGCGGCCTGCACTACGGTCGTGACGACTTCGACCAGCAGCGCTACCGCCAGGTGCGCGCCGCCGCCCTCGCCCTGCTGGAGTTGGTCAGCCGTGGCGACATAGGCGAGCTGCAGCGCCTTGTCGCCGTGGACACGGGCTACGCGACGCCGAAGGTCGACGTGCGCGGGGCAGTGTTCGACGAGGACGAGCGGGTGCTGCTGGTGCGCGACCGCTCCGACGGGTTGTGGACGCTGCCGGGGGGCTGGTGCGACGTGCTCGAATCGCCGCGGGAGGCAGTGGCTCGAGAGGTGCGCGAGGAGTCCGGGGTTACCGTCGACGTGCTCGAACTGGCCGCGGTGCTGGATCGAGAGCGGCAGGGCCACGAGCCTCCGCTGCCGTTCCACGTCTACAAGCTGTTCTTCCTCTGCAGACCGGTGCACCTCGGCGCGCCCGAGGAGCTGGAGACCCTCGCCCTGGGCTGGTTCGCTCTGGACGCCCTGCCGCCGCTCTCCATCGACCGGGTGACGAAGCCCCAGATAGCCCTGATGTACGAGCACCACCTGCACTCGGGGCGCCCGGCGACCTTTGACTGATCCGCGCCAGGCGGGCCCGTCCTAAGGCGCCGGCCGGTCGATCTCCTCCGGTGGGCGGGCCAGCACGAGCGCCAGGCCGCCCGCGGCGATGAGGGTGAAGGTGGGAACTGCGAGCGGCGCCAGCCTCGGCCCGAACCAGAGCTCGAACATCGGGACGTCGTCTCCGGCCCGGTGCTGGAAGATCCCCAACGGGCATCCCTTGGCGACAAGCAACGCGACTCCCTCTCCGAGGAGAACGGCAACGGCGAGGCGGAGCCAGGGGTCACGACGCCGAACTACGGCGCAGAACCAGAGGTAGCCGAGGCAGGCCAGCTCTCCCAATCCGATCGCGTTGTGCGCCGCCCGGAGCGCTCGGGCTCGGCGGCTCAGCGTCGACCCGCGACCTCGTCCCATGGCTCGAGATCGTCACACAGGGCCCGAAAGGCCGCAAGAAACCGCCAGACGTCGAAACGTGGTGTAAGGACAAGTGGCACCTAGATAACGGATTCCCTGCCGCCACTCCGTCGAATAAGTTCTTGACAAGACTTTATATTGAGAATCTACTTACTTAGTAAAACTCTGGCGGAAAGGAACGGGATGGGAGAAGGAAGTATCGCGGGGGCGGACCTCAGGCGAACAGCGGTATTAGCACTGCTCGGACGCCGGGGCCCAACTTCGCGTGCCGACATCGCTCGCGAGCTTGAGATGAGTCCAGCGAGCGTTGGTCAGGTGACCAAGCGGCTCATCGAGCAAGGCGTACTGGAAACTCTCGACTACGCGCCCTCAAGGGGTGGACGTCCAGGTCAAAGGTTAGGTCTTGTTGGAACGGCCGGCCGTGCCGTAGGGGTAAAGGTTGCAGCTGACCACCTTGCGATCGTGGACATGCGCCTGGACGGCCAGGCGATCTCGTCTCGTACTGATCCATTTGACACGATGGGCCCGGATGCCGTCTCCAGACTGGCCCTGCGACTTCAGCCTCTCGTCGAGGAAGGTGAAGCGCCGCTCCTCGGGATCGGTATCGGCGTTCCCGGGATCGTCAACCGACCCGACGTCGGCCAGGTGGATGCCCCAGTCTTGAACTGGTCAGGCGTCAATATCGGGCGCCACCTGCGCGGAGCGCTCGGCGTGCCGATCATCGTCGAGAACGACGTCAAGGCGTTGGCCGTTGCCGAACGCCTCTACGGACACGGTCGGATGCGAGGCGACTTTGTCGTCATCACCATCGGGCGGGGTATCGGTTTTGCCAGTGCGGCCGATGGAGTCGTGCGACGTGGCGCTCGAGGAGGTGCCGGCGAGATCGCCCATGTCGCCGTGGAGCCAGATGGTCCTCTCTGCGCTTGCGGGACCAGGGGCTGTTTGGAGGCGCTGGTCGGAGCCGAGGGTCTGCTCCAGGTTGCCCGCTCGGCGGGATTGCTGGGTCCGTCGCAAGGTCCGGAGCGGTTGGCGGACCTGGCAGACCGCGGTGAGCCGCGGGCGCGAGCCATCTACGCCCAAGCTGGCGAACGCCTGGCCCGCAGCATGGCAGCCCCGATCGCTGTTCTCGACCCGGAGGTCATCCTGGTGGCGGGGGAGGGGACCGCGGCTTGGCGACACTGGGAAGAGGCATTCCGGTCGACATTGCTGGCGATGCTCCCCTCGGCCATGGGCGACCTGGCAATCGAGGTGAGTTCCTGGGACGACACCAGCTGGGCACGGGGGGCGGCGGCCATCGTGCTGGCCACACCGTTCGAACAGAAGGCCCTTGCCGGGCGGCAGCGCGCGCTCGTTCTGGCGAGGCTGCACGGACACAGCATTAGCGACGAGGAGGCGAGCTAGCGGTCATGGCCACCACCTCCGTGGTCGGCTCCAAGAGCTGGCGCAAGACCGGGATTGTCGCTCTGTTCCTGGCTCCCAGCGCGATCCCACTGGTCCTCTTCACCTTCACGCCGATGGCCACCTCGTTGTGGGTGAGTCTGCACAGCTGGGACCTGCTCACGCCGATGCGGTGGGTGGGGCTTTCCAATTTCCGCTTCCTACTCAGCGACCCATTCACCCGCCAGGCTCTCTACCACACGCTCTTCTACATCCTGGGTTATCTGCCGCTGGTCTACGCCGGTGGTCTCGGTTTGGCCGTCGCACTCAACAAGGTCCTCCGTGGAAAGAACCTTCTGCGTTCGTTGTACTTCCTACCGGTCATCACGAGCTGGGTGGTGGTGGCTCTGACCTGGGAGTGGTTGTTGAACCCAGCCAACGGACTGGTGAACCACCTGCTTTCCCTGGTCGGCATAAAGGGACCTGGATGGTGGGCTTCGCCTACTTGGTCGATTCCCTCGGTGGTCCTGGCCTCTTCCTGGAAGGACCTCGGTTTCGTCATGGTCATCCTCCTGGCGGGGCTCCAGGGCATCCCGAAGGAGGTGGTCGAAGCTTCCCTGATCGACGGGGCGAGCAACTGGAAACGCTTCTGGCACGTGACTTTTCCTCTCCTCACACCGGCGACGTTCTTTGTCGTTGTTATCTCCTTGATCAACGGCTTCCAAGTGTTCGACCAGGTCTACGTGATGACCGGGGGCGGACCAGCGGGAGCCTCGGAGACCCTAGTTGAGGAGATCTACGATCTCACCTTCCGCTACAACCAAGCCGGCACTGCCTCAGCACTTTCCTGGTTGCTGTTCCTGTTTGTCATGGGTGTGACGCTGGTTCAGTCACGGCTCCAGCGGCGATGGGTCTTCTATGGCTAGCGCCGTGATCGAGCTACGCCAGCCTTCGAGGACCATAAAGATCCTCAAAGCTCTGCGCCCCCGGTCGCTGCGCCAGACGCTCCTCGTCGGTTCGCTTGCTCTCGGTGGCTTCCTGTGGCTCTTTCCATTCATCTGGACCCTAGTCACTTCCTTAGAGCCAAACTCGGCCGAATTGGTCACACCACGGCTCATCCCGAACCAGATCACCATCACCGGGTACCAACAGCTCTTTTCGACCATCCCCTTTGCCCGCGCAGCGATCAACAGCATCGGGCTCGGAGTGGTCTCGACTTTCCTGCAGCTCCTCACGAGCTCAATGGCAGCTTACGCCTTTGCTTGTATTGCCTTTCGAGGCAAGCAGTTCATCTTCCTTTGCTACCTGGCGACGCTCATGATCCCTTTGCAGGTCCTTATTGTTCCGCTCTTTATCGAGATGCGGGACTTCCATCTCATAGACACCTATCCCGCGCTGCTGGCACCCACGATCGCCTCGGCGTTCGGCATGTTCCTGATACGCCAGGCGATGATGACCGTGCCACAAGAGCTCAGTGAAGCGGCCATGATCGATGGCGCCGGTCACCTGCGGATCTTTGCCAAGGTCGTGCTTCCCCAGGTCAGACCGGCTCTAGCCACTTTCGCTATTTTCGCCTTCATGGCCAGCTGGAACAGCTTTTTATGGCCGCTCGTCATTGTGCAGTCAAGCGCCCACTTCACCTTGCCACTCGCTCTCGCCGAGCTGCACGGGCAGTTCACTACCGAGTGGAACGTCGTGATGGCTGGGTCGGTCCTGAGCATCCTCCCCATCCTGCTTGTCTACGTCTCCGTCCAGAAGTACGTCGTTCAGAGCATTGCAACAACCGGTCTCAAATAAACATGGAAATGAAAGGAGAGGTATGTCCATTTTCAAATCATGGAAGAGAGGGGTGATTGCTGCCCTGCCGTTAGTGGTGATTCTCGGTGGGGGCGCTGGGCTTACGGCAGCCACAGCCTCGGCGTCGCCGACTGTAACCACCATTAACTACTTTACCTACACGGCAGCGCCCGATCATCTAAAGGATCTGGCCGCAATTGTTAATGCTTTTGAGGCACAGAACCCCACGATCAGGGTCAATGTCGAGACCGACGACTATGCCGACTACTTCACCAAGCTCTCAACCGAGCTTGCCGCTGGTGACGCCCCCGACACTTTCGAACTCGACTACCAGGACTTTGTCAACTACGCCGCTTCCGGGTCACTACTCAATCTCGGCTCTTTGGCTAAGGCTGACAAGTCCTGGAATCCTGCATTCTACGCTGGATCGGCGCTCAACGCGTTCTCCTACAATGGCATCCAGTATGGACTGCCTGAAGACTTCTCCGACGTGCTGCTGTTCTTTAACGAGAACCTCTTCAAGGCGGCCCACCTAGCCTACCCCACAACTTCGTGGACGTGGAAGCAGGAGATGGCCGCAGGCAAACAGCTGACGAATTCTTCCACTGGTGTGTGGGGCCTGTTCCAACCAGTGACCTTCAATGAGTTCTACAAGGCGCTCAACCAGGCCGGTGGCCAGTTCTTCAATGCCAGCAAGACCAAGGCGAAATTTAACAGCCCGGCAGGCGTGGCCGCCGCAGAGCACCTGATCTCCAAGTTGGGCACCACAATGCCGACATTGGCCCAGATCGGGAATACCCCGAACTTTGACACCAACTTGTTCGAATCGGGGAAGCTTGCCATGTGGATCAACGGCAACTGGCAGTTTGCCGGGTTGACCAAGGTCCCCTTCAAGTGGAACGTCGTCGTCGAGCCCGGCGACACCACAAAGGCCAGTGCGGTCTTCTTTGATGGCGTCGTGGTCAACGCGAAGACGCCGAATACCGCTGCTGCCTGGAAGTGGGTCGACTACTTCACCAGCTCGAAGGTATCCGTCCTAAGGCGCGTGACCTCGAACTGGGAGCTGGCGCCGGTAGCGAACACATCCCTGGAGAGCTCGTACCTAACCGCCACCCCTCCGCAGAACCGTGCTGCAGTGTTCGAAGCACTCAAGGCGCCCTCGCTCGCCCCGGTGATCACGCAGGAGAACCAGATGGAGACTTTCGTGAACGACGCCCTCACGAATGCCGCTGACGGCAGCGGGACGGTGGCGGCCGACTTGAATCACGCGGCCACCCAAGTCGACGGCCTTCTCAAGTAGTGGTGTTGCGGGTCAGGTAACTATCAGCGAAGCGGGGGGCGGCCAGCGAAGCGGGCGGCCCCCCCCTTCTCGTACCCAATCAGGAGCGCACGACAGTGGATATGTCAATGGCCGAGGGTGTCGCCTCCGTAGAGCCACGACTCGTCGATCTCGTCACTCAGAGCTGCCAAATAGTCACCATCCATCAGCATGAAAGTGGCGCATTCCCAGCATCGCCGTACTTTCCGGCCTACAACTTCTGTTGGTTTCGAGACGGCTCTTTTGTCGCCGAAGGGCTGAGCCGACATGGCGAGGTGGGGCCAGCGGAGGCGTTCCACCGCTGGTGCAGCGAAGTGCTACGGAGCCGCTCTGTTCGCGTGGACAGAATTGTTGAGCAGATCCGCCAAGGGCTCCCGGTCGAGCGTGACACGCTTCTTCCGACTAGGTACACCTTGGAGGGCGAGGAGGCAGGCGATGACTGGTGGAACTTCCAGGTGGATGGCTACGGAAGCTGGCTATGGTCGCTCTGTGCCCACCTAAGACGTCACCACGGTGACCCACGGCCTTACCGCGAGGCAGTCGATGTTGCGGTCAGCTATCTCATGGCTTCGTGGGAGTTGCCCTGTTACGACTGGTGGGAGGAACATCCCGAGGACCACCACGTATCGACCCTGGGAGCCATCGCCGCTGGCATAGCCGCAGTGCTGGAATTGGGACTGCTTGACGATGGGTTGGCAGCAGAGGCAGCGGTACACCTAGACCGAATTCGTTCCAGGGTAAAGGAGGATGGGACGGTCCAGGGTCACCTGGTCAAGTGGCTAGGTGGTGAGGCGGTCGATGGCAGTCTGCTCGCCTGTTTGGCACCGTTCACCGTTGTTGACGAGGCTACCGCTACAGCGACTCTGGAAAGAATTGAGCAGGATCTTGTGCTGGAGAATGGGGTGTTTCGTTACGTGGGTGACACCTTCTACGGTGGTGGGCGCTGGCCGTTGCTTACTGGTTTTCTCGGGCTTGCTCGCCTACGTCTCGGCAGGCGCGAATCAGCACTGGCCGCGCTCGAATGGATCGCGAGTGCGGCGACGGCTTCGAGCGAGTTTCCCGAGCAGGTAAGCGCACCATTGCAACACCCAGAGCGTTTCGACGAGTGGCTCCAACGCTGGGGCCCGATTGCCACGCCGCTTCTCTGGTCTCACGGTATGTACCTGATCCTCGCAGACGAGCTGGGCTTGCACGCTTGATCCACCACCGCCCCTTCGGCTCCGAGCATCCCTACTTGCTCACCGACGACCAGCGGGTCCCCGCCCGACCGATTGCCGGGGAGCCGATCGAGCTGCGCGTCCTTGCCCCCGACCAAGTGGAGGCGATCTCTTGCGAGTGGGTGGATGCTGGTTCGAAGGTCGTTTTCGAGCTCGACCGCCGAGCGACGCAGGTCGCCCAATCCTTGGTGTCAGAGGAACGGGTGGCAAGTACCCATCTCAGCGCAGTCGCTAGCAAGGTCACCGGACGCGGAGTACCGTGGTCCACGTCAGTACCGCCGATGCAGGTCTACGGGACAGCCCGTTACCGCTTCACCGGCATCACCTCCGAAGGTCGACCGACCCGAACGCGCTGGTTCACCGTCAAGGCGGCGTCTTGGCAGGAGCTTGGAGGGCGGCTCGAGGTTATCGGGCCGAACCGAGTGGTACCGGGTTCCACCCGATGGCTGGTGGACGTCGACGGCGCCTTGAGGGTGCGATTTGCCCTGCCGCTAGAGCAAGACGAGCACGTCCTCGGCTTCGGCGAACGCTACGACCGCCAGGATCAGCGCGGTCACATCCTCGACTCGGTGGTGTTTGAGCAGTACAAGGGACAGGCAGCAACCGGTCGGACCTACCTGCCGATGCCCTTCGCTCACGTGATCGGAGGTGCCGGCTGGGGCTTTCATCTCCGAACCTCCCGCCGTGCCTGGTACGACGTCGGGGTGAGGTCGCAAGACGAGCTTTGGATCGAGGTTGATCTGGGCGGTGAACCCAACGAAGAGTTGCAATTCGAGGTTTTCGAGGGGGATCCGCAGAGGGTGTTATCGGGGTTCCTCCAGGGCGTTGGGCGTCCACGTCTGCTGCCAGACTGGGTCCATCGACTCTGGGCCAGCAGTAATGAATGGAACACCCAAAGAAAGGTGCTCGATGAGGTTGCGCGCCACGAAGAGGAGGACATCCCTGTAGGTGTCGTCGTAATCGAGGCGTGGAGCGACGAGAGCACATTCGTCGCCTTCCGAGACGCTCATTACGAGGTCCACGCTGACGGTAGCCCTCATCACTTGGGTGACTTCGACTTCCCACCCGAAGGCACCTGGCCCGACCCGAAAGGGCTCGTCGAGGAACTGCACCGACGCGACATACGCCTCATCCTCTGGCAAATTCCTCTCCAGCAGATGCGACCTCGCCCCACAGGTCAGGCGCGCGCCGACGTCGACATCATGGTGACCAAGGGTTACTGCGTCCGCGAAGCAGATGGACGGCCCTACCGGAACCGCGGCTGGTGGTTTCCTCTTGCCCTGCTGCCAGATCTGACCTCGTACGAGGCGCGCGCCTGGTGGCTGGCCAAGCGTCGGTATCTGGTGGAGGAGCTGGGTATCGACGGCTTCAAGACTGACGGAGGCGAGCACGTCTGGGGACACGATCTGATCTACGCCGATGGCAGGCGTGGCGACGAGGGCAACAACCTCTACCCGGTTCATTACGCCTCGGCCTACGGCGACCTCCTGGCATCGTGCGGTCGTCCTCCGGTGACCTTCAGCCGATCGGGCTACGCCGGGTCCCAGCCCCACGGTTGTTTCTGGGCGGGTGATGAAGACTCTTCCTGGGAAGCTTATCGAGCCTCGATCATTGCCGGCCTGACCGCCGGAGCATGCGGCATCACCTACTGGGGGTGGGACCTCGCGGGGTTCTCGGGCGAGATTCCCGACGCGGATCTTTACCTCCGAGCTACGGCGACCGCGTGTTTCAGTCCGATCATGCAATACCACTCGGAATACAATTTTCATCGGCACCCATCGCGGGACCGGACTCCTTGGAATATCGCCGAGCGTCACGGCGATCCAACTGTGCTCGTGGCCTTCCGTTTCTATGCTCATCTCCGAGAACGACTGGTTCCCTACCTTGCTGAGCAAACAAGAGCTGCCATTGCGCGTGACCTCCCCCTCATGCGGTCACTGGCCCTAATGTTCCCGAACGACCAGAACGTCTGGGCCTATCCGCATCAGTACATGTTGGGAGATGCACTGCTTGTGGCACCTGTCACTGAACCCGATGGATGCAGTTGGACCGGCTACCTGCCGGTGGGTCGTTGGGTCGATGTTTGGACCGGACAGCAACATGTGGGTCCACAAGAGCTCCGACGAGCGGTGCCCCTCCACCGGATTCCGGTGTGGTGCACCGAGGAGGCATGGGGATCACTGAGCCATGTATTCGCGCGGGAGTCTCTCCTCTCAGAGGAGCAAGCGCGGCCTGACGGTGACTCGCCCGCCACGGCCGACGGGATACTTGCGGAATGAAGTGGATGGCCCCCGACTGCTTGAGTGCGGTCAAGATCGCGTCGTCTGCTGGGTCAGAGTGAGCTCCTCGAGAAGCAGGAGAAACGATTCGTAGCGCGCCCCCGTTGCCTCTCGCAGACCGATCTCGCAGGTTCGATTGCTCGAGAGATAGGCGTCTGCCGCTCCCGGCACGAGCTCGGCCGAGAGCTGAGCAGTTGCAGAGGCGGCCAGTTCCGGGTGGAGGAAGCCGCGATCGCCGGCAAACCCGCAGCATGTCGCCCCCGCTGGAACGAGAACCTCGTCACCGAGCCTGCGGGCGATCTCCATCAGGTCGTCGACTTCCTCGAGTTGGTGGACGGAGCAGGTCGGATGGACGACGACTCGCTTGACACGACGGGTGATCTGAAGACGCGGGAGCAACTCGTGAGTCGCCCACGTGATCGAGTCGAGTATCTCGATCTTCTCGTGACGGCGGCGATTCGAATCACTCAGATAGGGCAGGATCTCCCGGGAAAGACCCAGAGCGCAAGAGCTGGCGTCGGTGACGATGCGCAGTCGACCGCCGTCGCTCCATCGCCAGAATGCCTCCAGAATGCCGTTCGCTGCGAACTCATTCGCCCGCTCAAACCCTTTTGAGTGCCAGACCGTTGCGCAACATAGACCCGCTACGTCGTCTGGTATCCACAGTGGCAGCCCGGCGCGCCGAGAAACCTCGACTAGGGCTCTGATCACCGTGCGTTCTCGCTCGTGTCCCGTCGCGCTCCCGAAGATCCGGTTGACGCAGGCGGGAAAGTAGACCGCTGCGGCCGCGGACCGATGGGTCGTGGGCAGTCGGGCCGTCTGCGGATAGGGCGTCGCTTCGATCCAGCTCGGGAGGAGCTCGGGGCTGACCAAGCGCCGCAGGGCCACGAAAATCGCCTCGAATCGTCGCCGCCCGGCCGTGCGCTCGGCGAGGTAGCCCACGCGCAGCGCTGTACGAGCGAGCCTCTCGACGAACCCCCAGTGTCGTGCGAGCGTCAGCGCGACGAGCTCGGAACGGCGCGTGTGCTCGAGGTGGCGGAAATCCTTCATGAGGCTTCCGGTGTCGATTCCGATCGGACAGGAGAGGGCGCACGAACCGTCACCGGCACAGGTTTGGATGGCGTCGTACTCATAGGCCGCGAGCAGCTCAGCGAGAACCAGCGCGCGAGCCGGCTGACGCTGCATCTCCCGGCGGAGCGCGATCCGCTGGCGGGGCGTCGTCGTCAGGGATCGGCTCGGGCACGACGGTTCGCAGTACCCGCACTCGATGCAACCGTCGACTTCCGGCTCGACTTGCGGTGACGAGTGGAGGTGGTCCATGTGAGCCCGCGGGTCGCCGTTCAGCATCACGCCGGGACCCAGCACCATGTCGGGGTCGAGGAGTCGTTTGGTCGCCCACATCAACTCGGTCGCCTTCGGGCCCCACTCTCGTGCGAGAAACGGGGACATGTTCCGGCCGGTTCCGTGCTCAGCCTTGAGCGAGCCGTCGAATCGCAGCGTCACGAGATCGACCAGCTCCTCCATGAACTCGCCATAGCGCGCCCGTTCGCGCTCGTCGTTGAACGAAGGAGTCAGGAGGAAGTGGAGGTTCCCCGCGGCGGCGTGGCCGAAAACACCGGCACCTCCAAAACCGTGCCGGTCGAGCGAGGCCTCGATCTCGTGCACCGCCTCCGCGAGGCGATCGGGTGGAACGCAGACGTCCTCGAGAATGAGCGAAGTCCCCTGCGGGCGGCGACTGCCGGTCGTGACGAGGATGCCGGAGCGCACCCTCCAGAGCTCGTCGGCGATCTTCGAATCTCTCGTAAAGCTCGCCGGGGCGAGGAGGTCGAGTCCGGAAAGGATCACTTCGCCCGCTTGTTGGCGCGCGCCGAGTTCGTCGAAGTCGCTCGCTCTGAACTCCACGAGCAGACCGTGGGCGTCCTTGTCAACGTCCTTGAACACTCGCTCGTGCCCGCCTCGGCGGACCCGAGCGATCGTCGTCGCATCCATGAGCTCGAGCGCGCTGGCCCCGGCCTTATTGAACGCCGGCACGCAGCCGGCGGCGTCCTCGAGACGCGAGAAGAACAACAGCGCGCTCGCGCGAAGTGGACGAACCGGAACAGCGTCAAAGGTCGCCTCGGCGAGGAAGGCGAGTGTTCCCTCGGAGCCGACGACGAGGCGCTCGAGGATAGCGACGGGCGTGTCGCCGTCCAAGAAGGCGTCGAGCCGGTAGCCGTTCGTGTTCTTCAGGCGGTGCTTTGCGCGAATCCGCCCGACGAGCGACGTGTCAGCCTCGATGCGCGCCTTGAGCTCCATCAGGCCGGCCGCGATCTGTGGCTCCGCCAGGCCGAAGATCTCGTCGGCCTCGCGTGCCGTGGTGTCGACGACCGTTCCCGAAGCGAGCACGAGCACCGCGCCACGCAGGGTGTGGTAGCTGTCCCACCTCACGCCGCAGGTCATGCCGCTCGCATTGTTCGCGACAACCCCGCCGATGGTGGCCGCGACGCTGCTGGCCGGATCCGGCCCAAGGCAGGTCGCAAAAGGCGCTAAGAGCGCGTTCGCCCGTGCGAGGGTCGTCCCGGGCCCGAGGCGCACCTTGCGACCCTCCTCGAGGACCTGACCGCCCTGGAAGTGGCGGCGAACGTCGAGGAGGATCCCGTCTCCTTGCGCCTGACCGCTCAGGCTTGTGCCACCCGACCGGAACGTGACGCCGAGCTGCTCCCGCTTTGCATAGGAAAGGACCGATGCGAGTTGTGCGGCGTTCTCCGGGGAAGCGACGACCCGTGGGATCAGCCGGTAGGGACTGGCGTCGGTCGCGTAGCGAACGAGATCACTTACCTTTCCGAACACGTTGTGGTCGCCGACGAGCCGACCGAGATCGCTGCGAAGACCGCGGTCCGCTCCCGTTGCGAGCGCCTCGGGTACCCGGTCGGGCAAAGGCTCGGGCCGCCGAGGGGCGAGAGCCGCCGGGTCACGGTCAAACAGCGCCATCGCTCAGAAGCGCTCTCGTCACGCGGTGAGGGTGATCTTGTGCAACCCGACCGGTTTGTCGGGGTCGATGCCCGCGCGCTCAGCACAGGCGAACGCGAGCTGCTGCGCGCGCAGCGCGAGTGCGAAAACGCTGAGCGCTTCGACAGGTTCGCGAGGAACGAGAAGCTCTTGTGCTCCGTCGGTACCTTCTCGATCGTCGGTGACAAGAACCAGGTGCGCTCCGCGGCTCTTGGCCGCGTTCGCCGTGGAGCGAACGTCGGCGGTCGTCGGGCCGGCGTTGAGGTAGGCCACGACGCAGGTTCGTGAGTTCGCGGCGGCAATCGGACCGTGCAGGTAGTCCGACGCCGAAATCCCCTCGGCGACGCGCCCGGTCATCTCCCGGTACTTGAGCGCGCCCTCGAGCGCGACGGCAAAACCGAACCCTCGACCCAGGTGGGAGATCATCTCCTCCCCGAGGAGACCTTCGGCAATCGCCCCGAGGGGCTCGCGGTCTGCAAGAACGGCACTGAGCGACTCGACCACGTGGCGTTCGTCGCCTTCAGACCAGGCGTCAGGTGAGACCGCACGAGCGATGGCTGCGATCGCGGCGAGCGAGGCGGTGAAGGTCTTCGTCGCCGGTATGGCTCGCTCGGGTCCGCAGTCGAGTGCGATCGTGAACTCGCAGCGATCAACGAGCGGCGACTCGGCGTCGTTCGTGATGGCGATCGCCCGGGCACCTTGCGCACAAAGGGCATCGACGGTAGTGACGATCTCGGGTGTTGCACCCGACTGGCTGATCGCCACAACGGTCCAGCCGTCCACTCGCGTCTGGCTGTGGTAGCGCGTGTACAGGCTCGGTGCCGCGAGCGCGACGGGAGCCCGAGTCGCCAGCTCGAGGAGATAGCGCGCATAGACGGCGGCGTTGTCCGACGACCCCCGGGCCACGAGCATCACGCCGCGCGCCGGAAGGAGTCCTTTGCTCCCGATCCCGTCCACGATTTCCTCGTGGCGCGCGAACAGCCTGGCGACGACGTCAGGCTGTTCGGCCATGTCCGCGTGCACGTCCTGTCCGAGCACTGCACGTCTCATGGTGTGAGCCGCTCCCCGGACCAGGCAAGAAGGCAGCGGAGCTCATAGGGATCTGTGACGTCCCGGCAGGGGTTGCCGGCTCCGCTCGCGATAGACGTCTCAGCCGAGCGAGCAACGCTCATTGCAGCGCCTTTTCCTCCGCGGCGTGCAAACGGCGACGATGAGCGAGAAAGACCTCGTCGTTTGTCAGGAGGGAAGCGCCGGCCACCGTCGGCGAGACGAAGGTTGGCAGGGTCTCGCCCCGGCTGGCGAGAACTCGGGCGGTGCGGGTGACGATCTCATGGCTCACGACGCACGCCACCACTGTCGACGACCCGCCGACAGGTCGAGGCCAACCCGGGACCGTGACGACGGCATCCTCCACCGGCACGCCAGTGTCGATGCTCAGGTCGCAGACCTCAGAGAGGTGCTTACCGCTGGAGTGCTCTTGAGGAAGTTCCCTATTGACGACCGCGGTGACCGCGACGGTGAAGATCCCGCGTTGACGTGCATAGAGCGCCGCCTCGATTCCTGCGGAATTCCTGCCGCCATGGGAGTAGACGATGAGCACGTCGCCGGCATTCATCGGCTCATGATCGAGGAACTTCGGGATGTAGTGCTCGGCGCGTTCGAGCCACTGCAGTTCGCGGACCCCGCCGGGGCCGAGCACGTTGTGCCACATGAGGCGCGGATCGGTGAGGGGATGAAAGCCGACGAAGCTGCCATAGCGGGGAAACGCATCGAGCACGGGCATGACTGAATGCCCGCTTCCGAACAGGTGGACGAGCCCGCCCGAGGACAACGTATCGCCACAGTGGCGCGCCACCTCGTCGAGGACTTCGTCTTGGGTGGTAACGAGCTGTTCGAGCAGCTCGACGACCCGATCGGTGTACCTCTCGGTTGCCATGATCTCTCCTTTTGGTATGCGGTGAGCTTGTTCAGCGCCATGGGCCAAGACGCCTTGATCGCCTAACAGGCAGTCAGGGTCATCACAGCCAGATGTCCTTGTCGAGCTTTGTCGCCAGGAGTGCACCGACCACTCCGGCGTGCGGCCCGAGCGCAGCGGCACGTACCGGAACGTGGCGCCCGTTCGGCGAGGCGCAATCACGCATGGCGCGATCGATCGACGGGCTGAGCACGTCCATCGCCTCGCACAGGCCGCCGGCGATGACGATCACCTCGGGATCGAGCACGCTCGCCAGTGCGGCCAGCCCGCGTCCGAAGTCCCGTCCGAACCGGTCGGCCACGGCCGCAGCACCTCTCTCACCGGCACGCGCCGCAGTGATGAGACTCTCTCCCGTCCAACCTGGGCGATACGCACGGGCAGCCTCCGACAGCGCCGTGCCAGAGGCGACTTGTTCGAAACGGCCGTGGTCGGTGTCGTCCCTGCCTCCCGGGGCGCTCAGCCATCCCAGAGATCCCGCGCTGCCTCGAGCGCCTCGCCAGATCCTGCGGTCGATCATGATCGCCCCGCCAATGCCCGTCCCGGCGGCGACGAGCACGACAGAGTCGTGGCCAATTGCAGATCCCTCGACCGCCTCGGCGAGAAGTGCGTAGTGGCCGTCCAAGCCGAGCACCACCGCTGCCTCCGAGAGCTTGGCGAGGTCATCGCCGAGGGGACGATCCTCGATCCAGGGAAGGGCCGGAACAAAGACTGGGCGGGTGCCATCCAAGGTGCCGCAGATCCCACACCCGATCGACACGATCGGGCCCGCGACGACAGAGCTGAGCAGCGACTCGATCTGGCCGAGGAGATCCTCATAGTCGCGAGGAGTCGGCACCGTCGTGACCTCTGATCGCTCGCCGTTGTCGCTCTCGCCTAGCAGTCGCAGCGAGGTCCCGCCGAGATCGATGCCCACCCGCCAGGTGGCCGCGGCCCTCATCCCTTCACGCCCACCCTCGCTATGCCCTGCACGAAAACTCGTTGCGCCAGCAGAAACACGATGATCGTCGGAAGGCTCGCGACCAACGCGCCGGCGAGCACCACGTTCTCATACTGGGCGCTCATGTTGAACGACAGCAGTTGATAGAGCGCGAGCACGACCGGATACTTGCTGGTCGTCTGGAGCACCGTGAGCGGCCAGAGAAAATTGTTCCAGTAGTAGACAAATGAGAAAACCCCGAGCGTGACTACCGCGGGTCGCATCAGCGGCGCGACCACTCGCCAAAGAATGCGCAGCTCGTTCGCGCCATCGATGCGCGCTGCGTCGATGAGCTCGTCAGGCAGGTCGCCTATGAATTGGCGCATCAGGAAGATGCCGAAGGCATTCGCGAGCCACGGGAGCACCACCCCGAGGTAGGAGTCGGCGAGACCGAGCCGAGAGATCAACCAGTACAGCGGGATGATGGTCACGATCGGCGGCATGAACATCGTTGCGACGATCAACCAGAACAACAGGTCGCGCCCACGAAAGCGGTACTTGGAGAAGACGTAGCCGGCCATCATCGAGGTCACGAGCACGGAGACCGTCGCGGTGCCGGCGTAGGCGAAGCTGTTGAAGAAGGAATGGGCGAAGGGAACCGCGTCGAAGGCTTCCTTGAAGGCGCCGAAGCTCGGGTGGGCAGGAACCCAGCTCGGAGGAGCTTGCAAGAGCTCATGGGTGCTCTTCAGGCTGGAGATCACGAGCCAGTAGAGCGGGAAGAGCGGGAACAAGATGACCAAGCCGATCGCGAAACTGATCAGCATCTTTGAGAGGTGGATCCGGCGCCGCCGGCGTCGTGGAGTTTCCGTGCGACTCCGGTCCTCCGCCACCAGGTCCTTCGTCGAAGCGGTGCCAAGCGCGCTCATCGTGATCTTTCCCGCATGAGTCCGAGCAGAATGGCCGCCACGGCACCAAGCACGACGAGCAGTGAGACGGACATCGCGCTCGCCTGACCGGCGAGCCCGTACTCAAAGGCCGTTCGCTGAATCTCGTAGGAGATGACGTCGGTCGAATTGATCGGGCCACCTTGAGTCAAAAGGTATACCGGATCAAAGACTTGCACGGCGTTGATCAAGGCGATGAGGATGACAAACGTCATCGTGCGACGCAAGAGCGGCAAAGTGATGCTGAAAGTCTGACGAACTACTCCCGCCCCGTCGATGCTGGCCACCTCGTAGAGCTCGCCTGGGATCTGGGTGAGCCCGGCGATCATCAACACCGTGTAGTAGCCGAGCATCTGCCAGATGTTGAACGCAACTAACGAGACGAGCGCCGTCGATGGCGACGACAGGAAGGCCGGCGCGGGCAAGCCGACTGCCTTGAACATCTCGGCAAGAGGCCCGTACGAAGGTTCATAGAGCGCTCCCCACACGATTGCCACTGCGACGGTTGGGATGACGTAGGTGGCGAACAACGCGGTGCTCGCGAACCCCTTCAGGCGGTTCCGGGGGAAATACAGGAGCATTCCGATGAGCGTCGCCAGCGGAACGGTCAGTGCGACAACAAGGCCGACATAGATGACGGTGTCCATCAAGGACGATCGGAACGTCGGATCATCAAAGATGGTCCGGTAGTTCGAGAGGCCGACCCACGGCATCTGGGTGATCGGCGTCAGCATGGACCAGTTGTGGAAGCTAATCCAAATGGTCAAAGCGATCGGTGCGAACACGAAGCAGATCACGACGGCCAGCGCCGGTGAGAGCAGGAAAGCCCCCCACCGTCCCTCATGCAACCGCCGAGAACGACGCGTTCCCCTCCCGCCAGCGTGGCGTTTGCGGGAGGGGAACAGTACTGCCGACTGGACTCCGGCAGTCATCGTCCGTGTTCCTTACTAGCTGCTCGCGACTAGCGGTTCGCGCTCTTGAGGATCGAACTTATCTGACTTTGCGCCGACTGCATCGCCGCGGCAGGTGATGCCTGTCCGAAGTCGATGGACTCGATTGCCGTCTGCAGTGTGTCGGTCATCTGCTCACCACCGAGCACCGTCGGGAACGGCGTCGCGTTCGGCAGTTCTGAGACATAGGTCTTGAGGAATGGGCTGTTCAGCTGAGCTTTGTGCGCAGTGACATCGCTCAGGCGACTTGGCAGGATCCCCATCGAGATCAGGGCATCGCCCATCGCGGAGGATCCTTTCGTACCGCTCTTCGGTCCATTGAGGTACTGGAGGAACTCCCACGCGGCCGCCTGCTTCGCGCTGTTCGCCTTCCCGTTCACAATCGTCAACCACGAGTACGAGACGCTAGAGGACTTCGTGCCGTTCGGACCGATCGGAATCGGTGCGGTGCCGATGTCGGAGAACTTGGATCCCATGGCCGACTGGAGATCGGCCTCCCACCAGTTCGCCATGATGATCATGGCAGTCTTGCCCGACGTGAAGTTGTCCAGGTATGGACCGGTTGTCTCCGCGTTGGCAGTGCTCATCGTGGCGACTGTTGAACCGGCCTTCACGAGCTCAGCGTAGAGGTTGGACGCGGCCATCGGCGCTCTGCTCTTGAGGTTGGGCGTCAGTCCGGTGAGCAGTGACCCGCCGTCCGAGTCCACGAGCGAAAGCCACGGGTGAACAACACCGGCAGCCCAGTCGGTGATCACGCCGAAACCCTGTTGGCCCTTGCTCGGGATCGTGAGCTTCTTCGCGTCAGTGACAAGCTCGGTCCAGTTCGCCGGTGGCTGAGCGATGCCTGCCGCCTTGAAAAGCGCCTTGTTGTAGTTCAGCGCGTAGAGGTCGACCTCGTTCGGGAATCCGCGCACAGCGCCGCTCTTCGTCACGTCGGCCACAAGGTTGGCCGGCCAGTTTGCCTTCACGTCGGACGCGTCGGCCGACGGTGCGCTTGCCGCGAGACCACCGTTGACGAGTGCCGGCAGCCAAAGGTCGTAGACGCCCGCAATCGTCCACCCGTTTCCGGATGGCCCCTGGGTGTCGATCGTGGAAAGAAGGTTCCCAAACGGCACTGCTTGGAAGTCCACCGTGATGTTCGGATTGATCTTGTGGAACGCCGCGGCATCGGCCTTCAACATGTTGACCTGAGTTGGCCCCCAGTGGGTCAGGTAGGTGATGGTCACCGGGGACGACGCTCCGACTTGTGGAGCGGCGATGACGGCGGTTGTCGTGGCACAACTGGCGACGGTCGCCACCGCGATCAACGGCTTGATGAACCGTCGCCAACCCTGTCTGTTCTTTGAAATGTGATTCATGTTGCGATACCTCCAGTTAGGTGACAGAGGACGATTACAGCTACCGGCCTCGTCGTTGCCCGGACGTCTTCGACGCCGGAACGAATATCCCGACCCCATCACTCCTTTCTCACACGTGCCGGCCGAGCCTCGAAGAGGATCGGCCGATTACCATTCATCCGCCAAGAGATCCTGTGATGACTTCGCATAACCTGATCAAGGGCGTCAAAGTCACCATGACGTCGCTTCCTCCGTGAGACCGGCGAGATCTTCGCCGGTGCCTATATCGCGGCTTCCACTACCTGAACGTCAGCAAGCGTTTCCCTGCGAGCGGCAAGCGCTGCGCCGATTACGACTCGGTCGTCGCCCAAAGACGAGAACTGCGTCACCGGCATGCTCGGCACCAAACGGCGGATATGCCCGATGACCTGATCGAGCATCGCCTGACCGCCGAGCTCAATCCAGCCCGAGAGCAGCACGACCTCGGGATCGAGGAGCGCAATCGAAGAAGCCAGGGCGGCGGCGATCGTTCGGACAAGTTGGTCGCAGATGTCCTCGGAGAACTCGACAGCTCCACGCGAACGTCCGAGCTGGTGAATCAGGTGAGCCGTCTGCCGCTCGCACTGTGCCGCGTCGATTCCGTCTCGACGGGCATCCTCGGCCACCAGCTCGAAAAGGCGGCCCTCGAGCATGCCAATGTCGTGGTAGACCCCGTCTGCTCCTGACGCGTCGGTAACCATGTAGCCCGCTCGGCCGGCTACTCCCCGCCCGCGATAGATCTTCCCGTCCAAGAGCACTGCCCCGCCCACGCCCTCGGCGAAAGTCACGAGAACGACATTGCGGGCTTTCGTCGCGGCGCCACGATCGACCTCGGCAGCGAGCGCGAACGCCACGTCGTTGTCGACAGAGACCGGGATGCGCAAGCGGTCACTCAGGAGCTCCCCGAGCTCGGCGTCTTCCCATCCGAGAAGGGCGGCTATCTCCACGTGCCCCGTTCTCGGGTCGACGACTCCCGGCACACCGATCCCTGCCCCGACTATGCGGGCCGGGGCGCAACGCGAGGTCGCCTCGTCGATGTACTCGGCCAGAAGCCGGGCGACGCGCTCGGTATTCGGAGCTGGAGCCGGAACATCGAGCACGCACGAGTCGATCAGCTCACCGGAGAGGCGCATGAGACCGACTCGGCAGCCCTCCGCCCAGGCGAGGTCACAGCCGAGGAAGAGCACGTCGTCCGCGAACCGCACCAGCCGTCCAGGCCTACCGAGGTCTGACGACGTGGTGCCTTCCTCGCGGACCAGTCCCTCTTCCATCAGATCCGAGACGATCGCAGACATCGAGGCAGGGCTGATCGAGGTGAAGCGGACCAGGTCAGCCCGAGAGAGGCTCCCATGCTCGCGGATCGCGCTAATGACAATGCTGCGATTGAGACCCCGCATCAGCTCCGGCGTACCCCGTCTCCGCGGCATTTCTTTACTATACGAATTAGCTCGCGCCCTTTGCAAGCAGCAGACGGCCGGCACCCTCACTCACCAGAACGCTGGCTTCGCCTCGACCTTCCCAACCGCAGCAGCCGCGCTGTTGCCGTCGCCGGTGACGTGATCGCTAGTCGGCCGCTATCGCAGCCAACACGTCAAGCTTCGCTGCTCGGCGCGCCGGCCAGGAGGCGGCACCGAGACCAAGCAGGGCGGCGAACACGAGAAACAGGACGGAGGCGAAGACCCGCCCGTGCACTCCAAGGGCAGTCCGTACTGGGAGCTGAAGCTCGCACCGGGACCGGCCCTGCGCCGCCGCCCGACCGGGCGGCACCAGACAGATTCGAGGTCAAGAGGTGAGTCCCATTAGCCTGAGGTGTGATGAACCCGCCGATCGTCGTGCCGCCGGAATCACCCGAGTTCCACGTACTCGGCGATGACCTGCTCGTGCACGCGGTCGCCGTGCAAGGTGGTGAGGTCGCGGTGGCCGAGCAGGCGACGCCGTTCGTGCGGATCGGCATGATCGGGGTCCCGGTCGCTGAGCTCGACTCCGGCTTGCGGATGGCACAGCGCGGGATCGGCGCGGTGCTCAACCCCGATCAGGCCGATGAGCTCGCCTTCGGGCTCCGCGCGATCATGGCCCGTGAGCCGTGGGGGGCCGCCGCGCTCGCAAACCCTGCTCGGGCTCTCTGGACCGAGACGTCCGAGCTCTCCCAGGGCGACATGCTCCTCGCCAATGTCACAGCGAGCAGTGCCGAGCTGCACTTCGGGGGCGAGACGGTACAACTCGTTCGGCTGGATCTCACCGGCGTCTGGCTCGGCGAGAGCTCATCGGAAGATCGCCCGCTCCACGTGCAGGGCGCTCTGTTTCCGGACGCAGGCCAACTGTCGGCGCTGATCAGCAGTCTCAAGAAGTGCGCGAAGGCGGTCAGGGGAGGCTCGACGAGACCAGGTGCCGAACCAGCGGGTGGCGAGGCGCCCTAGCCGGATAACACCCGGCCCACGTCTGCCTGGCTACGGGTTTGAGAAACCGGTGTCGGACGTCACCTGCCCTGTCGGGTCCCTTGCAACAAGCGAAGGCCAGCGTGACCGCCAGGGCCCAGCCCAGCGGCCCGGTCAAGGTGCCCGCCGCCGTGCACAATCCCACCCGGCGGCGTTGATCGGATTCGGCATACGTCTCGCGACCGAGACTCGCTGACGGCTCTCGAGAGCCTTTCGACGCGGCTGGGTCGCGCGGGATTCGAGGAGCTGTCGGCAGCTACGGTTCGCGACACCATCGACGATAGGTTCGCGACACCATCGACAACAGGAGGGGGAGATGTACAGATCGATGCTTGTGGCTACAGACGGTTCCGAGACCGCCGCCGAAGCCGTCCGGGTGGCGACCGAGCTCGCGAAGACCCTCGGCGCGACCCTCCACATAGTGAACGTGTGGCGCTCCGATGAGGGCGGCGCCGCGGGGTGGGCGAGAATAGGCGCCCCCTATCCGGGGGGAGCCGAGCCCTGGAGCTTTGCGGAGACCCTGACCGAGGCGATGGCATCTGAGGCGCGGGCAAAAGGCGTCTCGGTGCAGACGCACGTGATGACCGGTTTCGTGGTCGAACGGATCCTCGCCACCGCCGTGGAGCAGAACGTGGAGCTGATCGTCGTCGGCAACAAGGGCATGAGAGGGCTGAAACGCGTGCTCGGCAGCGTGCCGAACGCCATCGCCCACTCCGCCCCGTGCTCGGTGCTCATCGTCAACACGACCTAATGGCTCGAGCGCGACCACCGGTTCTGTGCCGGGCATCGTGACGGGATGCAGGCATCGGTCCTTCGGCGGCTCTCGCGTCCAGGACCTTCCGCGGCGCTCGCGTCCAGGACCGCGCGGGCGCGCTTTTCGGGCCTAGTTTTGACTCTTGCCCGAGAACGGTTGCGCCGGGAGTTCCGGCGCGAGCCACCGCCCGAGGGCCGTGTCACCCCAGTAGTCCCGGAAATAGTCCTCCCAGTGGTAGAAGGACCTGAGGACACGGCTGGTGGGGTGCCGCACCATCAAGGGGTGGACACGGGTGGGAGCGGACTCGGCCCACAGCGCCATGTGGAGGGCCAAGGCACCCGGACCCTGGCTGTACCAGGGCCACATGGCGTCCGCGAAGGGCGAGGTCTTGGTGCGGTAGGCCTTATCCGGAAGATCCTTGAGCAGCGCCGTCACGTCGAAGGTCTCCTCTGTCTCGTGAGACCGGAAACTCTCGATCAGAGATGTGATGATCCCCTCCGCCTCGGAAGAGTGCTGACGATAAGCGTCGTCTGCCGACGCTCGTTTGATCAGCGTGTCCCACCTTTGTTGCAGCTCGGCGCGCCGGCGGCACCCCTCACGTATCCGCGCGGCCAAGAGCGCACCGTCCGGCACAGCTTCCAACAGGGGGCACAAGACGCCCCCGAGGACCGAATCGTGGATGGTGATCGCAGCGTTCAGCCGATGGGCCGCCTCTGCCCGCTCCGATGCGGTCCGGGCAGAGGCTGACTCCTCGATGATCGCCTCCACCGTCGCGTCGTAACCCGCGAGGAGGTCTCGTACCGATGGCGGCGATGCGACTGCTTGGTGTTTGAGGAGGTCCACCTGCTGTGCTCGTGGCGACCTGGATCTGATTGGGACACCGGACCATCCCCGATGGGCGTCACTCCAGTCGTACCACCGGTCCCAGTTGCGGTAGAGCTTGCGCAACGGCGCCGATCGCGGATGCTTCAGCGTCGCGGCGTGAGCCCTGGTGGGCGCCTGCTCGGCCGCCATCGCCATCCTCGCCGCGACCACGTCGGGCTCGAGGCTTCCCGCGGCGAGCTCCAACAAGTCGCTCACCTCGGTGGTCTCGTGGTGGACGTGGGCGCTGAAGCTGCGTTCGAGGCCCTCCAGGATCCGCTCGATCTCCTCTCCGGAGACCGGATACACGTCCTGCGCTGCAACATTGTGGCTGGCCACCTCGAAACGGCCCAGCAGCTCGGCGCGCTCCTCACAGCCTTGCCGGAGCCGGTCGGCGACCGCTCGGCCGCCGGGAAGGTCCCCGAGCAATGGGCACAGCGCTGACACGACCACCGCGTCGTGCACCGAGATCGAGGGCCGCAAGGTGTTGTGCAGGACCCGGACCCGGTCGCTACCGGTGGTGGACTCGAGCACCTCGCGAAACGCATCCTCCACTTCGCTGTCGTATCCGGCCAGCAGATCCCTCAGCGACGTCTGGTTCGATTGCAACGTGAGCCTCCCCTCCGTGTACTGGTCGCCCTCCGTGTACTGATCGGTTGCGACACGAGCAGCCGCACCTGGGTCGTCGAGCGGGCCTCCCGGAGTCCCGGTGTGCTCCACCCGGCGGGGTTGCGAGATGGTGGGCTCCGAACGCGCTCGCTGCTGCACCTCCGGGCCGGGCGCTTCATCTCCCTGTTTCGAGTTGAAGCCGTGATCATCGGGGACGTTCATGATGTCCTCCTCCCGGCGCCGTTTGGTCTTCCGATCGACGTCACCGAGCCGATACCACGAATTATGGGTTGAGGTTCGCCCGACCGTTAGGGCCGAATTCCCCTTGCCGGGAAGGCAGGTGCGTGGTCTCGGCGCCACAGGCCTTCGGCCGCGCTCCTCGAGCCACGGCTGTGACTTGCCGGCTCGGGCGAATCGGGGTCGACTGGGCTCGGTGAAACGGATCCACTGATGGCCCGAGCAGAGCGCGAGCAGCGCGAAGGGGGCACCGCCCGCCTCTCGGAGCGGCGCTGGCTCCTGCTCGCAGCGACCGCCATCGGGGCCTTCATGGCTCCCTTCGACGGCAGTGTCGTCGCCGTCGCCCTGCCCAAGATCGGGCCGGCCCTGCGCCTCAGCTTCGTCGGTGCGCTCTGGGTGCAGCTCAGCTACCTGCTCGTGCTCACCGTCGCCCTCATCCCTGCGGGACGCCTCGCCGACGCCTGGGGCGGTCTGCGCCTGTACCGGATCGGCCTCGTCGTCTTCGCGCTCGCATCGGCCGCCGCCGGGGCAGCAACTTCGTCGGCGTGGCTCCTCGCCGCACGCTGCACCCAGGGTCTCGGAGCGGCTCTGCTGGCGGCGACAGCGACGGCGCTCGTCACCGAGGCCTTTCCCGGGGCTGAACGCGGCAAGGCTCTCGGCCTCAACGTCACTGCCGTCTACCTCGGTCTCGCCCTGGGGCCGGCACTCGGCGGGCTCCTCACCGAGCAGTTGGGCTGGCGGTCGATCTTCTATGTCAATGTCCCGGTGGCAGCGGCAAGCCTCGTCCTCGGCTGGCGTCTCACCAGTGAGCGGCACACCGAGCACCCTAGGGCGGCACGGGCTGGTCTCGACCTGCCCGGGGTCGCGCTGTTCGTCGGCGCGCTCGCGGCCGAGATGGTGGGGGTCAGCCTCGCTCCCCTCTGGGGCTGGACCGCCGTCTCGTCCTTGGCTCTCATGGCCGGTGGCGCAGGCGGCGTGGTCGCCTTGGTGGCGTACGAGTCCAGGCGCTCCGAGCCGTTTCTCGACGTCGGGCTGTTCCGGCGCAGCCGGCTCTTCGCGACGGCCAATCTCGCCGCTCTTGCCAACTACATGGCCTTCGCCGCGGTCACTGTGCTCACCTCGGTGTTCTTGGAGGTGGTGAGCGGCCGCAGCCCCGAGCAAGCCGGACTCCTCCTCATCGCCGCGCCGACAGCCATGGTCGCGCTCTCGTGGCTGGCGGGACGTGCCTCGGACGTGGTCGGTTCTCGCTGGCTGGCCAGCGCGGGCATGGCCGTCATCGGTGCCGGCCTGTTCATGCTCTCGCAGCTTCCTGCCCGGCCAAGCATGGCCCGGCTGATCGGCGATCTCGTCGTGGTCGGGGTGGGCATGGCGGCCTTCAGCTCTCCCAACACCTCGGCCGTGATGGGATCGGTGCCGCGAGCCCAACTGGGGGTCGCCTCCGGCATCCTCGGGACGATGCGCTTTCTCGGCCAGACCCTTTCCATCGGGGTTCTCGGGGCGCTCGCCACCTCTCGCCTCGGGGCCGGCGGCCAGGCCGTGCTGTTCACCGGGCAAGGACGGGGCGCAGCTGCGGCATCGGCCTATGTGGCCGGCTATCACCTGGCGATGGTGGCCGGTGCAGGCATCGCGCTCGTCGGTGCGATCGCCTCCCTCACCCGCCCCGGCCACGGCAAGGTCCTCGGTCCCACCTCCGGCCAAGTGTGACCTAGGCAGCTCGCCGGACAGGTAGCGGCGCACGACCGCCGCCTGAGGCGGTACCGCCTGGACCTCTCAGTGACGAAGGACGGCGAAGGACCAGACAAGGACGAAATAGCAGGCGCTCGCGACCACGACCATGGCGTGCCAGACCTCGTGGTAGCCGAACACGTCCGGGCGGGGGTCCGGCCACCTCGTGGCGAGGACCCCGGCGCCAGCGGTGTAGAGGAACCCCATCAAGCCGAACAGGGCGAGCTGCGGGGCGCTGAGGGCATGGATCGCCTCGGGGAGGGTGACCATGGGGAGCCACCCGAGCAACAGGTACGACACCGAGGTGAAACGGCGGGTCGCCTCGAAACTGATCGCGGTGCTCAGCACGTCGGCACCCGCCCAGAACCAGCCGACCCCGAGCACGACGAGAGACACGCGGCCGGGGACGCAGAGCAGGCAGTACGGCGTTATGCAGGCCATGATGTACACGGGGATCATGGCGTAGTCGAGTTGGCGCAGGCGCCGGAGCGCGGCGGGAGACCACGAGCCCAGGTGGTAGGTGGCGCTGGCGGCGTACATTCCGACGAGCGCCACTGCGTACACGCCCACGCCTCTACCGGCGCCGCCTCGCCAGACGAGGACGGCGCAGGCGGGCAGTGCCACGACGAGCGCCCCGAAGTGCACGAGACCCCGCGCCCGGGGCGCCGCTCCGGTTCCGGAGGGACGCCGCCGGCGATCTGCTGACCGCGCAGCCCGGGCAGCTTCGTCACTCACAGCTTCATGGTCCTCGATCTGAGCGCCCCTGGCCAGCCCAAAGCGTCGGCTTGGCACCAAACGCGCGGGGCTGTCGTCCGAGGGGTGATCACAGGGGTGAAGAGGCCCAAGTCTGCGAACGCCGCGGTCGATAAGACAGCGAGAGGAAGTCCTCGCGTCAGGCCATTCAGCCCCAAGAGGGCCCTGCCGAGCGACTTGCCGAGTCTCGCTGGAAAGAGTCGCGTGTGATCGACCGAACTTGCCTCGCGAACGCGGTCGCCGACGATGGCGGGCCCCAGCTGGCCGCCTGCGCGCGCGGCGGCGAAGCCCGCCTGCACGCACTTCTCTCGTCACTCGACGACCTCGTCTTCGAGCTCGACGAGAACGGGACCTACCTCGGCATCTGGACTGTCAATGACGCCCTGCTGGCGGCGCCGCGAAACGAGGTCCTCGGCCGAACGGTGCGTGAGGTGACCAACGAGGAGATCGGGCTCAGGCTGGAACAGATCATCAGCCATGTCCTCGAGACCGACCGCCCCGAGACCTGGGAGTACCGCCTCGAGGTTCCGGCAGGCATGCGGTGGTTCCAGGTCAGGCTCGCCCCGATCGCCAGGGGCGAGGAGTCTTCGAGGACAGTCTGCCTGCTGGTTCGCGACATCACCGAGAAGAAGGACGCCGAGCAGGAGATAGCGAGGCTCCTGTCGCGCGAGCAGCTTCTGACGCGGTTGTCCGAGGCGCTGCCGATCGGCCTGTTCGAGATCGACATGGCGGGCCGTATCCGCTTCACAAACGACCGCATGCGCCCGATCGTGGGTGACTTGCACACCGCCACCGTGGAAGGCCTGAGGTCATCTGCCCTCGCCCAGGATCGACCGGTGCTCGAGGATGCGCTCGCGGCCGCCTATGGCGGTCGCCCGGTCGACGACGTCGAGATGAGACTGTGCCTGCGGCCACCGGGGGCGCCGCTGACCTCCGGCACCGAGCGAGTGTGCTCGCTGAGCCTGCGACCCCTGGCCGGCGCGGCCGGGGCGATCACCGGCGTCGTCGGATGCCTGAGCGACGTGACCGAGCGCGTCCAGCTTCGCCGTGAGCTCGAGGTGATGGCCTCGGTCGACATGCTCACCTCATGTCTCAACCGGGAGGCCTCGCTGAAGCTGCTCGAGCGCACCAGTGGCACTCCGCAGGCAGCTGGGACGGGAAACGCCGTCATCTTCGTCGACCTCGATCACTTCAAGTCGGTCAACGACCGGTTCGGTCACGCGGCCGGTGACCGGCTCCTGCGGGAGACGGCCGACCGCCTCCGTGGAGCGGCGCGCAAGGGCGACTCCGTCGGCCGCGTCGGCGGCGACGAGTTCATCGTCATATGCCCGTGCGTCGAGAGCTCGTCCCAGGCGATCAGGATCGCCGAGCGCGTGGCTGCGGCGACCACGGCCACCGTCGATGTCGGGACGGCGGTGGCCGAGCTGCGGACGAGCGTAGGGGTCGCCTGGACGGCCGAGGCCCTCGACGCCGACGCCTTCATCGCCCGGGCAGACTACGCGATGTACGAATCGAAACGGATGTCTCGCGAGGGCGTGACCCTCTTCGCTCCCCGCGCCTCGGGCGCCAGGTCGGCACCGGGTCACCGTTGCGGGTCCACGAGCCGCGAGTGACCTGAGCTGCCATACCGCACGCCCGGTGTCCACATCGTCGTTCGCCTCGCGTTGGGCGAGCCCTAGGCTCTGTTCTCGTGCCCACTCGAACTGGCCCCATCAAAATCCGCCAGCATCTCGCTCGTGTCGTCAACCTCAAAGGTCTCGTCGGCGAGGTGAAAGCAGTCGAAGGCTTCAACGCCAAGCTGGCCGTGATCCTTACGCGAGGTGTCGGGTCAATGGCGTGCGCCTATCTGTTCTGCCTGGTCGCTCTTGCGAGCCTGCCGGCGATCTTGATACAGGCCGGCGCGCTCAACCGCACCGCCGTGCCGAATTTCCTTACGAAGCCCGGCCTTATCTTGATCGTTGCCTGGGTGGCTCAGACCTTTCTGCAGCTGGTGCTGCTGAGCGTCATCATGGTCGGCCAGTCGGTGCAGGGCGCGGCCTCCGATGCCCGCGCCGAGAAGGAGTTCTCCGATACCGAGTTCATCATGGACCAGGTCAATGAACACACAGATGGAGGCCTGAAGCTCATCCTCGACCGGCTCGAAGCCATCGAGTCAAGACTGCCGCCGGCCACGTCTTGACTCTGGGCGGCAGCTCCGCGGCCCCGCGACCCGGCCGCAGGTCGTTTCCCTCGGGCCGCGAGTGCTCCTCGCCACAGCTGGCATTGACTGGGCCGTCATAGTTGCGAGAATGTCGCTATGGCATGGGCTGCGCCGCTGTATCGCGTCTACGAGCGGCGCCTGTTCAATTCTCTCCAGCCCGACAGCCTCCCCGCCCACCTCGGCGTGATCCTCGACGGCCACCGCCGCTTCGCACGAGCGGAGGGTCTTTCCGACTACACCACCAGCTACCGCACCGGCATGGCCAAGCTGGGCGAGCTCCTCGTCTGGAGCGCCCAGTTGCGGCTCCCGGCGGTGACGGCCTGGGTCCTCTCGACCGACAACCTGCAACGGCCTCGCGAGGAACTGGATCCCTACTTCGACGTGCTGATCGAGCTCCTCGAGGACCTGCCCCGGTTGGCGACCGAACTCGGCTGCTCGGTTCGGGTCATCGGTAGCCTGGAACTCCTGCCCGAGCGTCTCTCGGCCGCGGCCGCGCGAGCCGAGGCGGCCGCGGCGAGCTCTTCGCCCTCGTGGCACTTCAACCTGGCCCTCGGGTACGGGGGCCGTGACGAGATAGTGGACGCGTGCAGGTCCCTCATCTCGAAGCTTGCCGCAGATGGCGTCCCCGCTTCGGAGATCGCCGACCACATCGATGCCGCCGGACTCTCGACGCATGTCTACATGGCAGGCTTGCCGGATCCCGATCTCGTGATCAGGACGAGCGGGGAGGCACGGTTGTCGGGTTTCTTGTTGTGGCAGGCGGCCTACGCCGAGTGCGTCTTCGTGGATCCGTACTGGCCAGAGTTCCGCCGCGTCGACTTCCTGCGAGCTCTACGAGACTTCGCCCGCAGGGAGCGACGATTCGGCAGGTGAGAGTCCACCTCGAGACCAGCCGGAGGTAGCTGTTGCGCTGACATTTCCCGGCCCCTGTGGGCCTGGACCCAGCTCTGGCCTGAACTAGGGTCAGATTGTCATGACAGGCACGCCGCAGGCAGGTGCGCAGAGCCGTCGCGACATGAGGTGGCATCCGCCAGTTGTAGTGCTGGTTGTTGGCGCGATAGTTGTGGCGCAGTTCTTGTTGGTGCTCATGTTCGCCTGGTCGTCCTCGCGGGCGGCGCCCCACGATCTGCCCCTTGCCGTCAGCGGTCCCTCCGCCGCCACGCAAGGACTGGCCCGGGGCCTTCAACAGTCCCAGCCAGGCGCGTTCACCGTGATGGTCCTGTCCGACGAAACGGCGGCCCGCGAGGCGGTCATCGACCGCCAGGTCTATGCCGCCGTGTCTGTGTCCGGCGCTGGCGCCACTGTCTACACGGCCTCAGCCTCGAGCCCGGCCCTCGCCCAGATGCTGACCCAAGACCTGCCCGCCGCCATCGAACACGTTCTCCCCCATGTCGCCGTGACCGTGACCGACCTGGCGCCGAACCCCGTCGACGACCCCAAGGGGACGGCCATCGCCAGCACCTTGATCCCCCTCACGATGACCTCGATCGCTGCCGGTGTCGTCATCGGGCTTCTGGCGGGCGAGCGGCGCTCACGCCTTGTCGTACTGGTCGCCTACGCCGTTCTCGCCGGCCTGCTCGCTACTGTCGCCCTTCAAGCCATGCTCGGGGGGCTGACCGGCCCTTGGTTGTCCAACGAGCTGGTGATCACCCTCGGCGCCGGGGCGATAGCCGCGACCGCCTGCGGACTGTCTGCCGCCGCCAGGATCGTGGGAATCCTCGTCGCCCTCTTGGTGGTGTGGTTCTTCGGCTTCGCATTCTCGGGCGTGACCAGCGCCTGGCAGCTCATGCCCACCCCGTGGGGACAGCTCGCCCAGTATCTACCGGTCGGGGCCACCAACACGGGCCTGCGGTCGGTTGCATTCTTCGATGGCGCCAGGGCCACAGGATCGCTGGCGGTACTTGGTGCATGGGCGCTTTTCGGGATCGCGCTCGCGTCGTTCAAACGCTTTCCTCACCGGGCCGGTTCGGCCGGGAACGCGCAGGCCCCCGACGCTCCCAGGTAGACGAGATCCCGGCAGCGGCCGGGCCTACCGGCGCGCCGGAGGGGGGGTCGCAAATCTGTCCGCCCCTCGATCCGACGGCTTTTCGGGAACGGGTCCGGCCGGAGCTACCCGCTCAGCCCAGAGGTCACGAGGCCGAACGTCTCGCTCTCGTGCTTGCCGTTTACCGAGTAGGAGAAGGTGGCCTTGGCGTAGAGCGGGCCGTACTTCTTCGTCTGGGTCACGTCCCACAGGGTGATCCTCGCGGGGTACGTGTGGAAATGACCCGCGGCACAGTTCGGCGAGCAGTCGTTCTGATAGAGATCGCCCGTCCCGGACGCGGTCTTGGCACCCCAGCTCGCCCATACGACCTTCGTCCAAGACGCATTGGCGTCTGCGCAAGACATGACATAGTTCCCCGGCTTGGTCTCCGGATGACCCAGGCATGTCAGGACTCGAGGGGTCGTCTTGGCGGCGAGGGCGGGCCCCGGGGAGGCTCCCGACGGTCCGCGGGCCGCTGCGGCGGCGCCCGCCGACAGGAGCAGGGCGACTGCAACCGCCCCGCCGAAGATCGACACCGTGATACTTCTCATTGCGTTCCTTCCTTACGTGCGCCGTGCGCGTCGTTCTGGTGACGACATCGCCATGCCTATGTGCCGCGTGCATCAGATTGCCTGACCCAGCAGGTCCATGTGGACTGGGCCATCAGTCACCTGCCGCCGATCCTCACCAAGGTACTTGTCATCGGCCACAGAGACAGTGCGCCGCCGACGGCGAAGAACGCCTCCCGAGATCGGCTGCCCGGTACGCGGGCCGGCCGGGAAGCAGCGCCCGCCAGGCGACCGGGACGGCCGTCGTGTCGCACCGGGCCCCAAGAGCACGCCCCCGCTCTGGCTGCCGATGTCCCCGGGTCCGCTCCGAGCCAGTCCCGGGAAACAGGAGCCGACCGCGACCGGGTCGAGCTGCCCACTTGCGGCCGGTGCCGATCTCTGGCAAATCCCGCAATCGCGGGATGCTTTCGGCGGTCGAGAGGTACACCATGGCGAGGAAAGGTAACTGTCCAGGCGAGAAAGGGTGATCGTGCCCAAGCCCGAGCGTGTCTCGTGCCGGCAACCAAGCCTTCGTCAGGTCCAGTCCAGAGCCACAGCACCACGAGTCCCAGTACAAGGAGAGACAATGTCGGACGCGAACCAGCAGGACCAGAACGACCAGAAGGACAAGAAAGACAAGAACAAGGACGACGGACTCAGCGTCTACGTCGCCGTCTACGACAGCAAGGAAGACGCGCTGGCTGACCTCGATGCCATCGAGAAGCTCCACGAGGACTATCTCATCGGGACCTACGACGCGGCCGTCGTCGATCAAGAGAACGGCAAGCCGCACATCGTCAAGCGGATGGACCGTCCCTCCATACGCGTCATCCCCGAGGAGCTCGGCTTCGGCAAGTTGAGTCGCGAGGAGCTCCACGAAGCGGCCAAAGAGCTCTCCGCCAACGAGGCCGGGTTGATCGTGGTCGGTGAGGTGACGTTGGAGAAGGCCTTCGACGAGGCCGTCACCCGTGCGAGCAAGACCCTCAAGAGCGTCTTCGACGGAACGACTGATGAGCTCGCGCAGGAGATGAAGCAAGCGGTCCACGGTTAGCCCGAGCCTCAACAAGCAACCCCGTCATCCCCTGGACGGTTCTGGCGGGTCCCAGGAGCGGTGACCTCTCGGCAGCGGGTAGGTGTTGCGGTCAGGCTCCGTCGAGTGCTCGAGCCTCGTGCGCCACCCGTCGCGCCTCTTGCAGCGGGACCGGCGTCCGGGCAGCCGGAGTCGACGAGGCGAGCACGATATGGGCGGCGATCTCGGGGCTCGTGCGCCACCCGGCGTGGGCGACGAGCGAGCGGGCGCCGCTGCGTGTGCACACCCAGAAGGCGACACAGCGATCATCCACCCACAGCGGCGCCATGGCGCCGCGGCGCAATTCCGGTTCGTTGCCAACGGCGATGAGCGGGCGGCGGGTCACACCTACTGTCGGCAAGCCGACGACAGCGCCGAGGTGTACCGCCAGCCCTGCACCTCGGGGATGATCGAGCCCCGTCGCATCGACGAGCAGTAGTTCGGGACATGTGTCGAGGGCCGCCAGCGCGGCGGCGAGGATTGGCCCTTCTCTGCGCGCCAGGAGCCCCGGCACGTACGGGGACGGTACGCAATCGGCCACGAAACTCTGGGCAACGACGTCGTCGGCCTGTCTCGGTCGACCCGGCGACGCCGCGCCCTTCAGGTGGTGGTCGGCTCTGCGAGTGCCCCGGCCGAGATCGGCCCGCCACACGACGGCGGCCGCCCACGCCCGGTCACCCGGCTTGCCCGGGCCCGTGCTGGCATGACGAAAAGCGACAAAGCAGCCGCCGAGCAGCGGCCGAGAAGTGACCGACAGCCACGGGCTCGTGACCATCTCGCTCGCCGCCGCGGCGGCAAGCCGGCCCTGGAGCTCGGCGAGCCCCTCGTCGCTCTGTGGCCACGCCCAGCTTCCCGTTGTCACAGCGCGATACTGACCGATCGCCAACAGGTCGGCGACGCCGCCAGTAGCTACCCTTGGTGCGGTGAAGGGTGACCGCGTGGAGGTCCTCGTTGATGTGGGAGGCGGCGTCGAGCGCTTCGAGATCGAGGCGACGCGGGCCGGCAGGCGGGTCGAGGTGGGCAATTCCCGGGGAACGATTGAGGTCACGGAGGTGACCCGCTCAGGCACGCCCGTCCGCACGGCGAGGTTCATGGCCGCCAAGGTGGTGGCGGTGGTCGAGCATCCAGCTCGCGACGGCGAGGTTCCAGCCCGACCCGGCCCCAACCCGAAGGACCAGGCGCCCTGAGGGCGCCTCGCTCGGCCTCCTAGGGCCAGAGCCGCTCCAGGGCGGAGCGGAACGCCGGGTTCTCCCGGGCACGGGGCAGGACCCGCTGCACGCGGGCGAAGGCGTCGTCGCCTGAGATGCGAAGGCGGCTCGCCAGGTAGGCGGCAGCGACGGCGGGGGTGCGCCGTTCGGCTTGCACGCAGTGCACGAGGATCCTCTTGCCCGCATCCCTCCAGGAGGTGATCGCCTCGGCCATGTCGGCGAGGAGAAACTCGAGGTTGGGGTTGGCCTCGGGAGCATCCTCGTCGAGGAGGCGAACCTCGACGTGCTGCGGTGCGTGGATCTGGTGGCGCCCAACCCGGCACAGCGACAGGGCGACATCGGCCTCGACCTTGGCGGCGCCGCTCCAGTTCGCAAGGACGACGCCGTCGTCGTCCTCGAGTGTCCTGGCTATAGGAACAGCGGGAAAGGCGGTGCCGTAGTAGGCGCTCATGTCCTCGCCCGACGGCCACCCCGTGGTCGGGTTGTCCCTGCCGTGAGAAACGGCGAGCACCGCAAGCCGCACGAGATCCGCCGCCCGGTACGAGGGCCAGCCGTGAAGCAGCGCCTGCCAGGCGACGGGGACGGCCGTCGCTCCCCACCGGGCCCCGAGCAGGGAGCCGGCGATGGCGGCGACGGTGTCGGTGTCGTGCCCGACGCGGACCGCCGTTCGCAGCGCCTCCTGAAGGTGCCGGCACGGCTGCACGGCGGGAATGGGCGTCTGCCAGACCGACGCCAGTGCCGCCTGGAAGGCCGTCACGACGTACCCGTTCGGGTTGAAGGACGAAGGCGGCCTCGTCTCCGCCTTCGCGATGGCATCGGCCCAGAGCTCCCGTCTCTCATCGGGGAGAAGGGCCAGCCCGTCTCGCACACCGTCGAGGCGGCTTTGCCGGATCGCCCGGTCGATGCCCACGCACCAGAGCACGCAGGCGTCGCCTGCGAGGGGATCGGCGTGAGTGAGCTCGGACACGCTCCTCGCCAGCTCGCTGAGCCGCAAGTCGTCTCCGATGCCAGCGAGCGCCACCGGTCCGGTGCGCATGAGGCTGCCGGTTCCCGCAGCTCGTTTCGGATTGGCCCGGAAGTACTCGGCAGCCTCAACGGCAAGCTCCGCGGGTGAAGCGCTCCCCGAGAGCACGGCCCCGGTCTGGCTGCCGACGTCCACGGGCCCGCTGTTGAACCAGTCCAGGAACCGGGAGCCGACCGCGACCGGGTCGAGCTGCCCACTTGCGGCCTCCTCGGCGATGCAGATCGCCATCTGGGTGTCGTCGGTCCACTCGCCCGGCTCCCATCCGAAAGGGCCGCCGCCGATCATGTCGGGGTCCCGCGGGCCGATCAGTCCGAGCTCGTAGCCGGCCCCGAGGGCATCGCCGGCCGTCGATCCCACCAGCACGCCGGCAGCCCGGTCGAGTTCGGAATAGCTCACGTGACGCCCGTTCATGCCGACCCTCCTCGGTCGCCAGGTCCGTCGGTGCCTGCGACAGGGGCCCGCCCGGACGACGACCCAACAGGATACGGATCGGATGTGACAGCGGCGGACTCGGTCGCCGTCGCGGGGATGACACTTCTTCACGGCCCGTGCCAGGACACGACACGAGGCAACCCGCACGAGGCGCTGATCGACAGCGACGACGGTGAGTGGGAGCGGACCGTCGCCACGGCTGGACAGATGATCGGCGAACCGGCATCCTCGGGGCGATCGAGCTGGCCCGGCGCCGCTCTCCCCCCCGGTGGGTCGGCGTTTGGCTCCAGCTCGAACCGAGGTCCGAACAGGAGGAAGCGCCATGGCCCGGTCCCATACTCTCTTCACTGGTCAATGGGTGGACCTGAGCCTAGAAGAGGTGGCAAAGCGAGCCTCCGGGTGGGGATTCGACGGCCTGGAGATCGCTTGCGACCCGCGCCACTTTGACGCCGACCTCGCCGCCGAGAACGACGCCTACCTCGAGGACCGACGGGCTGTGCTCGAACGCCACGGACTGAAGTGTTGGGCCATCTCGGCCCATTTGATCGGTCAGGCCGTCTGCGACGATCCCATTGACGACCGCCACCGGCAGATCCTGCCCGCCGGAGTCTGGGGTGACGGCGACCCCGAAGGTGTGCGGCGCCGCGCCGCCGCCACGATGGCGAACGCCGCCCGAGCGGCCCGCCGCTTCGGGGTCGACGTGGTGGTCGGATTCACCGGCTCGAGAATCTGGCCCTACGTCTCGATGTTCCCTCCCGTCGCCCCCGATGTCATCGACGCCGGCTACCGCGACTTCGCTGACCGCTGGCGACCGATCCTCGACGTGTTCGCCGAACAGGGTGTGCGCTTCGCCCTCGAGGTGCACCCCTCCGAGATCGCCTACGACTACTGGACGGCCGTGAAGGCGCTGGAAGCAGTGGCATACCATCCCGCCTTCGGCTTCAACTGGGACCCGTCGCACCTCCTCTGGCAACGCGTCGACGTCAGGGGATTCTTGTGGGACTTCCGCGAGCGCATCTTCCACGTCGACTGCAAGGACACCAAGCTCCAGCTGGACGGCAGGAACGGCGCCCTCGGCTCGCACCTGGCTTGGGGCGATCCGCGTCGCGGCTTCGATTTCGTGTCGGTGGGACGCGGCGACGTCCCCTGGGAAGCCTGTCTCCGCCTGTTGAACGCGATCGGCTACCAGGGACCGATATCGGTCGAATGGGAAGACGCCGGCATGGACCGCAACGAGGGGGCCAAGGCCAGCCTCGAGTTCTTACGGGGGCTGGACTTCACCCCCTCCGACCGCCGTTTCGACGCAGTCTCCGGCGACCCGGATCGCTAAGGCGCGTCTCCGCTCACCCCACGACGCCAGGCCTGGGGCGGAGCGACCGCGCGCGACCAGGTCAGTGCCCGGCCCCGTCGCTCTCGCTCGAGCGGTCGAGCCCGGCGAACCAACGATCGATCGGTCGCATCCGGTCGGAGGTGTTGAGCACCTGGTGCCACATCGGATACGGCAGCGGCGTCGCCGACGCTCGATCGAGCCGTTCCCGTTCCTCGCGCTCGAGCACCACGTCGGGCGTCGCCAGGGTGTCCGTCAGCTGGGCCTCGGTGCGGGCGCCGAGGATCACCGATGTGACTCCAGGCGTGGCGAGCGAATAGGAGAGCGCGACCTTTGCCGGTGTCGTGCCGCGCGCCTCGGCCACCGAGACGATGGCGTCGATGACGTCATAGACGTGCTCCCAGTCGGAGATCGGGGGCTCCGGCCAGTCCGAGAGGTGACGTCCCACCGGCGGTGCCGGCGCGTCCCGTC
>JBEKBT010000008.1:0-51555 GCA_050015255.1 Acidimicrobiales bacterium
GACATGATGTGCGCTCCGTTCGGGATGCCCGGACGGAGCGTCCGCACGACAAGGGGCTGTCATCCACAGCCAGTCGGGCGCGAACGGCGACAACGGGTGACGCCATCCGTTCTGTCCGCGAGTCCCGGTGCGATCACGAGCAGAAGCAGAGAGAGCATGGCCATCAAGGCGATCGTCGGCGAAAAGGTCGGCATGACACAGGTTTGGGACGACGCCCAGCGCGTCGTGCCCGTGACCGTGGTCAAGGTCGCGCCCGTCCGCGTAGTTGCTGTGAAGACTCCGGAGCGAGAGGGCTACTCCGCCCTGCAGGTGACCTATGGCGTGCGCGCCGCGCGCAAGCTCAACAAGCCGGAGGCCGGTCACTTTGCGGGCGCTGGCGTGGAGCCGGGAGTGCGGCTTGTCGAGCTCCGGCTCGACGACACGAGCGGCTACTCGGTCGGCCAGGAGATCGACGCCGGCATCCTCGCGGCGGGGGACAAGATCGACGTCACCGCCGTCAGCAAGGGCAAGGGGTTCGCCGGAGCCATGAAGCGGCACAATTTCAAAGGCCAAGGTCACGCGCACGGCAATCACAAGAAGCACCGGGCCCCCGGTTCGGTCGGGGCCTGTGCCACGCCGGCGCGGGTCTTCAAGGGCACCCGGATGGCCGGCCGCATGGGCTCCGAGCGGGTGACGACGCTGAACCTCGAGGTCGTCGCGGCCGATCCGGAGCGCGAGCTGATTCTCGTAAAGGGCGCCGTGCCCGGGCCGCGGGGCGGGATGGTCCTGATCCGCGACGCCGTGAAGGGCGGGAAGCGATGACCGACACCGTGGTCGAAGCCCGACCGTCGCTGTTCGTGGAGCGGTGCAATGACTCGGGCGAGCTCATCGGGATCGTGCAGCTCGACCCGGAGTACTTCGGCGCTCTGGTCAACGTGCCCCTCCTGCACCAGGTCGTGAACGCCCAGCTCGCAGCCAAGCGCTCGGGCACCCACAGCACCAAGACCCGCGCCGAGGTCTCCGGTGGGGGAGCGAAGCCCTACCGCCAGAAAGGCACCGGTCGGGCCCGCCAGGGCACCATTCGGGCACCGCAGTTCACCGGCGGAGGCATCGTCTTTGGGCCCAAGCCACGTGATTACGCCCAGAGCACGCCCCGCAAGATGGTCCGCCAGGCTTTGCGGTCGGCGCTGTCGGACCGTGCTCTCGAAGGCCGCGTGTGCCTCGTGGACCGTTGGTCCTTCGAGGCACCGAGGACAAAGTTCGCTGTCGCCTCCCTTGAGGCCCTCGGCCTGGACGGCAACGTGCTCCTCGTCATGGGCAGCGAGGACGTGGTGGCCGAACGCTGTTTCGGGAACCTGCCCTACGTGAACATCGTCGAAGCCGGACAGCTCACCGCCTACGACGTGGTCGTGTCGGACTGGGTCGTCTTCACCGACGAGACGATGCCGGGCCAGGTCAGCGACGCTCCCGAGGGCGCAGTCGCCTTCAATTCGGTCAGGCCGGCCGCCTTGGAGCTCGCCGAACTGGGAGATGACGAGCTCGCCGCCGAGGCAGAGGAGCTCGCCGTAAGCCGCGCCGAGCCCGCCGTCGCGGACGAAGAAGTCGCCGAAAGCAATGCCGAGCCCGCCCTCGGGGACGAAGAGGTCGACAAACTGGAAGTTGCCGAGCCCGCCGCCGCCGACGAAGAGCTGGCCGTGAACGGGGCCGAGGGGCCGGACAAGGCGGAGGAGGCTGCCCCTCCCGAGGTCAAGCCCAGGCCAAGGACGAGGACGAAGAAGCCTCCCAAGGCCGAGACCGCCAACGAGACCGACGACGAGGAAGAGGACAAGTGAGCGGCAATCGTTCGATCCTGTTGCGCCCTGTCATCTCCGAGAAGTCCTACGCGCTCATGGACGAGCACACCTATGTGTTCGTCGTCGACCCGAAGGCCAGCAAGGTCGAGATCCGGGAGGCGGTGGAGGATGCCTTCGGAGTTCGCGTCGCCAGTGTGAACACCATGGTGCGCAAGGGAAAGCGCAAGCGACAGCGCCGCGTGGCCGCTTTTGGGAAGCGACCGGACACGAAGCGGGCGGTCGTGCGACTCGTGGGCGACGATCGCATCGAGCTGTTCGAGGGCTGAGGAGCATCGTCATGGCACTCCGCAAACGCAAGCCGACCAGCCCGGGACGGCGTTTTCAATCCGTCTCGGACTTCTCCGAGATCACCAAGAGCCGTCCCGAGAAGACCCTTCTCGTGCCCCAGTCGGGCACAGGCGGCCGGAACAACCATGGTCGCAAGACCGCCCGTCACCGTGGCGCGGGCCACAAGCAGCAGTACCGGCTGGTCGACTTCCGTCGCGACAAGGACGGCGTGCCCGCCAAGGTGGCGGCGATCGAGTACGACCCCAATCGCAACGCCCGGATCGCCCTCTTGCACTACCTCGACGGCGAGAAGCGCTACATCCTGGCTCCTGCTCGAGTCGAGGTCGGCGACCTGCTCGAGTCCGGGCCGAGTGCGGAGATCCGCCCCGGCAACGCCCTCCCGCTGCGTTACATACCGGTCGGCTCGGTGATCCACAACGTGGAGCTCCGTCCCGGCGGCGGGGGCAAGCTCGCCCGAGGTGCCGGCATGAGCGTGCAGCTCGTGGCGAAGGAGGGGATGTTCGCAACCCTGCGGCTCCCTTCCACCGAGATGAGGCGCGTCCCGATCGACTGCCGCGGGACCCTTGGCGAGGTCGGCAACTCTGAGGCCGAGCTCGTCGTCATCGGCAAGGCCGGCCGGAACCGCTGGAAGGGCATCCGTCCCCAGACCCGTGGGGTCGCGATGAACCCGGTCGACCACCCTCTCGGTGGCGGAGAGGGGAAGACCTCGGGTGGACGGCACCCGGTATCGCCCTGGGGCCAGCCCGAGGGCAGGACGCGCCCGCGCCACAAGCGATCTGACCAGCTCATCATCCGTCGTCGCCGCACCCGCGGCGCCCGCCGCTGACCGTCGAGCGGAGCCATTATGCCTCGTAGCCTGAAAAAAGGACCCTTTGTCGACGACCACTTGCTTCGCAAGGTCGACACGCTCAACTTCTCCAACGAGAAGCGCGTGATAAAGACCTGGTCGCGCCGCTCCACGATCATCCCCGACATGGTCGGCCACACGATCGCGGTGCACGACGGTCGTAAGCACGTGCCGGTGTACGTGACCGAGTCGATGGTCGGCCACAAGCTCGGAGAGTTCGCTCCCACGCGGACGTTCCGCTACCACGCCGGCCAGGAACGAGCAGCGAGGCGTTGAAGTGACCGGTGTCAAGACCAACGAGCGGCCCGGGACCCGCGCCGTCCTCAAGCATTCCGGCGTGTCCGCCTACAAGGCACGCGAGGTGCTCGACCTCATCCGGGGCAAGGACTACGAGCGAGCGTCGGAGATCCTCGAGTACTGCGACCGAGAAGTGGCAACCGTGATCGGCAAGGTGCTCCGCTCGGCCGCGGCGAACGCCTTCCACAACGACGGCCTCGAAGCCGAGGAGCTGTTCGTGTCCGCATGTTTCGCCGACGAGGGCACGACGCTGAAGCGCTGGCGGCCCCGTGCCCGTGGGCGCGCCACCCGGATCCGCAAGCGGACCTGCCATGTGACCGTGATCGTCTCTCGCATGGCCGAGGAAGAGCTGAACCGCCGGCGGGCCCGCGTTGCCGCCGAGGCGGCCGACCGCCGGGCACGTCGGGTCGCCGGCGCGCGCCGCCAGGGACGTGCCGCCGCCCGGGCTGAGACGTCGGCACCGGCAGGTGGGCAGCCCGTGGATGAGCACGTTCTCGAGATCGTGGCGGGGGGAGATGCGGACGGGTCCACCGATGTCGACGCCGCGGTCGAGCACGCGCTGTCGCCCGACGAGCACGAGCAGGCCGATGGCGGCGATGAGGCTGCTGACGAGCACGAGCAGGCCGACGGCGGCGACGAGGCTGCTGCCGGGGACGAGGAGACGAGCGACTGATGGGCCAGAAGGTCAATCCCTATGGCTTCCGCCTCGGTATCACGACCGACTGGAAGTCCCGCTGGTTCGACGACCGGAACTACCAGGACTCGGTGGTGGAGGACTGGAAGGTACGCGACTACCTCATGACCCAGCTCGAGGCTGCCGCCGTGAGCCGTATCGAGATCGAGCGCACCCGGGACCGCTTGCGCATCGACGTTCACACCGCCCGCCCCGGCATCGTGATCGGCCGCCGCGGAGCCGAAGCCGACAGGCTGCGTCGCCAATTGGCGCGGATCACCCACAACGCCAACGTGCAGCTCAACATCCAAGAGATCAAGCAGCCCGAACTCGACGCCGCCCTGATCGCGCAGGGCATCGCGGACCAGCTCCAGCGCCGGATCAGCTTTCGCCGTGCCATGAAGCGCGCCATTCAGACCGTGCAGAAGGCAGGCGCCCAGGGAGTGCGTGTGCAGTGCTCCGGCCGTCTCGGCGGCTCGGAGATGGCACGCAAGGAGTCCTACCGCGAGGGCCGGGTCCCGTTGCACACGCTGCGCGCCGACATTGACTTCGGTTTTCGCGAGGCGAGGACCTCGACCGGTCGCATAGGCATCAAGGTCTGGATCTACAAGGGCGACATCTTGCCCTACAAGACTTCGGCCGAGGAGAAGATTTCGCGTGAGGCGGCGATGGCGGTCGGGGAGACCTCCGGCCAGGCACGGCCCAGGCGCATCGTCACCGCCGGGGGTGGCCGTCGCAGGCCCGAGCTCGGTGAGCCGGGCTCGGTTGCCACAGAGCTGGCGCCCGAGGCCGAGGCCGAACCCGAGGTCGTGGCCGAGATCATCGTAGAGCCGGTGCCGGCGCCCAGCGCCCCGAGCGCTCCCGAGGATCCGCTCGAGAAGCTTCTTGCCGAGGAGGAAGAGATCGAGCGCCGGACCCGCGAGCAGCATCACGACGTGCCGCACTTTCGTAGGGAGAACGACTGACCATGTTGATGCCTCGCAAGGTCAAGCACCGCAAGCAGCAGCGCGGGCGCATGTCCGGGATGACTAAGGGTGGCGAGACCATCAACTTCGGCGACTTCGGGATCCAAGCGCTCGAGCCGGCATGGCTCACCCAGCGACAGATCGAGGCGGCTCGAATCGCCATGACCAGGCACATCAAGCGCGGCGGGAAGGTCTGGATCCGGGTGTTCCCCGACAAGCCGGTCACCCAGAAGCCTGCCGAGACGCGGATGGGCTCAGGCAAGGGCAACCCCGAGCACTGGGTCGCAGTGGTCCGTCCCGGAAGGATCCTGTTCGAGCTGGCCGGTGTGGACGAAGCTCTCGCCCACTCTGCCCTGGAGCGGGCCATCCAGAAGCTTCCCATGAAGGCACGAGTGATCGCGCGGCCTGGGCTCGGTTCCAACGCGGAGGTGCTGGTCTGATGCCGAGCGCAGCCGAGATTCGTGAGCTCGACGACGAGGAGCTGGAGAACAGGCTCCTCGAGGCCCGCAAGGAGCTTTTCAATCTCCGGTTCCAGGCGGCCACGGGGAGATTGGACAACAATGCCCGGGTGACGCAGGTCCGCAAGGACATCGCGCGACTGCTGACGGTACAGCGTGCCCGCGAGATCGAGCTCGCCGAATTGGCCGAGGCGCAGGCGGTCGCCGCCGAGGCAGGGACGAAGGAGAAGTGATGGCCGACAACGATGCCCAGGCGGGCGCTCTGGGCAGTGCCCCGGTTACGGAGGCGGAAAAGCGCGTCAACAGGCGCAGGGTCCGGGAGGGCACCGTCGTCGAGAACCGCATGGACAAGACCGCAGTGGTCGCGGTCGTAGAGCGCGTCCGGCACTCGAAATACGCCAAGACGGTGCAGCGGACCCGGCACCTGTACGTGCACGACGAGCGCAACGAGGCTGCCACCGGAGACCGGGTCCGGGTGGCCGAGACCCGACCGTTCTCCAAGTTGAAGCGCTGGAGGCTGGTCGAGGTAGTGGAGCGTGCACGGTGATCCAGCAAGAGTCGCGCCTGCGGGTCGCCGACAATTCTGGCGCCAAAGAGGTCCTCTGCATCAAGGTGCTCGGCGGTACCCGTCGCCGCTACGCGGGCATCGGTGATGTCTTCATCGCCACGGTCAAAGACGCCGTGCCCGGCGCGGCGGTCAAGAAAGGTGACGTGGTGCGTTGCGTGGTCGTGCGGACGAAGAAGGAGAACCGCAGACCGGACGGCAGCTACATCCGTTTCGACGAGAACGCCGCGGTGCTGATCAACGACCAGCTGCAGCCACGCGGCACGCGCATCTTCGGCCCCGTAGGGCGCGAGCTGCGCGACAAGCGTTTCATGCGCATCGTCTCGCTGGCTCCGGAGGTGATCTAGATGCGCATCCGAAAGGGGGACCGGGTGCAGGTCCTCACGGGCAAGGACCGGGGCAAGACCGGAGAGATCATGCGGGTCATCCCGGCGCGCAACCGAGTGATCGTCGACGGCGTCAACGTCGCCAAGCGCTCCGCGAAGGCGAAGCGGGGAACCATGCAGGGCGGCATCATCGACAAGGACATGCCCGTGGACGCCTCGACCGTGGCTCTGATCTGCGCGCAGGACGGCCCCACCCGCATCGGTTACCGGATCGACGACGAGGGCCGCAAGGTCCGGATCTGCCGCAAGTGCAGAGGTGACCTGTGAGCCCGGCCGTGATCGAGCGTCCACGTCTCCGCCAGCGTTACGAGACCGAGATCCGCCAGTCGCTCGCGACCGAGCTCGGCCTTTCCAACGTCATGGAGGTTCCGCGCCTGTCCAAGATCGTCATCAACATGGGCGTCGGCAAGGCGACCCAGCAGCAGTCGCTGCTCGAGGGCGCGGTCAGCGACCTCCAGCGGATCGCCGGCCAGCGACCGGTCGTGACAAAGGCCCGCCGCTCCATCGCCGCTTTCAAGCTCCGCGAGGGCATGTCGATCGGCTGCATGGTCACACTGCGCGGTGACCGCATGTGGGAGTTCTTCGATCGTTTGATCAGCCTCGCGATACCGCGCATACGTGACTTTCGAGGACTCTCCCCGAAATCGTTCGACGGCCGGGGCAACTACACCTTCGGCGTCACCGAGCAGCTCATCTTTCCCGAGATCGACTACGACAAGGTCGACACCCCCCGCGGCATGGACATCACGATCGTGACGACCGGCCGCACCGATGCCGAAGGGCGAGCGCTGCTCAGCGCCTTCGGGTTCCCGTTCCGACGTGAAGGGCAGTAGAGCCGACCCATGGCCAAGAAGGCATTGATCGAGAAGCAACAGGCCAAGCCCAAGTTCAAGGTGCGTGGCTACACCAGGTGCCGGCGTTGCGGGCGCCCGAGAGCGGTCTACCGCAAGTTCGGGCTCTGCCGCATCTGCCTGCGCGAGCTCGTGCACGCCGGCGAGGTGCCGGGCGTGACCAAGGCCAGCTGGTGAGGGAGGAGGGGACCGTCCATGACCATGACTGACCCCATCGCGGACATGCTGACGCGCGTCCGCAACGCGAACGTGGCGATGCATGACACGGTCCGGATGCCCAGTTCGAGGCTCAAGGAGTCGCTCGCTCTCATCTTGGAGCGCGAGGGCTACATCGCCGGCTACAGGACCGTCCCCCGCGAGGGACGGCCCGGCGAGGTGCTGGAGATCTCCCTCAAGTACACCCGGGACCGCTCGCGCGTGATCGGCGGGCTCAAGCGCGTCTCCAAGCCCGGCCTGCGGATCTACTGCCGCGCCGACGGGCTGCCGCGTGTCCTCGGCGGCCTCGGGGTGGCCGTGCTCTCCACGAGCAAGGGGCTCATGACCGACCGCGAGGCGCGCCAGCAGCGTGTCGGGGGCGAGGTGCTCTGTTATGTCTGGTGACATCGAGGTGACGAGCTGATGTCCAGAATCGGAAGGAGCCCCATCGAGGTGCCCTCTGGCGTCGAGGTGACCCTTCGGGACGGCAACGTGGCGGTCTCCGGCCCGCAAGGAAGCTTGCAACGCGACCTGCCCGGGGCCATCACGGTCCGCCGGTCCGACGGGCAGCTCCTCGTCGAGCGGCCTGACGACGAGCGGGTCAACAGGGCACTGCACGGCTTGACGCGCAGCCTCATCCAGAACATGGTGACGGGGGTCACGGCGGGGTTCACCAAGGAGCTCGAGATCGTGGGCGTCGGGTACCGCGCCACGCTGCGCAGCCCCCAACAGCTCGAGCTGGCCCTCGGGTTCAGCCACCCGGTCATCGTCGACGCGCCCGAGGGCATCTCGTTCGAAGTGCCGACCCCGCTGCGCGTCGTCGTGAAGGGGATCGACAAGGAGGCGGTCGGCCAGGTCGCCGCCGACATCCGCAGGGTCCGCAAGCCCGAGCCCTACAAGGGCAAGGGAGTCAGGTACGCGGGCGAGGTCGTGCAACGCAAGGCAGGGAAGGCGGCGAAGTAGTCATGAGCAAGACGTTGCGCACCCATGAGCTGCGCCTGCGGCGACACCGCCGCGTCCGCGCGCACGTGACCGGCACCGCCGAGAGGCCCCGCCTGGCGGTGTTCCGCTCGAACAAGCACATCGCCGCCCAGATCATCGACGACACCGCGGGACGGACCCTGGTCGCTGCCTCGACCCTCGAGGCGGGTCAGCGCGGCGGCGCCACGGGCAACGTGGCGGCTGCGGCCGAGATCGGCAAGCTCATAGCGAGCCGGGCGATGTCCCAGGGAGTGACGAAGGTCGTGTTCGACCGGGGCGGGTCCCGGTACCACGGCAGGGTCGCGGCGCTCGCCGAGGCCGCACGTGAAGCCGGATTGGAGCTGTAATGCCCGAGTCGCAATACGAAGAGCGCACGATCAAGGTCAACCGCGTGGCGAAGGTCGTCAAAGGTGGGCGGCGTTTCTCGTTCACCGCGCTCATGGTGATCGGGGACGGCAACGGCCGCGTCGGCCTCGGCTACGGCAAGGCCAAGGAAGCCGGCCTCGCCGTCCAAAAGGGGATAGAAGAGGCGCGCAAGAACATGTTCGACGTCCCGCTCGCGGGCTCGACGATCGTCCACCCGGTCATAGGCCACGCGGGCGCGGGCCGGATCATCCTCAAGCCCGCCGCGCCGGGCACGGGCGTCATCGCCGGGGGAGCGGCCCGGGCCATCTTCGAGATGGCCGGCATCCGCGACGTGGTGGCCAAGTCGCTCGGCACCTCGAACGCCATCAACGTCGCCCACGCGACCATCGACGGACTGAGCAGCCTTCGCCGTCCCGACGACGTGGCCCGTCTGCGGGACAAGAGCTCGGAAGAGGTCACCCCGAAGGGCGTGCTGCGGGCCTACGAGGAGCGCCGCCGCCTCGGGCGTGTCAGCGCGGGGGAGGTGGGCGACCATGCCGGCTCGCGCTAGCAAGAAGGGGTCCGACGGTGCCGCTGAGGTCGCCGGGGTTGCCGAGGCCGCTGAGGTCGACGGGGCCGCTGAGGTCGACGGGGCCGCTGAGGTCGACGGGGCCGCTCGGGCCGCTCGGACCGCTGAGGTGCAGGCGCGCCTTGTCGTTACCCAGGTCCGGTCCTCGATCGGCACCAAGCCGAAGCACCGCGGGACACTGCGGGCACTCGGCCTGGGCAGGATCGGCAAGTCGAACGTGCTCCCAGACCGGCCCGAGGTTCGCGGGATGATCGCCCGCGTCCCTCATCTCATCACCGTCTCCGAGGAGCAGACCGCATGAAGCTGCACGAGCTCGCATCCTCGCCCGGCTCGAACCGTCCCAAGCGCCGTGTCGGCAGGGGGACCGGCGGCAAGGGCGGCAAGACCGCCGGCCGGGGGACCAAGGGCCAGAAGGCACGTAACAACATCAAGCCCGGGTTCGAGGGTGGTCAGCTGCCGCTGACCCAGCGGATCCCGAAGCTTCGCGGCTTCGCGAACCCGTTCCGGGTGGAGTACAACGTCGTCAACCTCGACATCCTCGACGAGCTGGGGCTCGATGAGGTGACGCCCGAGAGTCTGGAGGCCGGAGGGCTGGTCCACCACAAGGGCCTGGTCAAGATCCTCGGTCGCGGTGAGCTGCACCGCGCGGTGCGGGTCTCGGCGCACGGCTTCTCACGCTCGGCCGTGGCGGCGATCGAGGCCGCCGGCGGGTCGGTGACGGTCCTCCCGCCCCCCTACGGAGACCGGCGGCCCCCCGCCAAGGGAAATGCCCTCGCGAACCGCTAGCGTTCTTCGGCGGTGCCGAGGCTCGGGCCGCAACCGCGCGTTCTCGAACGCGCCGAGTGAGGAAAGGATCTGATGCTCGCAAGCCTGCGGAACATGTTCAAGGTCCCGGACCTCCGCAACAAGGTCCTGTTCACCTTGCTCATCATTGCCGTCTACCTGATGGGCGCGAACATCGTCGTGCCCGGGGTCAATTTCAACGAGATCCAGACCCTCACGACCGCCGACAAGTCCGGCGGGGTGATCGGCTTCCTCAACCTGTTCTCCGGTGGAGCGCTGGCCCGAGCGGCCATATTCGGCCTCGGGATCATGCCCTACATCACCTCCTCGATCATCATCCAGCTGCTCCAGACGGTGATCCCGAAGTTCGAGCAGTGGCGCGAGCAGGGCGCGGTCGGTCAGCGCAAGCTGACCCAGGCGACCCGCTACCTCACCGTCGCCCTGGCCGTCATGCAGAGCTCGGGCCTCGTGTTCTTGTTCCACTCGGGCGAGCTGTTCGGCAGCGGCAGCGGCATCGACCTCATCCCGGATTTCACAGCCCCGCGGGTGCTGTTCATCATCCTCATCTTCACGGCCGGAACGGCGGTGGTGATGTGGCTCGCCGAGCTCATAACCCAACGCGGCATCGGCAACGGCATGTCGATCCTGATCTTCTCCAACGTCGTCGCGGCGATGCCTATCTACGGCGAGCAGGTCAAGGACGACAAGGGCTGGTTCGGGCTCGCCGTGATCATCTTGTTGGTCCTCGCCATCCTCGTCGCCATCGTGTTCGTCGAGCAGGGACAGCGCCGCATCCCGGTCACCTTCGCGAAACGGGTCCAGGGGCGCCGCATGTACGGCGGCCAGAGCACCTACATCCCCCTCAAGGTCAACCAGGCCGGCGTGATCCCGATCATCTTCGCGAGCTCCCTTTTGTACATCCCGGTCCTGCTGTCAAACGTGCTGCCCTGGACCGCGCTGCGCAACTGGGTGCAGCACAACTTGCTGAACCCGACCGACGGTTGGTACATCGTCTTCTACGGCCTGTTCATCGTCCTTTTCACGTTCTTCTACGTGCACGTGACCTTCGACCCCTACCAGCAGGCCGACACGATCCGCAAGCAAGGTGGCTACATCCCCGGCTTCAGGCCCGGGCCTGCGACCGAGCACTACCTCGGCCACATCCTGAACAGGATCACGCTCCCGGGCAGCCTCTTCCTGGCGGCTGTGGCGCTCACGCCGTCGATCTTCCTCTCGGCCTGGCACATCACCACCATCCCGTTCGCGGGCACGACCCTGCTCATCAGCGTCGGAGTGGCGCTCGAGACCATGAAGCAGATAGACAGCCAGTTGATGATGCGTAACTACGAGGGTTTTCTCCAGTAAGTGGTACCCGGAGCGAGGCTCATCGTCCTCGGCAAGCAGGGTTCAGGGAAAGGTACCCAGTGTACGCGGCTTTCACACCGCTACGTGGTCCCTCACATCTCCACAGGGGACATGTTGCGGGTCGAGGTGAAGTCCCGCACGCCGCTCGGCCTCCAGGCGCGCCGTTACCTCGACGCGGGTGACCTCATCCCCGACGAGATCGTGCTGGCCATGGTCGCGGCCCGCCTCGATCGGGACGACACCCGCACACGCGGGTTCGTGCTCGACGGCTTCCCCCGTACCGTCGCCCAGGCGGACGGCTTCGACGAGTTGCTCAAGCCCGCCGTGATCGACCTCGTGCTCAACCTCGTCATCCCGACCGAGATGGTGCTGGCCCGACTCGTGAGCCGGCGCGTGTGCGAGGACTGCGGCGCTATCTACTCGACCTCTGTCCCGCCCAAGCTGAACTGGACCTGCGACGTCTGCGGCGGCGAGGTCGTCCAGCGCGAGGACGACACCGAGGAGGCGATCAAGAACCGGCTCGATCTCTACGAGACCCAGACCGCCCCGCTCGTAGCGCGCTATGCCGCGCTCGACAAGCTGGTCGACGTGTCGGGCGTCGGGACCCCTGACGAGGTCAACCTGCGCCTGACCTCGGTGATCGACGCCTACCAGCACGGTGGCGGGTTCTTCCCGCCCGTACCGCCCGAGGAGAGGCCGTGAGGCGTTCGCCCGAGGAGATCGCAAAGATGCGCCGCGCCGGCAAGGTGGTTGCCGAGGTGATCTCCGAGACCCGCCTCGCCATCAAGCCAGGGGTGACGACGAGGGAGCTCGACCTCGTCGCCCGAGAGGTGCTCGAGCGCCGCGGGGCGAGGTCCAACTTCCTCGGCTACCACGGATTCCCCGCTGTCATCTGCACATCGCCCAACAACATGATCGTGCACGGCATCCCAGGCGATTACGTGCTCGAAGAGGGCGACGTGATCTCGGTCGACTGCGGTGCCATCGTCGAGGGCTACCACGGAGACGCCGCCTACACCGCTCCCGTGGGTGAGACCTCCGCGGCGGCCGAGCGCCTGTTGGAGGTGACCGAGGCGAGCCTGTGGGCGGGGATAGACCAGCTCCGGGACGGTAACCGCCTGTACGAGGTGGGGCGGGCCGTGCAGAAGGTGGCAGAAGCAGCGGGCTACTCGGTCGTCCGCAAGTACGTCGGGCACGCCATCGGCACCGCCATGCACGAGGAGCCGCAGGTGCCGAACTACTGGCCCGGTACCCCAGGCCCGCGGATCAAGGTCGGGAACGTCTTCGCGATCGAGCCGATGGTCAACATCGGGACCTTCGACACGATCGAGCTCGACGACGGCTGGAGCGTCGTCACCGCCGACGGGAGTCTCTCGGCCCACTTCGAGCACACCATCGCCGTCACCGAAGGCGGCCCGGAGGTGCTCACGCAGCCCTGAGCGGCTATCATGTCCCTGCCTCGGCTCTGGTGGCCGGAGGCTATGCTCTCTTGTGCCGCGAACGGCGGTCAGTGCGCGGCGTCCGTGCGAGCTCCCGTCGCAAGCTTTGGCGAGCGGCGGTCGTCGCGGCGGCATGAAATAGGTCGAAAAATCGTAGGAGGTTCACCTGCCCAAGCCCAAAGAAGATGCGATCGTGCTGGAAGGAACGGTTGTCGAGCCGCTCCCGAACGCCATGTTCCGTGTCGAGCTCGAGAACGGGCACAAGGTGCTCGCGCACTCCTCGGGAAAGATGCGGATGCACCGGATTCGCATCTTGCCCGGGGATCGTGTCCAGGTCGAGATCACGCCCTATGACCTGGCAAGAGGGCGGATCACCTATCGCTACAAGTGACGGGGCCGCCGGTTCGGCCGGCTCCGGTGTCAGGCGGGAAGGAAGTAGCCCGGTGGCAAGCGCTGCCAGGGCAGGAGCGGGCCGGCGGAGCCGGCCTTGGCGAGTGGAGCAATAGATCGTGAAGGTTCGACCGAGCGTCAAGACGATGTGCGAGAAGTGCAAGATCATCCGCCGGCACGGCCGCGTCATGGTGATCTGCACCAACCCGCGGCACAAGCAGCGGCAGGGTTAGCCCGTGGCCAGAATTTCAGGCGTCGACATCCCGCGCGAGAAGCGCCTCGAGGTGGCGCTGACCTACATCTACGGCATCGGCCCCACGAGGGCACGCCAGACCTGCGCCGAGACCGAGATCAGCCCGGACACCCGCGTGCGTGACCTCACCGACGAGGAGGTCGCCCGCCTCCGGGCCTGGATCGACGGGAACTTCAAGGTCGAAGGCGACTTGCGCCGCGATGTCCAGCAGGACATCAAGCGGAAGATGGAGATCGGCTGCTACCAGGGGATCCGCCACCGCAAGGGGCTTCCGGTGCACGGTCAGCGCACGCACACCAATGCCCGTACACGCAAGGGACCGAAGAAGACCGTCGCCGGAAAGAAGAAGGTGCGCAAGTAACGATGGCCAAGACGACCAAGCCGGGCGGGCGGCGGCCGCGGCGCAAGGAGCGCAAGAACGTCGCCTACGGCGTCGCCCACATCAAGAGCTCGTTCAACAACACGATCGTGTCCATCAGCGACCAGGACGGCAACGTCATCGCCTGGGCGTCCGCGGGCAACGTCGGGTTCAAGGGTTCGCGCAAGTCCACCCCCTTCGCAGCTCAGATGGCGGCAGAGCAGTGCGCGCGCCGGGCGATGGAGCACGGTGTGCGCCGCGTCGACGTGCTGGTTCGCGGACCCGGGTCGGGGCGCGAGACGGCCATCCGTTCCCTCTCGAGCGCCGGCATCGAGGTCACGGGCATCAAGGACGTCACGCCGATCCCGCACAACGGGTGCCGCCCGAAGAAGCGGCGCCGGGTCTAAGCGAGGAGACGACAATGGCTCGATACACAGGACCTGTCTGCCGCCTCTGCCGGCGCGAGAAGGTCAAGCTTTTCTTGAAGGGCCCGAAATGTGAGACGGTCCGCTGCCCGATAGAGCGCCGTCCGAGCCCGCCGGGCGAGCACGGGCGCGACCGTTTGCGCCAGCCTTCCGAGTACAACACCCAGCTGCGTGAGAAGCAGAAGGCCCGCCGCATCTACGGCGTGCTCGAGACCCAGTTCCGCAACTTGTACGAGGAGGCGAACCGCCAGGCGGGCGTCACGGGCGACAACCTGCTCCGGATGCTGGAGTCGCGCCTCGACAACGTCGTGTTCCGCGCTGGATGGGGAGCCAGTCGCAGCCAGGCTCGCCAGCTGGTGCGTCACGGCCACGTGCGCGTCGGCCGCCGCCGCGTGACCATCCCGAGCTATCGGGTGCGCCAGAACGACCGCATCGAGCTGAGCGACAAGGCTTGCGAGTTCATCGTCGTCCGCCACAATCTGGACACGACCGACCGACGGCCTCCCGCATGGCTCGAGGTCGAAGACGGCGGCAGCGCCGTGCGCGTCCTCTCGCTCCCGCTCAGGGAGCAAATCGACACCCAGGTGCGTGAGCAGCTCATCGTCGAGCTGTACTCCAAGTAGCCCGCGCGCCAATCCATACAGGAGCCCGATAACCACATGCTCATCATCCAGCGTCCCACCGTCGAGCCGATCGGCGAGCCGAACCAGTTCCACCAGCGTTTTGCCATCGGCCCGCTCGATCCCGGCTTCGGGCACAGCCTCGGCGCCTCGCTCCGCCGCACTCTCTTGTCGTCGATCCCTGGGGCGGCGGTCACCCAGGTGCGCTTCGACGACGCCCTGCATGAGTTCACGTTTCTCCCCGGGGTGAAAGAGGACGTGAGCGACATCATCTTGAACCTGAAGGATCTCGTGCTGTGCAGCGAGTCGGACGCGCCGGTCACGATGCGCATCGATGTGCGCGGCCCGGCGGACGTGACCGGTGCCGATCTGCGCACGACCTCAGACGTCGAGGTCCTCAACTCCGAGACCCACATCGCGACCGTGAACGCCAAAGGGCGTCTTGCCATCGACGTCACCGTGGAGCGTGGCAAGGGGTACGCCCCAGCCGAACGCAAGCAGTCGTCCACCATCGGCGTCATCCCCGTCGACGCGATCTTCTCGCCGGTGCGACGCGTCGCCTATGTCGTAGAGCCCACTCGGGTCGAGGTCTCCACCGACTTCGACCGGCTCGTGCTCGACATCGAGACCGACGGCTCGATCTCGCCCCGCGAAGCGCTCGCCTCGGCCGGCCAGACGCTGCGCGGCCTGCTCTCGATCGTCGCCCAGCTTGCCGGCGAGGGCCGGGGCCTGGAGCTCGGCGAGGTCGGTGTCACCGTCACCGGCTCACCGGACCTCGATCTTCCCATCGAGGACCTCGACCTTCCCGAGCGCCCGCGCAACTGCCTCAAGCGCGCCCAGATCAACACGGTCGGCGAGCTCATCGAGCGCACGCCCGAGGACTTGCTGGCGATCACGAACTTCGGCCAGAAGTCCCTCGACGAGGTGCTCGAGCGCCTCGACGAGCGGGGCCTGTCGTTGCGCGAGGCGGGGGTCTAAATGCCTGCCACCCCGAAGAAGGGACGCCGCCTCGGCGGTGATGCCGCCCACCAGAAGGCAATGCTGGGCAACCTCGTCGCGTCGCTCATCGCGGCGGACCCGCGCGGGATCATCACGACCGAGGCCAAGGCCAAGGCGATGCGGCCCGTGACCGAGAAGTTGATCACCAAGGCGCGCAAAGGCGGTGTTCACAACCAGCGCCAGGTGGTGGCCTTCATCCGGGACAAGGACATGGCCTACAAGCTGTTCTCCGAGATCGGCCCTCGCTATGCCGACCGACCCGGTGGCTACGTCAGGATCCTCAAGCTCGGGCCACGTCAGGGCGACAATGCCCCGATGGCGCGCGTAGAGCTCGTGTGAGGCTTTTCGAGCCCGGGAGTGAAGCGGCCCCGTGCGGGCCGCTTCGTCGCGTAATGATGCTCGTCGCCTACGACGGGACCTCCTTTCACGGCTTTGCCGCCCAGCCGGGGCAGCGCACCGTGGGGGGCGCCCTGGCGGCGACCTTGAGCTCGATGGTGGGCCACGAGGTGAGCCTCACCTGCGCTGGGCGGACCGACGCCGGGGTGCACGCCTCGGGCCAGGTCGTGCACGCTGATCTGGACGAGGAGACGGTCGCGAAGTGGGCCGAACGCGAGCTCGAGCCGGGGATGGTCCTGGAGCGCCTCGGGCCGTCGCTCAGCCACCAGCTGGGAGGGGCTGTCGCGGTGATCGAGGCGCGGGTCGCCCCCGACGGCTTCGACGCCCGCCACTCGGCCACGGCGAGGCGCTACCGCTACGACCTGCTCCGCACCGAGTGGCCCGATCCCCTTCTCCGCCACGTGTCGTGGCACGTCCCCGGCGAGCTCGATCTTGCCGCCATGCGCCTCGGGGCCGACACCCTGCTGGGCGAGCACGACTTCTCAGCCTTTTGCCGCCAGCCCCGGGATGAGACCGCGCCGATCGTCCGGCGCGTGCTTTCGACCTCGTGGGCGCCGTTACCCGCCGACGAGCGGCTGTGGGTCTTCCGGATCGAGGCGAACGCGTTCTGCCACCAGATGGTCCGCTCCGTGGTCGGGACGCTCGTCGCCATCGGTCAAGGCCGCATGCGCGCCGGCGACCTGATGGCGATCCTGCGAAGTGGCAACCGGTCGCGAAGCGGCCAGCCGGCACCGGCCCGGGGGCTCTGCCTCGTGGGCGCGCGCTATCCGGAGAGGCTGGTGCCCGGCGGGACCTGGGGCCCGGGAGGTGGTGACTGGCCGGCCCCGGGGTGAGGGGTCAGGGCGGGGGCGGAGGTGGTGACTGGCCGGCCCCGGGGTGAGGGGTCAGGGCGGGGGCGGCGGGCGCCGGCTTGCCGACAGGCCGTGGGTCTTCTATCGTTATTTTTCGGCTCTTGCCCGCTGAGCTTGAGGTTCGCGCCCTTTGACCGGTTGCGTACGCTTCGGGCGGGCACCAGGGTTGGTACCAAACAAAGGACGGATGTGCGCACGTATTCCCCCAAGCCGAGCGAGCTCCAGCGCGTCTGGCGCGTTGTCGACGCGGACGGCCTAGTTCTCGGCCGGCTCGCGACCGAGGTCGCCAGCGTGCTGCGTGGCAAGCACCGCCCGATCTTCGCTCCCCATATCGACACCGGCGATCACGTCATCGTCGTCAACGCCGCCAAGGTCGTCATGACCGCCGGCAAGAGCGACCGGGCGTTCTCGCACCGTCACAGCGGCTATCCCGGTGGCCTGCGGTCGACCAGCTACGCCGAGGAGCTCGAGACGAGGCCGGAAGAGGTCGTCCGGCGCGCCGTCAAAGGCATGCTCCCCAAGGGCGCGCTCGGTCACAAGATGCTCGGCAAGCTGAAGGTCTACGCCGGGCCAGACCATCCCCACGCCGCCCAGACGCCCATCCCGCTCGATCTGCCCGCCGCCCGGCGGGCTTCCTAGCCCCGAAGGACCGCTCTTTATGGCAAAGCCACTCGTCCAGTCGACCGGCCGCCGCAAGCGTGCTGTCGCCCGTGTGCGCCTGCGCACCGGTGAAGGCGCCATCACGATCAATTCGAGACCGTTCGCGGACTACTTCCCCTCCGAGACCCACCGCACACTTGCGACAGAACCGCTGCGCATGGCGGGTGTCGCCGACCGCTACGACGTGGACGCGACGATCGACGGCGGCGGGATCGCAGGTCAGGCAGGGGCGCTGCGCCTGGGCATTGCCCGTGGCCTCATCGAGATCGAGGGCGAGCTCCGCGGCAACCTCAAGAAGGCGGGCATGCTCACCCGCGACGCGCGGGAGAAGGAGAGCAAGAAGTACGGCTTGAAGAAAGCCCGTAAGGCCCCGCAGTACTCGAAGCGCTGATCACCGATGGCGCCCCGGTTCGGCACCGACGGAATCCGAGGTGTCGCCGGTGTCGATCTGACACCTGAGCTCGCCCTGGCACTGGGGCGGGCCGCAGCCCGGATCGTGCGGGGCTCGCCCTTCCTCCTCGGGCGCGACACCCGACGGTCCGGGACGATGATCCAAGCCGCCCTCGCAGCCGGCCTTACGGCCGAGGGAGTCGACGTCGTCGACGCCGGAGTGATCCCGACGCCCGGTCTTGCCTGGCTGGCGGCCGACCGCGGTGTCCCGGCTGCGATGGTCTCCGCCTCGCACAACCGCTTCGAAGACAACGGCATCAAGCTTCTCGGTGCCGGTGGCACCAAGCTCGCCACCGAGCTGGAGGTCTCCATCCAAACCGAGCTCGACCGGCTCTCGGGGCTCGACGCGACCGGTGGGGTGACCGGTCCTGGTTCCGACGGCCGCGCCGGGGGAGCGAGCGGCCCCGCTCTCACCGGGTCCGAGCTCGGCTCGGTACGGGTGGACCCGGACGCCATCGAGGCCTATGCCGAGCACCTCGCCAGCGTCGTCGAAGACGGCAGTCACTTCGGCTTCGAGGTCGTGATCGACTGCGCAAACGGTGCCGCCAGCATCGTTGCGCCGGCAGTGCTGGAGCGTCTCGGGATACGCCACAGGGTCCTTTTCGCAGAGCCGAACGGCGTGAACATCAACGCCGGGTGCGGCTCGACCCACCTGCAGCCGCTACAGGAGGCCGTCGTGGCCTCAGGCGCGGCCCTCGGTGTCGCGCTCGACGGTGATGCCGACCGCGTGCTCGCCGTCGACCACGCCGGCGAGCTCGTGGACGGGGACCAGCTGATGGCCATGTTCGCGTGCGACCTCCTGGAGCGGGGCCTGCTCACCGGTGGCTCGATAGTGGTGACGGTGATGAGCAACCTGGGCCTGCGCCAGGCGCTCGCGGCCCGGAGGATCGAGGTCGTGGAGACCCCCGTCGGGGACCGCTACGTGAGCGACGCCATCGAGGCGAACGGCCTGCAGCTCGGCGGCGAGCAGTCCGGCCATCTCGTGTTCCGCCGCCACGGCCTGACCGGTGACGGGATCCTCACGGCACTGCTTTTGCTCGAGCTCGTCGCCCGCAAGGGTCGCCCCCTCGCGGAGCTGGCGGCCGGGGCGATGACGCGACTGCCCCAGGTTCTGCGCAACGTGCGTGTCGCCGACCCGGCACACCTTGCCGGGGCCGGCGCGATCTGGGACGAGGTGGCGCTCGTCTCCTCCGAGCTCGGCGACAACGGCCGGGTGCTCTTGCGGGCGTCCGGGACCGAGGCGCTGGTGCGGGTCATGGCCGAGGCTCCGACGCACGAGCTGGCCCTCGAGGTGGTCGACCGCCTCGTGGCCGTCGTCCAACGCGAGCTAGGTACCACTACGGGTGCCGACAGGTCGTAGCCTTCGGGTATGTGCGGAATCATCGGGGTAACCGGCGCGAGCGACCCCCTGCAGGTGCTGCTGGACGCGCTGGCCCTCCTCGAGTACCGAGGCTATGACTCAGCAGGTGTCGTCCTCGTAGGCGACGGCGACACCTTGTGGCGAAGGCGCGACGCCGTGCGGGGCCGTTCCCTGGAGACGTTGCGGGCGGCTGCGAGCCAAGCGCCGAGGGGTATGACTGCCGGCATCGGCCATACGCGCTGGGCGACGCATGGGGCCGCGGTCGAGCACAACGCCCATCCGCACTGCGACTGCACGGACAACGTGGCGATCGCGCACAACGGCATCATCGAGAACTACCAGGAGCTGTGGGAGAAACTCGGTGCCGAGGGCCACAAGCGGTCCTCCGAGACCGATTCGGAGGTCGTCGCCCACCTGCTCGAGCGCGAGCTCGCAACCGGAGCCGGCCTCGCCGAGGCCCTACGGCGAGTCGTGGGCGAGCTCCGCGGGGACTTCGCCCTCGCGGCCGTGTGCACCCAGGAGCCAGAGGTGATCGCGGCGGCGAGGCGCACCTCGCCGCTCATCTTGGGGCGCGTCGAGGGGACCGGCCTTGTCGCCTCAGACATCGCCGCCCTGCTCGGGACGACCCGTACCCTCTTCCAGCTCGCCGACGACGAGATCGCCGAGGTGCGGCCCGGTTCGATCACCGTCGTCGGCCTCGACGGCCGGCCCCACGAGCTGGAGCCGCTCGAGGTCAGCTGGGACCTCGTCGCCGCGCAGCGCGACGGCTATGACGACTTCATGTCGAAAGAGATCCACGAGCAGCCACGGGCTCTGCGCGACACTCTCATGGGCCGGTTGCAAGCCGACGGCACGAGCGAGCTCGAGGAGCTCAGTCTCACCACGGCCGAGCTGGGCGCGATCGAGCGGGTGGTGCTCGTCGGCTGCGGCTCGGCCTACTACGCCTGCCTTAGTGGGCGGATCGCCCTCGAGCACTGGGCCAGGATGCCGGCTGAGGTCGAGATCGCGAGCGAGTTCCGCTACCGGGACGCGGTCTTGGGCGAGCACACCCTCGTCGTCGCCGTCAGCCAGTCGGGTGAGACCGTGGACACCTTCCATGCGCTGCGCGAGGCGCAGCGCCGCGGGGCGAGGACCATCGCCCTCACCAACGTCGTCGACTCGTTGCTCGCCCGCGAGGCGGACGGCGTCCTCTACACCAGGGCCGGCCCGGAGATCGGCGTGGCGTCCACCAAGTGCCACGCCGCCCAGATCACGATGCTCCAGTTGTTCGCACTCCACCTTGCGGTCCAGCGTGGCACGCTCGAGGAGGACGAGGGGCGAGAGCTCGCGGGCGGCCTGTTCGCCCTGCCGGGACTCGTGGGCAGGGCCATCGCGCAGACGGACAGCTACCTGTCTGTGGCGAAACGGCTCGCCGAGGTGAAAGACGTCTACTTCCTCGGTCGAGGTGTCGGCTATGCCGTCGCTCTCGAAGGCGCGCTCAAGCTTAAGGAGCTCGCCTATGTCCGGGCCGAGGCGTACCCGGCCGGGGAGCTGAAGCACGGTCCGATCGCGCTGATCGACGAGAGCGCCGTGGTTGTCGCCATCGCCAACCGGGGCCACCTGTGGGAGAAGGTGATGGCCAACATCGCCGAGGTCAAGGCCCGCGGGGCGACAGTCGTCGTGGTGTGCACCGAGGGAGACGAGGCCACCGAGGCGGTCGCCCATCATGTGCTCGAGATCCCCGCCGTGCCCGAGCTGTTGTCGCCCGTCGTGGCGATCGTGCCCCTGCAGGCGCTCGCCTACGGGGTGGCGCGTGCACGGGGCAACGACGTCGACCGGCCGCGCAATCTCGCCAAGGTCGTCACAGTCGAGTGAACGCTCTCCTTTGCCCTCGAGCCATGCGCCCCACGAACGGGGCCGGCTGGTGATCGGGATGGGCATCGACGCGGTCGACGTCGAGCGCTTCCGCAGGCTCCTCGCTCGCCGGCCCAAAGTGGCACAGCGCATCTTCACCGACGCGGAACGTTCCTTCGTCTCCGCCCGCCTCGACCCGGTGCCCGGGCTCGCCGCCCGTTTTGCGGCCAAGGAGGCCGCGATGAAAGCGCTCGGAACCGGGCTCGGCGGGCTGCGCTTCGCCGAGGTCGAGGTCGTCGGAGGCCAGTCGGGCGCGCCGCGTCTCGAGGTCTCCGGGCTTGCGGCCCGTCGCGCTGAAGCGCTCGGCGTCCGCAACTGGCACGTCTCTCTCACGCACACGGACTCGGTCGCGGCAGCGGTTGTCGTGGCCGACTGAGGCGATCGGCATGCAACCGGTCCATACCCGTGACGAGCTGAGGGCGGCGGACGCAGCGGCTATCGCCGAGGTCGGTCTCGACACCCTGGTCGTCCGGGCCGGCACGGCGGTGGCCACGGCCGCGCTCAGATGGCTCGGCACCGGCTACGGCAAGAGAGTCGTCGTCGTCGCCGGCCGTGGCCACAACGGGGACGACGGGCGCGTCGCCTCGGCCGTGCTGCGCCGGCGCGGCGTCCGCGTCACTGAGCTTGATCCCGGCGCCTTGCCCGCCGCGCTGCCTAGTTGCGACCTCGTCATCGACGCCGCCTACGGCACCGGCTTTCGGGGCGAGTACCGGGCCCCAAAGGTGCCGGAGGGAGTGCCCGTAGTCGCGGTCGACATCCCCTCCGGCCTCGACTGCGACACGGGTTCTGCCTGTGAGGGCGCTGTTCGGGCCACCTCGACTGTCACGATGGCGGCACTGAAGCCCGGGCTGCTCATCGGCCAAGGCCGCGTGCTCTCCGGGCGCGTCGAGCTGGCCCCGATCGGAATCGCGGTGGCGCCCGGCAAGTTGTGGCTCGTCGAGGACGCTGACATCGCGGGCTGGCTACCGGTACGGCCGCCCGAGACCAACAAGTGGCGCTCGGCCTGCGCCGTGGTCGCCGGGTCCCCCGGCATGCTCGGGGCCGCCCGGTTCTCCTCGAGCGCCGCTCAGCGCGCGGGTGCCGGCATGGTCCGCTGGTGCGTGCCGGGCGCGGCACCGGACTCCCTGCCGGCGTCGGAGGCCGTGGCACGGGCGGTGCCGGCGGCAGACTTCGCCGAGGTGGTGCTCGAAGAGCTGGCCCGTTGCCAGGCAATGGTCATAGGCCCCGGGCTCGGCTCGAGCCCTGGAGTGGTCGCGTCCGTGCGCAGCCTCGTCGCAAGAGCCGAGGTCCCGGTGATCGTCGACGCTGACGGGCTGGGCGCGCTCGGCCCTGTGGACCAGGCACGCGAGGTGCTGGCGGGACGGAAGATCCCCGCGGTGCTCACGCCCCATGACGGCGAGTTCGCGCGGCTGGCCGCCACCGCTGCCGGCGCGGACAGCCACCCCGGCCCGGACCGCCACCCCGGCGCGGACCGCATCGCCGCGGCGCGCTCGCTCGCCTCCCGCCTTGGCGCGATCGTCCTGTTGAAGGGATCGACGACGGTCGTGGCCGCACCTGACGGCGAGGCCTTCCTCGTCACCGCCGGCTCGTCCCGTCTTGCCACCGCCGGGACGGGCGACGTGCTCTCCGGGGTCGTGGGCGCCTTCCTGGCCAGGGGCCTCGATCCCTTGCGGGCCGCGGCCCTGGCCGCGCACGTGCACGGGCGTGCAGCCGGCTTGGGCTTGGCGGAGGGCCTGGTGGCCGGGGACCTGCCCGTGCTCGTGGCGAAGGTCCTCTCTCGCGTCCGTGATTGAGTCCTGGCACCGGCGGGCGTGGGCTGAGGTTGACCTCGAGGCCATCTCCTCTAATGCCCGCGTGCTGAGGGCGGTGGCCTCCCCGGCCGCCCTCTGCGCTGTCGTGAAGGCCGACGCCTACGGTCACGGGGCGGTCCCTGTCGCTGCCGCGGCGCTCGCAGGCGGGGCGAGCTCGCTCGCCGTGGCGCTCGTCGAAGAGGGCGTGGTGCTGCGCGAAGCAGGCTTCGAGGTGCCGATCCTGGTCCTCTCCGAGCCTGCCGGCGAGGCCATGGGAGAGGTAGTCGCCCGTAATCTCGTCCCGACCGTCTACACCACCGTCGGCGTCGCGGCGCTCTGCCGGGCGGCGGCCGCGGCTTCTCGCCAGGTCGAGGTCGAGGTGAAGCTGGACACGGGCATGCACCGGGTCGGCGCCGACCCCGACGAGGCGCGTGTGATCGTCGAGGAGATCGTGAGGGCGCCGGAGCTCTCCTACGGCGGGCTCTGGACCCATCTGGCCGTCGCCGACGAGCCGGAGGACCCCTTCACCGGCGAGCAGCTGGCACGTTTCGAGCTGGTCCGCAAGAACCTTGGCGCAGCCGGCCTGCCGGCACCGGCCCGGTTGCATGCCGCGAACTCCGCAGGGGCGATCGCGCACCCAAGCTCGCGCTACGACATGGTGCGCTGTGGGATCTCGCTCTATGGCTACCTGCCCTCGGCCGCCGTCGCGCCGGAGCTCGTCGAGGCGGCCGGGGCCGGGCCGCTCCGGCCCGCGCTGGCCTGGAAGACCCAGGTCAGCCACGTGCGCGAGTTGGACGCAGGCGAGCGGACGAGCTACGGGCTGGCCTACAAGCTGGCCGAGAGGGCGGACATCGCCACGGTGCCGGTCGGCTATGCCGACGGGGTGCCGCGGGGGCTGTTCCAAGCCGGGGGCGAGCTTCTCATCGGAGGCCGCAGGCGACCGGTGGCAGGGGTGGTGACCATGGACCAGCTGCTCGTCGACTGCGGCCCGGACTCGGGGGTGAGGCGGGGCGACGAGGTCGTGCTGATCGGTTCCCAGGGGAACGAGACTGTGACCGCCCGGGAGTGGGCCGACCGCCTCGGCACAATCTCCTACGAGGTCCTCTGCCGCATCGGGCCGCGCCTTCCCCGCAGGCACGTCCGTGGCCAGACCGGGCCGGCCTGATGGCACCGAACGCCAAGCGTGCCGCGGCCTACGTCGCCGCCGGGGCCTTCAGCGCGGCCGGGGCCGCGTTCGCCGTGTCGCACGAGTACACGAGACGGCTGCGGCGCCTGGCCCCGCCCGAGGACCCGGAGCTCGCCGTGCCCGACGGGGTCTCGCACCGCGTGCTCGCCATGGGCGACGGGGGCCAGGCCCACCTGATCGAGAAAGGCGCAGGTCCGCCCTTGCTCCTGCTGCACGGGGCGAACCTCTGCGCCGAGGTGTGGAGCTACCAGCTGCGCGACCTTTCTTCTGACCACCGCGTCATCGCCCTCGACCTGAGAGGCCACGGTCGCTCGAGCGGAGGGGACGATGACGTGACCATCTCGGCGATGGCCGCAGACGTCGCCGAGGTGCTGCTGGCGCTTGATCTCGAGCAGGCCGTGATCGCCGGTCATTCGATGGGGGGCATGGTGTGCCTGCGCCTGGCTCGGAGCCGTCCCGAGCTGATCGGCACCAGGATCGGGGCGATGGCCCTGATCGCGACCAGCGGCGGGCTCGGCCCGAGGGCGTCGAGCTGGGGGCGGCTCGCGAGTGCTGTCAGCCTCGTGGCCGGTGCCGGGGTGGGCAACTGGCGCCCCGGGGCGAGCCTGGCGACCGCGGACGCCGGCTATCTCGCCTCGCGTCTTGGTTTCGGGCGCGAGCCGCGCCCCGCCGAGATCGCGGCGACGATGCAGATGCTGCGGGCGATGGAGCCGCAAGTGTTCGGGAAGCTTGTCGGCGAGGTGCTCGGTTTCCAAGAGGGCGCGGGCTTCGGCGACCTCGGCGTTCCGGTCGTAGTCGCCGTCGGCACGAGCGATCACCTCACGCCGCCGCTGTATGCCCGCAGGCTGGCCGCGGGCTTCGAGCACGCCAGCTTGAGCGAGTACGTGGGCGCCGGCCACATGCTCATGTACGAGCGGCGGGAAGAGATCGGCGAGCTGCTCGAGGCTCTCTCGACCCGTGTGGTCGCCGCTCGGCCTCAGGGCTCCAAGAGGACCTTGACAGCCCCGGTGCGCCGGGCGTCGGAAAGGGCGAGCACCGCCTCGCGCCAACGAGCCAAGGGATAGCGGTGCGTCACGACCGGCGTCAGGTCCAAGCCGGCCCGGGCGAAGTCGAAGTAGTGCTCGAAGGCGTGCTTGGAGACGCCGGCGACCTCCTCGACGCCGAAGCCGTTCGAGCCGACGACACGGAGCTCCTTGAAGTACATGGGCGTCCACTCGAAGCGCCCCGGCGGCTCGACGCCGCTCACCACGAGCGTGCCTCCGGTGCCTAGGAGCCGCAGGGACGTCTCGACGGTCTCGGTGCTGCCGATCGTGTCGTAGACGACGCTCGGCCCGTCCTGCAGCCACTCCTTGCCGCTCCAGGGCCTCAGCGCCGGCTTGCCCGTACGGGCGCACACCTCGTGCACGAGCTCGTCGGGCACCGAGCTCAGCACGGCGTCGGCACCGAGCTTGCCGGCGAGCGAGGCGCGCACACCTGGCCGGGTCGCCGCCCAGATCTCCAGTTGGGGGTGAAGGTGGCGAAGCAGCCCGATCGCCGCCATGGCGAGCGTGCCCGAGCCGTAGACGAGCGCCGGCGCCGAGGTGTCCGGCGGGCAGAGAAGGATCGAGCGCAGCGAGACGCTGACCGGGTCGGAGAGCACGGCCGCCTCGTCGCTGAGGCCTTCAGGCACCTCGAACAGCTGGCTCTCATGGGCGCAGAAACGCTCCGCGTGCACGCCGGGCGATCCGGCGCAGTTGCCGAGGTGAATGGCGACGGGAAGCTCCCCGCCCCGGAAGTTCCGGCACCAGGGATAGCGGCCTGTGGCGCAGGCTTCGCAGGGTGGCTCGATTCCCCGTGGCGTGCACGACAGCCAGGGGTTGAGCACGACCCGGCGGCCCGTGTCGAGCCTGTGCGCCACCGCCTCGTGGCCGAGGACGTGGGGGAACGAGACGAGCGCGGTGAGCGGGTTGTCCCGGCGGCCGTTCATGAGGATCTGCTTGGCGTCCGAGCCGCAAATGCCGCTTATGACGGTCTCGCACTTGACCCAGCCGGCGCCGGGCGGGACGGGCTCGGGCACCTCCATGAGGCTCACGGGCGCGTAGCTGGAAACAAAGGCCCGTTTGTCGAACCGGCCGCCGATCACCGCCGCCGCCTCTTTCGCGAGGTTGTGTTGGAACACCAGTGCCCGCACCGGACCTCCCTCCGAGCCCCGCCGGCCCGGGTGCAACCTAGTGCCGCGGCCGCCGCTCGCGTCGGCTCTGGCCAATGGCGCCCGATCGGCTAGCTACGATCATCGCCTAGTGACGACCCTCGCCAACCTGGAGGCGGTGGCGCTCAGCTGCGTCGCCTGCCCCCTCGCGTCCAGTCGGACCAAGGTGGTGTTCTCAGCGGGTAACCCCGCCGCCGATCTCATGCTGGTGGGCGAGGCACCGGGCAGGGACGAGGACCTCGCCGGCGAGCCTTTCGTCGGGCGCTCGGGCCAACTGCTCGACAAGCTGCTCGCCGAGGAGCTCGGCATCGACAGGAGCGGCTGCTACATAGCCAACGTCGTCAAGTGCCGGCCTCCGCGCAACCGTGACCCGTTGCCGCTCGAGGTGGCGGCGTGCCGGCATTTCCTCGAGTCCCAGATCGAGCTCGTGGCGCCGAAGGTGATCGTCTCCCTCGGCAATTTCGCCAGCCGCACCCTGCTGGAGGTCACCGAGGGCGTGACCTCCCTGCGAGGCCGCTCCTACAGCTATCGCGGCACCGTCGTGGTCCCGACGTTCCACCCCGCCTACGCGCTCAGAGCCGGCCCGGTGGTGATCGCCGAGATGCGGGCCGACCTCGTGCGGGCAAAGAAGTATCTCGTGTGAGGACGACCTCGAGCACGAGCCCGGCACAGTCCCGGGCGATCGGTGCCGGTATCGCGGGCGTGCTGCGCGCGGGCGACGTGGTGCTACTGGTCGGCTCGCTCGGCGCGGGGAAGACCACGCTCGTCCAGGGCCTGGTGGCGGCGCTCGGGGCGCAGGAGGCCGTGACGAGCCCCACCTTCACCCTCGCCCACAGGTACCACACGGCGCCGCCGGTGACCCACGTCGACCTCTGGCGCCTCGAGCACCTCCAGGAGGTGGTCGAGCTGGCCCTCGACGAGGAGCTCGAAGAGGGGGGCGTCGTGATAGTCGAGTGGGGAGAGGCGGCCGAGCCGCTCTATGGTGCCGACGCCCTCGTCGTGCGTCTCGGCTGGGGCCTGGCGGAGGGGGAGCGAACAGTCGAGATCGAGTTCCGCGGCGAGGCCTGGAGCTCACGGGAGGCCGAGCTCGCCGAGGCCTTCGGCGCGACGGCGGGCCTCGCCGAGGCGGCCGCGGACAGCGTGCACGGGGGCGGCGCGGCGGCGGGCAGCGCGGCCGGGGACGCGACGGCGGGCGGCGGGATGGCGGGCCAGGGGTGAGGATCCTCGCCATCGAAACGGCGACGATCGAGGTCGGAGTGGCCCTCGGGGACGAGACGGGCCCGCTCGCGACCGTCACGGTTCGTCCCGGCCGACGTCAGGCCGAGACGCTGCATCCCGCGATCGCCGATGTCTGCCGCATCGGGCGAACCGCTCCGGCTGAGCTCGACGCGATCGCGGTCGACATCGGCCCAGGGCTGTTCACCGGGCTGCGGGTAGGCGTCGCAGCGGCGAAAGCCCTGGCCGGGGGCCTCGGTCTCCCTGTCGTCACCGCCACGAGCCTGGAAATCCTGTCGGCGGCATGCCCCACCTCCGGCTCGGTCGTGCCCGTCGTCGACATGCGCCGCGGTGAGGTGGCGTGGCTGATGCCGAAGAGCTCCGCCGCTGAGTTTCGCGTCGGCAGCCCGGGCGAGCTCGCCGCTGAGCTCGCCTTGCTGACCGGACCGGTGCTCCTCGTCGGCGACGGGGCACTACGTCATCGTTCGCAGCTCACCGGGGCGGTCTCACCCCCTCCGGTGCTCGCCGGCCCCGAGCTCGCCGCTCCGCCGGTAGCCTCGCTTGTCGTGCTGGCGATGGCGGCCATGAGCAAGGGGAGTCACTGCGACCCTGCCGCCGTTCGGCCCGTCTACGGGCGGGAGGCTGACGCGCGCATCAACTGGAGCTCGCGCCAGGGCCGTGAGGCGGTGAGTCGATGACGAGCGTGCGTTCCATGTTCCGCCTGCACTCGGGGCGCTCACGCAACGCCGTCCAGGACCAGGGCGTTGGCGCCGCCGCTGAGGCGGTGCTCGAGATCGTGCCCATGCGCCGGCGCGACCTGAAGAGCGTGATCGCGATCGAGCGTCGCATCTTCCCGAGCCCGTGGTCGATCGGTCTTTACATGAGCGAGATCGCCCAGCCCGCCACGCGTGCCTACTACGTGGCCTTCGTCGGGTCCGAGCTCGTCGGCTATGGCGGCATGATGGTCGTCGTCGGCGAGGCGCACGTGACCAACATCGGCGTCGGCCCGGAGTGGCAGCGCCACGGCATCGGGCGCCGGCTCTTGCTCCAGCTCGCCCGCGAGGCCCTGCAGCGTTCCGCCCAGCACCTGACGTTGGAGGTGCGGGTGTCGAACGCGGGGGCCCAGGCCCTCTATCACGAGTTCGGTTTCGTGCCTGCGGGCATACGGAAGAACTACTACGCCGAGGTGAACGAGGACGCGCTCGTCATGTGGGCCCACGACATCGACACCGAGACGTACCGCCTGCGGCTGGACGCGATCGAAGCCCGCCTCCGGCCGCTCGGGCGTCCGGGACGGGGCACCGGCCCGGGCCAGGCTCCGCCCGAGCGGTGACCTGGCGCGGCCGCGTCCTCGGCATCGAGACCTCCTGCGACGAGACGGCGGCGGCAGTGGTCGACTGGGGGCGCAGCGTCGTCAGCTCGGTCGTCTCGAGCCAGGTCGACCTGCACGCCCGCTACGGGGGCGTAGTTCCCGAGCTGGCCGGGCGGGCGCACGTCGAGCTGGTGCTGCCCGTGGTGACCGACGCCCTTCAAGGGGCGGGGCTCGATCGCCGTGGGCGCAGCTTGGACCTGGCGGACGGCCCGGTCGGCATCGACGCCGTGGCGGCGACGATAGGCCCGGGCCTCATCGGGGCCCTGCTTGTCGGCGTCAGCACGGCCAAGGCGCTCGCCCTCGCCTGGGATGTGCCCTTCGTCGGGGTGAACCACCTGGAGGGCCACTTGTACGCCGCCATGCTGGAGGCGCCCGAGCTCGAGCTGCCTGCTGTGGTCCTGCTCGTCTCCGGTGGCCACAGCCTGCTCGTCGCCCTGGAAGAACCGGGCAGCTACGAGGTGCTCGGGGCCACCGTTGACGACGCCGCGGGCGAGGCGTTCGACAAGGTCGCCCGCTATCTCGGGCTCGGCTACCCGGGCGGCCCGGAGATCGACCGGCTTGCCGGCTCGGGCGATGCCGGCTCGATCCGTTTTCCCAGGGCCTCGACCGCGGGAGCCTTCGACTTCTCGTTCTCGGGGCTGAAGACGGCCGTCGTCAGCTACGTCCGGGCGCATCCCGAGGTTACCAACGCCGATGTGGCGGCCTCGTTCCAGGAGGCGGTGGTCGACGTGCTCGTGGCGAAGTCCCTTGCGGCCGCCGAGGAGATCGGCGCTCGGAGCGCCTGCCTGGCTGGGGGAGTGGCGGCCAACACGCTGCTGCGGGCACGTTTTTCCGAGTCCTTCGCGGCCCGGGGCCTGGCGTCGTACCTCCCGAGCCGCGCCATGTGCACCGACAACGCCGCCATGATCGCCGCCGCAGGCTACTTCCAGCTCGAGCGCTCCGGGCCCACCCCGCTGGACGCAGGGGCGGTGCCTGACCTGCAGCTGCGCAGTTCCAAGTAGCACTCTCGGGGCGCGGTTGCCAGCGGCGCTCGCTGACGGTATCGTTGGCACTCGTAAGTCGAGAGTGCTAACGGAGCCAGACAGGAGGCCCCTGAAATGAAGTTGCAGCCCCTGGACGACCGCATCGTCGTTCGACCGAGCGAGTCGGAAGAGACGACCGCATCCGGCCTTGTCATCCCAGACACGGCGAAGGAGAAGCCTCAACAGGGTGAAGTTCTTGCGGTAGGCCCGGGTCGGCGTACCGAGAACACCGGTGACCTCGTCCCTCTGGACGTGGCCGTCGGCGACAAGGTCGTCTACTCGAAGTATGGAGGTACGGAGATCACCATCGACGGTGAGGAGCTGCTCATCCTCTCCAGCCGCGACGTGCTGGCCAAGGTCAGTGCCTGATGTCCAAGATGCTCGTCTTCGACGAGAATGCCCGCCGCCGGCTCGAGACCGGCGTCAACAAGCTTGCTGACACGGTCAAGGTGACGCTCGGCCCTAAGGGCCGCAACGTCGTGCTTGACAAGAAGTACGGCGCGCCCACCATCACCAACGACGGTGTCACGATCGCACGCGACATAGAGCTCGAGGACCACTTCGAGAACATGGGCGCCCAGCTCGTGAAGGAAGTCGCGACCAAGACCAACGACGTGGCAGGCGACGGGACGACCACCGCCACCGTGCTCGCCCAGGCACTGGTCCGCGAGGGACTTCGCAACGTGGCTGCGGGAGCCAACCCGATGTCGCTGAAGCGTGGTATCGAAAAGGCCGTCGCCGCGGCCGTGCAGTCGATCGAGAGCCAGGCCCGAGAGGTCGAGGGTCGTCAGGAGATCGCCCAGGTCGCCGCCATCTCGGCGGCAGACGCCTCCATCGGCGAGGTGCTCGCCGAGGCGATCGACAAGGTCGGCAAGGACGGGACCGTCACGGTCGAGGAGTCCAACACCTTCGGGCTCGAGCTCGAGTTCACCGAGGGCATGCAGTTCGACAAGGGTTTCTTGTCGCCGTACTTCGTGACCGATCCCGAGCGCCAGGAGGGCGTCTTAGAGGATGCCTACCTGCTCATCGTGAACGGCAAGATCTCCTCGGTCCACGACCTGGTCCCCGTGCTCGAGAAGGTCATGCAGACCGGCAAGCCGCTGCTGATCGTCGCCGAGGACGTGGAGGGCGAGGCCCTCGCCACACTTGTCGTGAACAAGATCCGCGGCCTGTTCCAGTCCATCGCCGTCAAGGCGCCCGGCTTCGGCGAGCGGCGCAAGGCCATGCTCGGTGACATCGCGGTGCTCACCGGCGGCCAGCTCATCTCCGAGGAGGTCGGGCTGAAGCTCGAGAACACCTCGCTCGATCTGCTGGGCCGGGCACGGCGCGTCGTCGTCACCAAGGACGACACGACGATCGTCGACGGCGCAGGCGCCGAGGACGAGGTGAGGGGACGGATCGCCCAGATCAAGCGGGAGATCGAGGAGACCGACTCGGACTGGGACCGCGAGAAGCTCCAGGAGCGTCTCGCCAAGCTCGCCGGCGGCGTGGCCGTCGTCAAGGTTGGCGCGGCGACCGAGGTCGAGCTCAAGGAGAAGAAGCACCGCATCGAGGACGCCCTCTCCGCGACCCGGGCGGCGATCGAGGAGGGCATCGTCGCCGGCGGCGGCACGGCCCTCGTCCGTAGCCGGGCGGCCGTGAACAAGGTTGTCTCGAGCCTGACCGGCGACGAGGCCACAGGTGCGGCGATCGTCGGGCGCGCGCTCGCCGAGCCGCTCAAGTGGATCGCCATCAATGCCGGTTTCGAGGGCGCCGTGATGGTGCGGGAAGTAGAGAACGCAAAGGGCACGACCGGCCTCAACGCTCTCACCGGAGCGATCGAGGACCTCGTCAAGGCCGGCATCATCGACCCTGCGAAGGTGACCCGCTCGGCGTTGCAGAACGCGGCATCCGTCGCCGCCCTCCTGCTCACCACCGAGGCGCTGATTGCCGACAAGCCGGAGAAGCCCGAGAGCAACGCGGCTGCGATGGCGGCAGCCGCCGGCGGCGGCATGGGGATGATGTAGCTCCACTTTGCGGCCTCGAGAAGCGACGTGGCAGCCGGGCCCTGGGCCCGGCTGCCACCGCGTCGGGGCCCTTATGCCTGGAGCCTGGCCGGGAAAGGGCCGAGCCCCGGCTGACTTACACTGCCCGAGTGGCCCGACAAGCAATTCCCCGGCCGCCCTGGGCCAGGCGGGTCGAAGCTGCGGGAGACGGTTCCGCCATGGCGGGTACGGCCGCCGGGCTGACCATGGGCGAGGTGCGGGCTGTTTTTGCCACCGGGCCAGCCGCCCCCGATGCCGAAGAGGCGACCGGCGCGCCCGGGGCGGCGGTCCTCGTCGTGCTCGGGGCTTTTGACAAGCTTGACGAGGGCGAGCGCGACGTGCCCGGCGCGCCCGGCGATGGGCCGGCGTCTGTCCTGTTGATCCGGAGGGCGGCGCATCTGCGTGCGAACCCGGGTGAGGTCGCCTTTCCGGGCGGGCGCATCGAGCCGGGGGAATCACCGCTCGCCGCGGCCCTGCGCGAGGCCGAAGAAGAAGTGGCCCTCCCCGCCGGGGCCGTCGACGTGCTCGGCGAGCTGCCGATGGTGCTCGCTTCCCGGCGCGAGGTTCCCATCCTCCCCTTCGTCGCCGCGGCGAGGGGCCGCCCGGCACTCGAGGCGAACCACGACGAAGTCGATGGCGTGCTTGTCGTCCCGCTCCGAGACCTCGTCGCTCCCGGCCGCTACTGGCAGGAGCGATGGGACCGAGCCGATGACCCGGCCTGGGTGATGCACTTTTTCGACCTGGGTGAGGACGTTATCTGGGGCGCGACGGCCCGGATGCTCTACGAGCTGTTTCTCCGCCTGCTCAGCCGCGGGTCCGGCGGGCGAACAGGTGGGCTGCCAGGGGCGCGAACACGACCAGCATCCCGATCGACCACAAGAGCGTCGTGACGATCGGGTGCTGCATCGGCCAGACGTGCATGGCCGCGGAAGGGTTGGGATTGTCGAAGAGCTGACGGGCGGCGGCCGTCACGGCGCTGACCGGGTTCCAGTCGGCGACGAAACGCAGCGCCGCCGGCATGCGGGCGGTCGGGACGAGGGCGTTCGAGACGACCGCAAGAGGGAAGAGGATGACGAGCCCGACTCCCTGGGCCGACTCGGGCCCTTTGCTCACGATGCCGAGGCAGGCGCAGCCCCACGAGACCGCATAGCTGAAGAGGAGGAAGATGGCGATGGCGCCGACGGTCGACGCCGCGCTGCCCTCGGGGCGCCAGCCGACGAGCAGGCCGGTGACAAGGACGAAGAAGGTGCACATCATCGAGGTCAAAAGGTCCGTCATCGACCGTCCCACGAGCACGGCCGGCCGCCACATCGGCAGCGAGCGGAAGCGGTCGATTATGCCGCCGTTGAGGTCGTTGCTGAGCCCGACCGCCGTGCCCATCGCCGAGGTCGTCAGGTTGAGGGCGAGCATGCCGGCGATGGCGAAGCTGGCGTAGGTGCCTCCGCCGGGCAGGACCATCCCGGCGCCGAAGACGTAGACGAACAAGGCGGTGAAGAGCACAGGCTGGATCGTGACGTCAGAGAGTTGCAGCGGTTCGCGCGAGATATGGACCAGGTTGCGCCCCGTGAGGACGGCCACATTGCTGACCTGGCGGAGCACCCGGTCGGTCCAGGATGCAGCTGGGGCGAGGCGGATCGATGTGGTGGTCATCTGAAGGCCGCCTCCTTGTCGGGCTCCGACGGCCTGTCGGACCCGGACGGCCTGTCGTCGACGTCTTCGTCCTCGGTCGCCTCCGCCGCCGGATGCCCGGTGAGGGCGAAGAACACGTCGTCGAGGGAGGGCTGGTAGAGGGCCACGTCGTCGACGGTTATCCCGGCCTCGTCGAGAGCGCGCACGATGGTCGTGGCGAGCCCGTCGCCGCTGCTGACCGGTGCCCGCAGCCGCCGGCCGTCGTGACTGACATGGATCTCACCGGCGACAAAGGGTGCGAGGGCTCCAACCGCAGCCGCGTCGGCGACGTTCAGCGTCACCTCGAGGCGTCCACCTCCGACCTTCATCTTCAACTCGGGAGGCGTGCCGCTGGCGATGACCGTGCCGTGGTCGACGACCACGATCCGGTCGGCGAGCTCGTCGGCCTCGTCGAGGTACTGAGTCGTCAGAAGAAGCGTGACCCCGTCCGCCACGAGGGCGCGGATGATGCCCCACATGCGCATCCGGCTCGTCGGGTCGAGCCCCGTGGTCGGCTCGTCCAAGAACAGCACCGGTGGGTGCGTGACGAGGCCGGCGGCGAGGTCGAGGCGTCTGCGCATGCCCCCCGAATAGCCTTTCAGGACCCGGTCACCGGCATCCGCGAGGTCGAACTGGCCGAGCAGCTCGCGCGCCCTTGACCGTGCCTCGGCTCGGTGCAGTCCGCTGAGACGCCCGATCATGACCAGGTTCTGCCGGCCGGTCAGCATCTCGTCGAGCGTGGCGTCCTGGGCGGTGACGCCGATGTTGCGCCGGACCTGGGGAGCCTCGGTGAGAACGTCGTAACCGGCGACCCGGGCATGGCCGCCGTCGGGGAGCGTCAAGGTGGTGAGGATGCGGACGGCCGTCGTCTTGCCCGCACCGTTCGGCCCGAGCATCCCGAGGATGGAGCCGGTGGGCACATCGAAGTCGACCCCGGCCAGGGCGACGGTGTCGCCGTAGTGTTTCTTCAGGCCCTCGGCGTGGATCATGGAGTCGGACGGCATCGTTCTGGGCCACTCCTTGGTCTGGCGGGTACTAACTTGCCGTATGGTAAGTGACTCACTTACCGGTTGTCAAGTAGAATGGCAGAGATGAAAGTCAGCACATCCCAGAACGGCGCCGGGGAGTCACTCGCCGAAGTCGCCCCGGAGGCAGGTGGCGAGGAGTTACTCGCCGAAATTGCCCAGGAGGCAGGCGGCGAGCAGTCCCGCACCGCAGTTGCCTCGCAGGCAGGCGGCGAGCAGAACAGCACGCGGGAGCGAATCCTCGACATCGCCTTGAACCTGTTCACCGAGCAGGGTTACGAGAAGACCTCGCTGCGTCAGATCGCCGAACGGCTGGGCTTCTCCAAGGCGGCGATCTACTACCACTTCGCCAGCAAGGAAGACATCTTGATGGCCTTGCACATGCGCCTGCACGAGTTCGGGCTGGGCGCTTTCAGCCAACTCGAGCCCGCGGAGATGACACCCGCCGACTTCGTGACCCTCCTCGATCAGCTCACCGATCAGATACTGGGCCACCGGGCGCTCTTCGTCCTTCACGAGCGCAACCGGGCGGCCCTCGAGGAGCTTCACCGTGACCACCATGACGCCGCGCACGAGGACCTCGAGCTCGTGTTCCGGCAGGTGCTGTCGAATCGGGGGCTGGCCGCGCGCGACCGCGTGCGTATGGCATGCACCGTCGGGGCGGTCATGGGCGCCCTCGTCCTGTCGGGAGACGTCTTCGCCGACATCCCCTCCGAGGAGCTGGGTGCCCTTGTCAAGGATGCCGCCTACGGCCTGATGGCGCCCACGGGCTCTGCCTGAGCCACGCCCCCGGGCGGGGCGCGCTGAGGCGGCGTGCTCGGGCGAAGGCGGGGTGCTCAGCCGAAGGCGGCCTCGAGGGCGGTCCCGGCGAGGCGGACGGGATCGATGTCCTGCGCGTCCGGCATGTTGAAGATCATGCCGTTGAGACCGGCCTCGAAGTACTCGGCCACCTGCTCGCACACCGAGTCCGGGTCGCCCACGGCCATGTAGCCGCGCAGAGCCGCCGGGTCGAGGCCACGTGCCTCGGCCAGCAAGCTCACCTTGCGCTCGGCCTCGGCGCTGGTCTCGGCGATGACGATGCCGCCGAGACGGGTCTTGGTGATCTCGGCCGGGTCCCGGCCGACCGCCTCGCAGTGGCGGTTCAGCACCTCGAGCTTGTGGCGGATCGTCGCCACGTCGCCGAAGACGTTGCACGCATCGGCGTACTTCGCCACCAGCCGCAGTGTCCTCTGCTCGCCGCCACCCCCGACGAGGATCGGGATGCCGCCCGGCCGGATCGGGCGGGGTTCGTTGAGCGCCCCGGCGATGCTGTAGTAGCGGCCGGTGAAGCTGGGCACGTCTTCGGTGAACATCGCCCGGCAGATCTGCAGCGCCTCTTCCAGGCGCTCCATGCGCTCGGAGACGGCCGGGAAGCCGAAGCCGTACCCCGCGTGCTCGTCGTCGTTCCAGGCGGCGCCGATGCCGAGGATCGCCCGGCCCGAGGAGATGACGTCGAGCGTCGTCAGGATCTTCGCCAGCAGGGCGGGGTTGCGGTAGGTGACGCCGGTCACCATGGCGCCGAGGCCGGTCCGCCTGGTGCGGGCGGCGATCGCTCCGAGAAGGGTGTAGGCCTCGAGCATCGGGTCCGTGCGGGGCCCGACACTGGGGATCTGGTAGAAGTGGTCCATCACCCACACCGAGTCGAAGCCTGATTCCTCGGCTGTCACGGCTATCTGGGCGACCTTCTCGAACAGCTCGCCGTCCGCGACGCCGGGAAAGGTGAAATTCGGTATCTGCAAGCCGAAACGAGTTACCTCCATGGCAGTGACCTTTCCGCGAAGCGCCGTGTCGGCCCGATCGGGCCGCTGGCGCTCATTCGCTGGTGTGGGCGACGTGCCGACCATACAGGCGGGGCACCGCGACCGGCACGCACCGGCCCGGCCGGTACATGATGGGTGGCGATGAAGGGCAGGATCTGGCTTGTCGCCGGGGTCGCGGTGGGCATCGCCCTCGGGATGGGCAAGCTGCCCTACTTTGCCGGTGCTGCCACGTCGCTGTCTGAGACGGCCCTGCGCGTCGTCGGCACCGGTGGTCTCACAATCGTCCACGACGCCGCCCGCCACGGCGCCTCACGGCGCGTCGTCGACGGGGTCACGGCCGTGCTCTCTGTGATCGTGCCAGGCGTGACGGCGCTTCTGCTCGTCTATGCCGCCCGCACGACGTTGCACCTGCGCACCGTGATCGCGGTGCTCGTCGCCGCCCTCGGCGTCGCCGCCTTCATCTACCTGCCCCACGGCACGGCCCTCGGGGTGGCGGCGCTGGCTTTTGCCGCCGCCGGGATCGCCGTGGTCGCCACGGGCCCGCTTGTCGCCGCGCCCTTGGCCGCACTCGCAGCGCTGATCGCCACCGCCTTCTTGCCGAAGCTCCTCGCGAGCCACAGCACACTTCCCAACGTCCCGGTCAGCGCCTTGCACGAGGCGCTGTTCGCGAGTGCCGGCTCGCCGGCGTGGCTGCAGGTCGCCGTGCTCGTGATCGCGGCGGTACCCTTCGCCCTGGCGGCCCGCCTGATCGTGCGCTGAGGAGGACGCCCCGGCCAAGCCCGCAGCAGGATCTGACGACGCGGCCGGTGAGCATTAGCGCTCTGGCGGACTCCAAGATCTGTTCGTCCTAGCTTGGGGGCACTCGCAGGAGCGGGACGGGAGGCCGAGGGTGAGCGAAATCGAGATCGGGATCGGTAAGTACGGGCGCCAGGCCTACGGCTTCGACGACATCGCCATCGTCCCCTCGAGACGAACACGAGACCCAGAGGACGTTGACATCTCCTGGAAGATCGACGCCTACGACTTCGTGCTGCCCTTGATGGCCGCCGCCATGGACGGGGTCGTGAGCCCTGCGACCGCCATCGAGGTCGGCCGCCTGGGCGGGGTGGGTGTGCTCAACCTGGAGGGGTTGTGGACCCGCTACGAGGACCCCGAGCCTCTCCTCGCAGAGATCGCCGAGCTCCCGGCCGAGAAGGCGACCGGCCGCATGCAGCAGATCTACCTCGAGGTCGTCAAGCCCGAGCTCGTGAGCCTGCGCATCCGTGAGATCAAGGAAGCCGGCGTCACAGCCTGCGGAGCGGTCACGCCTTCGCGTGCCGCCCGGCTTGCCCCAGCGGTGCTCGGGGCCGAGCTCGACCTGCTCGTGATCCAGGGCACGGTGGTGTCCGCCGAGCATGTTTCGAAGACCAGCGAACCGCTCAATCTCAAGCGGTTCATCCGCGAGCTCGACATCCCGGTCGTCGTCGGCGGTTGCGCCTCCTACCCCGCCGCACTGCACCTCATGCGAACCGGAGCGGCCGGGGTGCTCGCGGGCGTCGGGCCGGGCAATGCCTGCACGACCCGCGGCGTGCTCGGCATCGGCGTGCCGCAGGCGACCGCCATCGCGGACGTGGCCGGCGCCCGCTCGCGCCATCTCGAGGAAACGGGCGTCTACGTGCAGGTGATCGCCGACGGCGGCATGAGCCGCGGCGGCGACATCGCCAAGGCGATCGCCTGCGGGGCGGACGCGGTGATGATCGGTTCCCCGCTCGCGGCCGCCTACGAGGCACCGGGCCGCGGTTACCACTGGGGCATGGCCACTTTCCACCCGACCCTGCCGCGAGGGGCGCGGGTGAAGGTGGAACGCCGCGGGTCGCTCCGCGAGATCCTCCTCGGTCCCGCCCACGACAACGACGGGCGCATGAACCTGTTCGGCGCCCTGCGCACCTCCATGGCGACGTGCGGCTACGAGACGATCCGCGAGTTCCACAAGGCCGAGGTCATGGTGGCTCCGGCCTTGCAGACCGAGGGCAAGCAGCTGCAGCGGGCGCAGTCGGTCGGCATGGGGAGCCAGTGACCAGGAGATGAACGCCGGCTACGACACCGTGCTCGTGGTCGACTTCGGGGCTCAGTACGCGCAGCTGATAGCACGGCGCGTGCGCGAGGCGCACGTCTACTCCGAGATCGTGCCCGCTTCGACGACCGCGAGCGAGATGTGCGCGCGCCGACCCCGTGGGGTGATCCTCTCCGGCGGGCCGAAGTCCGTCTACGCCCCCTCGGCCCCCTCGGTCGACCCCGGGCTGTTCGCGTCCGGCCTGCCCGTACTCGGCATCTGCTACGGCGCCCAGCTGCTCACCCAGATGCTCGGGGGGCACGTGGGACGGACAGGGACGGCCGAGTTCGGCCGCACCCCGATCATGTCACGGGCAGCCTCGGCGCTCATGGACGGCTGGCCCGCCACGAGCGAGGTGTGGATGAGCCACGCCGACTCGATCGTGAGCGCCCCCGACGGGTTCACGGTCACGGCGGCCACCCCCGAGGTCGCGGTCGCCGCGCTCGAGGACCCGGCCCGCGGCCTGTACGGGGTCCAGTTCCACCCCGAGGTGGTGCACACCGAGCGGGGACAGGAGCTGCTCAGGCGTTTCCTGTTCGAGATCTGCGGGTGCCGGCCGTCGTGGACCCACGCCTCGGTGATCGAGTCGCAGGTCGAGGCCGTGCGTGCCCAGGTCGGCTCCGGCCACGTGCTCTGCGCGCTCTCGGGCGGCGTCGACTCCTCCGTCGCGGCGGCGCTGGTCCACAAGGCGGTCGGCGACCAGCTCACCGCCGTCTTCGTCGACACCGGCCTCATGCGCGCAGGCGAGGGCGAGCAGGTGGAGGCCACCTTCTTGAACCAGTTCGCCGTCGATCTCGTGCACGTCAAGGCCGCGGACCGCTTCTTTCAGTCTTTGGCCGGCCTCACGGACCCCGAGGAGAAACGAAAGGCGATCGGGCGCCTGTTCATCCGCCTCTTCGAGGAGGTGGCGCGCGAGCGGAGAGATGCCAGGTATCTCGTGCAGGGCACCTTGTACCCGGACGTGATCGAGTCGGGTACAGCCGAGGCGGCCACGATCAAGTCGCACCACAACGTCGGCGGCCTCCCCGAGGACATGGGCCTCGATCTCGTCGAACCCCTCCGGCTCTTGTTCAAAGACGAGGTCCGGGCGATCGGCGAGGAGCTCGGGTTGCCGCGCGAGATCGTGTGGCGCCAGCCGTTTCCTGGGCCGGGACTCGCGGTGCGGGTGGTCGGGGAGGTGACCCCGGAACGCGTCGAGATCCTGCGGGCGGCCGATTCGATCGTCCTCGAGGAGATCCGGCGCCATGGGCTCGACAGCCAGCTGTGGCAGTGGTTCGCCGTTCTCCCCGCGGTTCGCTCCGTCGGCGTGATGGGCGACGAGCGGACCTACGCCTACCCGATCGTCATCCGGGCGGTCACGAGCGAGGATGCCATGACGGCGGACTGGGCCCGCTTGCCCTACGACGTGCTGGAGAGGATCTCGAGCCGCGTGATCAACGAGGTGCCGGGGGTCAACCGCGTCGCCTACGACGTGACCTCCAAGCCCCCGGGCACGATCGAGTGGGAGTGAGCCCGAAGCCAGTTGGAGTGCAGGCGCGACCAGGCCTGCGCCTTCGGGCCCTTGTCGTTCAGCTCAGCGTGTAGCGCGTCGGGACGTGCATGCTCACGACCCAGTTGGGTGCGTCGACGATCTCGGACACGCGAAGCTCGCCTGTGAGACTCAAGAGCAGGTATGCGTCCGCAGGGTCCGCCCCAGTGCCGGCGGCGACGAGCTCGACCGCCCGACGAGTCGCCTCGCGGGCTGCCTGGAAAAGGTCGGGACCGATCCCGGTGGTACAGGTCCAGTCCGTCTCGGTGGGCTGCAAGGAGTGTTCGTACCATGGCGCAGAGGACCCAGCGTGCGAGGCGACGCTCACGCGCAAGCGGACGGTCGCAGGGGTTTCGGCGCCGGTCCCGCACACCTCGCCATCTCCTTGCACGGCATGGGTGTCTCCGGCGGAGAGCAGGCCTCCGGTCACCTGGGCAGGAAGGTGCAGGGTGGTGCCGGCAGCCAACTGGGCGATGTCCATGTTGCCCCCCGCGAGGGTGGGCACGAGAAGCGGCGCCGGTCCCGATAGCGCCGGCGCGACACCGATCGTCCCGATCATCGGGCGGGCGGGTATCTCCACTCCGCTCGGAGTGGTGACGGTGCCGTCGCGAACGGTGGAAATCCACAGACGGGGATCGGGGAAATCGTCGCTGAGGAGCCCGAATCCGGGGATGTTCGCCGTCCAGGCCCAGCCCTCGGTGGCGATCTCGAGGAACTCCACAACGAGGTCGTCACCCGCCGCGAGGCCTTCGACGAAGACGGGTCCCGTGCAGGGGTTGCTCGTGTCGAGGTCCAAGCGCCCGATCGCGGAGGCGTCGTCGTCAGGACCGATCTGGCCACCCGAGGCGTCGGCAAGATCGAGGGTCAGTTCGTCTCCGGGCCTGGCGACAGCGGCCGGTTCCAGGCTGTTGTCCCACGCGAGATGCAGCTGCTGGAGTGACAGGTGGAACGACGGCATGGAGCTCTCCTTCCGATACCCGGGTGTTTCCTGATGCTTGCACACGGGCGAGAAGACCTGACTCCTGCTCGCCGAGGACGGCACGGGCACTCTCTGGGGGAGTTTTTCTTCGAGCTCGGCAAAGCATGCCGCGGAGAGACGTTCGAACTCCGGCTCAAGCGGCCCGTCCGTCCCTCAGAGCGCCGGTAGTGTCGGGTGTGATGTCGTCTTTGCCCCCGCGCTCTTCTGACACGTGGGGAGACGAGGAGTGGGACCTCCTCGGGGACCTGCCCCCGCTGCGGGGGCGACTAGGGGCCGAACGGGGCGGCGGCGCCACGGAGGCGGGCGCAGCCAGGGCGGGCGCAGCCGGCGCAGCCAGGGCGGGCGCAGCCGGTGGGCCCGGCGAGTCGGCCGAGTCGGCCGAGTCGACCGAGTCCGCCGGGGAGCTGATGGCGGCGCTCGTCGCCGACCTGAACCCGCCCCAGCGAGAGGCCGTCTTGTACGACGGCGGCCCCCTTGTCGTGGTGGCCGGTGCCGGTTCGGGCAAGACCCGCGTGCTGACTCGCCGTATCGCCCGCCTCGTCGCCTCGGGTGTGGCGCCCTGGCGCATCCTCGCCATCACCTTCACCAACAAGGCCGCGGACGAGATGCACCGCCGGGTCACAGAGCTCGTCGGGCCCGCGGCCGAGCGGATGTGGGTGTCCACGTTCCACGCCGCCTGCGTGCGCATGTTGCGCCGCAACGTCGAGAGGATCGGCTACCGGCCCGGCTTCAGCATCTACGACGACGGCGACAGCCGCCGGCTCGTCGAGCACGTCCTCGACCACCTCGGCGTCGACCAGCGGCGCTTCCCGCCACGCGCCGTCCTCGGTGTCATCAGCTCGGCCAAGTCGGACCTGGTCGATGCGACGGCGTACGCGGAGCGGGCCGGGACCATCTACGAGCGCCGCATCGCAGAGGCCTATGCCGAGTACGAGCGGCGCCTCGTGGCGGCGAACGCCATGGATTTCGACGACCTGCTGGTCCGCACCGTGCGCCTTTTCCGCGAGCATCCCGACGTGCTCGAGCAGTACTCACAACGCTTCGAGCATGTGCTCGTGGACGAGTACCAGGACACCAACGTCGCCCAGAACCAGCTCGTGATCCTGCTCGGAGAGGCAGGCAGCAGCGTCTGCGTCGTCGGCGACACCGACCAGAGCATCTACCGGTTCCGTGGCGCCGAGATGCGCAACCTGCTCGAGTTCGAGCGGGCGTTCCCCGGCGCCCGGATGATCGTGCTCGATCAGAACTACCGCTCCAGCCAGACGATTCTCGATGCCGCCAACGCCGTGATCGGCAACAACCTGTTCCGACAGGAGAAACGGCTCTGGAGCGTCCTCGGGCAAGGTGACCGGATCCGCCGCTACCGTGCCGGCGACGACCGCGACGAGGCCTCGTTCGTCACAGGTGAGATCGCCGCCCTCCACCGCGACGAGGGCATCAGCTATGGCGACATCGCCGTGTTCTACCGCACGAACGCCCAAAGCCGCGCCCTGGAGACGGCGCTGGCCGATCGTGGGATCGCCTACACGGTGATCGGGGGGACCCGTTTTTTCGACCGGCGCGAGGTCCGCGACGTGCTCGCCTATCTCCGCGCCGTCGCCAACCCGGGTGACGAGGTGTCGTTGCGCCGCGTCATCAACGTGCCTCGCCGCGGCATCGGCGAGACGACCGTGGGGCGCCTGGTCGCTTTCGGGACCGACCATGGAGTCGGTTTCGGGGGAGCGCTGGAGCGTGCCGGGGAGGCGGGCGTCTCAGGCAAGGCCTTGGCGGGTGTCAAGGGCTTCCTCAGCCTGCTCGCAGAGCTCCGTTCCGGAGATCTCCTCGACTCCCCGCCGGACAAGCTGATCGAGGTCCTCCTCGAGCGCACCGGCTACAGGGACCTGCTCGAGGCCGAGATCGCGATCGGGAGCAGCCGGGCCATCGAAGCCGAGGGGCGTGTCGAGAACCTGGCCGAGCTCATGAACACCGCCTCCGAGCACCCCGACCTGGAGTCGTTCCTCGAGTCGACGGCGCTCATCGCCGCTACCGACGTCGTCGACGACGGGGAGAGCGTGTCGCTCATGACGCTGCACTCTGCCAAGGGCCTCGAGTTCCGGGTCGTGTTCCTCACCGGGATGGAAGAGGGGATCTTCCCGCACTCCCAGAGCCTGGGCGAGCCCGACGAGCTCGAGGAGGAACGGCGGCTCTGTTACGTGGGCGTGACCCGCGCCCGCGAGCGGCTCTATGTCACCCATTCCTGGAGCCGGCTGCTGTTCGGCAGCATCCAGCAGAGCTTCCCGAGCCGGTTCCTCAAGGAGATCCCGGACGAGCTCGTCGAAGACGTCGGGACCGGAGTCGTGATCGGCGCGGGCCGCTGGGTGCCGGGCGACCAGGGGCGGGACGCCACGACGGGCGGGGGACGGGGTGTCGCGACCGGTAAGGGAGGCGTCAGCGGCCCCGGCTCGGGTCGGGCGGGGCAGTTCTCCGCCACGACCACCGGTGCCGAGCAGCTCGGGCTGGTGCCCGGCGATGCCGTGGTTCACTCCCGTTTCGGTCAGGGAGTCGTGGTCGAGGTGGAAGGCGAGGGCGGCGACGCCCGGGCGACGATCTGCTTCCCGGACCACGGCGAGAAGCGCTTCATCCTGGCGCTCAGCCCGCTCGAGCGGCCATGACCACAAGTGCGCCGGAGCCGGCTAGCCGGGGCGGGGTCTTGGCGGGCGGTCCGCCGTATCTTGGCTGGTGGGGCCGGGATTTGGCGCGCCTACCGACTGGTAGGTAGTGTGACGGCCGTGGCGCAGGTTGCCCAGGAGAAGCTGCCGGGGACGCAGGGTCCCAAGCCGGTTCTGCGCGGTTGGTTTCACCAGGTGGGGGCGATGGCGATGCTCGTCGTCGGCCCGCTCATCGGTCTCGAGGCGAGCGGGACAAAGGCCGAGGTGTGTGCCGGCGTCGCTTGCTTTGGCGTCATGGCCATGCTGACCACGAGCGCCCTCTACCACCGGCTTCACTGGTCGCCGAGCGCCCTCCGCAGGATGCGCCGTGCGGACCACTCCATGATCTTCTTGTGCATCGCGGGAACCTTCACGGCAGTCGCCGGCCTGGCGCTTCCCGACACCGATGCCTGCGTCGTCCTCGGCCTGGTCTGGGGGGCGTCGCTGGTCGGGATCGTGATGCGTTTCGCGTGGCTGGACGCACCGAGGTGGGCCGTCGCCCTGCCCTATGTCGCGGCCGGGTGGATCGCGGTGGGGGCCATGCCGGAGTTCTTCCACTATCTCGGAGTGATCGGCTTCGTGCTGATGATGGCAGGCGGGTTGGTGTACACGCTCGGCGCCGTCGTCTACGCCCGCCGGCGCCCCGACCCGTGGCCCTCGGTCTACGGGTTCCACGAGGTCTTCCACTCCTGTGTCGTGGTGGCCGCCGCCTTGCACCTGAGCCTGATCGCATTTGTCGTGCTCCCGGCCGTCAAGGCCTGAGGCCCGATTGGTCCCCGGGTACCGGGTGCCGCCTAGTATCGCCTTGGAATGGAACGTCGCTACCGCATCGTCGTCGCCAAACCGGGCCTCGATGGCCACGATAGAGGTGCCAAGGTGATCGCCCGCGCCTTGCGAGACGCCGGCTTCGAGGTCGTCTACACGGGCCTGCACCAGACGCCCGAGCAAGTGGCCCGCACCGCCATGCAAGAGGACGCCGACGCGGTCGGCCTCTCGTTGCTCTCGGGGGCGCACCTGACACTGGTGCCGAGGGTGATGGAGGCGCTGAGAGGCGAAGGGCTCGAGGACGTGATCGTCGTCGTGGGCGGGATCATCCCCGAGCGGGACGTGGAGGCGTTGAGGTCCGCAGGCGTCAGCGAAGTCTTCACACCGGGTGCCCATCTCCCCGCGATCGCCTCGTGGCTCGAGGAGGCGCTGGACGCCCGTGAGCGGGAGAGTGCTGGGCTGCCGGGGGTCAGCGGCGATTTGAGCTGAAGCTGCGGCGGTTGAAGCGATGGGATCGACCGACAGGAAGGTGACCGGTGGACCTAGTTGAGTACGAGGGCAAGCAGTACTTCGCGTGTTATGGACTGCCGATATCGCCCGGAGAGACCGCGGACACCGTGGCCGAAGCCGAAGCCGCCGCCGAGCGGCTCGGCTACCCAGTCGTCGTGAAGGCCCAAGTGCAGACCGGCGGCCGCGGCAAGGCCGGCGGGGTGAAGCTCGCCAATTCCAAGGAAGAGGTCAAGGAGCACGCGGGCAACATCTTGGGCCTGGACATAAAGGGCCACGTCGTGCGCCGGCTTTGGATCGAGAAGGCGACCGACATCGCCCAGGAGTACTACGCGAGCTTCACGCTCGACCGCTCGGCCAAGCTGCATCTGGCGATGGTCTCAGCCCGTGGCGGGATCGACATCGAGCAGGTGGCGCAGGAGTACCCCGAGGCGATCGCGAGACTGCACGTCAACCCGATCGACGGCCTGAGCATCGAGGCGGCGCGCGAGCTGGTCGAGCGCGCCAAGCTGGACCCGCAGGCCCGGGAGAGCGCCGCCGAGATCCTCATGAGCCTCTACGACTGCTACATCTACGGTGACGCCGACCTCGTCGAGATCAATCCTCTCGTGCTCACGACCGATGGCCGCGTGCACGTGCTCGACGCGAAGGTGACCCTCGACGACGACGCGGCGTTCCGCCATCCGGAGTGGGCCGACATCGAGGATTTCGGAGATAGCACCGAGCGTGAGCGCCTCGCCAAGTCCAAGGGCCTGTCGTACATAGCCCTCGAGGGCACGGTGGGGATAATCGCCAACGGAGCCGGTCTCGCCATGAGCACGGTCGACATGGTGAGCCAGGTCGGCGGCAGCGCGGCGAACTTCCTCGACGTCGGGGGCGGCGCCGACGCTGAGGTCATGGCGGGCGCGCTCGAGGTGATCAACCTCGACCCGAGTGTCCGCTCGATCCTCGTGAACATCTTCGGCGGGATCGTGCGCTGCGACGACGTCGCCCGCGGCATCGTGAGCGCGCTCGAACACGTCGACATCGCCTCGCAGATCGCCCTGCGACTCGACGGCACCAACGCGGCTGAGGCCCACAAGATCATTGACGAGGCGGCCTCGGAGAAGATCATCAGCGAGCCGACCATGCTCAGTGCCGCGCGGCGCGCGGTCGAGGTCGCGGCTGCGCCCCGGTCAGAAGGAGGTTCGAACCTGTGAGCATCTTCGTCGACGAGACGACCCGCGTCCTCGTCCAGGGACTGACCGGGAGCCAGGGCCGCTTTCACGGCCTGCGAAACCGCGACTATGGCACCAAGGTCGTCGCCGGTGTCACACCCGGCAAGGGCGGCCAGGACGTCGAAGGCATCCCCGTCTTCGACTCGGTCGCCGACGCCGTGGCCGCTACGGGAGCCACGGCGAGCTTCATCGCCGTGCCGCCTCGTGGGGCCCCGGGTGCCATCCTCGACGCCGCCGCGGCCGGCATCCGCATTGTCGTGTGCATCACCGAGCACATCCCCGCCAAAGACGAGGCGCTCGTGAACGCCCGGCTCACCCGTGAGTTCCCCGACACACGGCTCATCGGCCCGAACTGCCCGGGCATCATCTCGCCCGGAAAGTGCAACATCGGCATCACCTCCGGGGACATCGCCCTCCCCGGCGGCCCCGTGGGCGTCGTCAGCCGATCCGGCACGTTGACCTACCAGGCCCTGCACGAGCTTTCCCAGCAAGGCGTCGGCCAGACCACCTGCGTGGGCATTGGCGGCGACCCCGTGCCGGGCACGAGCTTTGTCGACGTTCTCGCCGCTTTCGAGAACGACCCGGAGACCCGGGCCGTGTTGATGATCGGCGAGATCGGGGGCGACGGCGAGGAGCGGGCCGCCGACTTCATCGCATCATCCATGGACAAGCCCGTCGTCGCCTACATCGCGGGCGTGACGGCGCCCCCCGGCCGCAAGATGGGCCATGCCGGCGCCATCATCTCGGGCTCCAAAGGCACGGCCAAAGCCAAGATGGAAGCGCTCTCGGCCGCGGGCGTCCGCGTGGCGATCAACCCCACCGAAGCCGGCGAGCTCATGGTCGAGCTCGTGCGGGCGCTCTAGGGCGAAGCGTTGACGGGGGGGACCTCGCTGCAGGGCGAGATCGGGCTTGAGGAGATCGAGGCCGCACGGGAGGCCGTTCAGCGCATCGCGGTGCGCACGCCGATCTTCAATTCCCGCTTCCTGAGCGAGCTCACCGGCTCACGCGTCGTGTTGAAAGCCGAGAACCTGCAACGGGCGGGATCGTTCAAGATCCGCGGCGCGTCGGCGAAGCTCGCCTCTCTCGGTGATGAAGCCTTGCCCGGCATCGTCGCGGCCTCGGCCGGCAACCACGCCCAGGCCGTCGCTCTGGCCGCCCGCTCAGCGGGAGTGCCCTGCGAGGTCTACATGCCGGCGGAGGCATCGATCTCCAAGGCGGAGGCGACCATCGGCTACGGCGCCTCGGTACACCTCGAGGGAGACTCGCTCGACGACTGCGTCCTGCTCGCCGAGGCGCGTGCCCGCGAAGCCGGTCTGTGCTTCGTCCATCCCTTCGACGATCCGGCGATCGTGGCCGGGCAGGGAACCCTGGGGCTCGAGCTCGTCGATCAGGTCGAGGACATGGCCTTGGTGGTCGTGCCTCTCGGCGGTGGCGGGTTGGTGTCCGGGGTGGCCTGTGCCATCGACGCCCTCGCGCCGCAGGTGAAGGTCGTCGCGGTGCAGGCCGCCCTGTGCGCGCCTTTCCTCGCCGAGCACGAGAGCTACAGGACCGCCGCGCTCACGGGCGGACCCACCTTGGCCGACGGCATCGCCGTGAAGCGCCCCAGTGGGTTGACCATCGGCCTGGTCGAGCGTCACGTCGACGACATCGTGGCGGTCGGGGAGAACGAGATCGCCGACGCCATGGTGATGCTGCTCATGCGTTCCAAGCTCGTGGTCGAGGGCGCCGGCGCCGTCGGTGTGGCCGCGTTGATGACGGGCCGGATCAGGCCCCCGGCCTCGGGCACGACGGTTGTGGTGCTCTCCGGTGGCAACGTCGACACCGGCCTGCTCTCGCCGGTCATCCGGCGCCACGAGACAAATGCAGGCCGCAGGGTCGTGCTCTTCGCAAGGATCCCAGACCGGCCCGGCAGCCTGGCGCGCTTGCTCACGTGCATCGGGCAGAGCGGCGCGAACCTTGTCACCGTCTTTCATCTGCGCGAGGGCTACGACTTGCAGGTGCTCGAGACCGCGGTCCACATCGTGCTCGAGACCCGCAACCGCGAGCACGCCAAGGCGGTCCTGAACGAGGCGCGAGAAGCGGGCTTCGACGTCCGTCCGGTCAGCCAGCTTGCCAGCTGAGGCGCGACGGCAACTGATCCGCACCGCGGGGCTCCTGTAGCTTGGCTGAGATGGTGCCAGCAAAGGACGATCGGCCCTTCGCGTCGAGCCTCGGGGAGCTCGACCCGGACGTCAGTGGCGCGATCGGCGGTGAACTGGACCGGCAGCGTTGCATGCTCGACTTGGTGGCGTCCGAGAGCCTGCCACCCCGGGCGGTGCTCGAGGCGCAGGGGTCGATACTGACCGGCAAGTACGCGGACGGCTACCCCGGTCATCGCGAGTACGACACGTGCCAGTGGATCGACGCGATCGAGTCGCTGGCGATCGAGCGCGCGAAGGCACTTTTCGGAGCGGACCACGCCAACGTCCAGCCCTATTCGGGGGCGAGCGCCAACGCGGCGGTGCTCCACGCCTTGTGCGAGCCCGGCGACGTCGTGCTCGGTTTCGACTTCGCCCACGGAGGACACCCGAGCCAGTATGCGGACGCAACCTCTGCGGGACGCAACTACCGGACGTTCGCGTACCACGTGCGGCGCGACGACCGCCTCGTCGACATGGAAGAGGTTGCGGCGCTCGCCCACCGGCACCGTCCGAAGGTTCTCTTCGCCGGCTGGTCCTGCTACAGCCGCCACCTGGATTTCGCAGGGTTCCGCGAGATCGCCGACGAAGTTGGCGCCGCCCTTGTGGTGGACATGGCCCATTTCGCCGGGCTGGTCGCCGCCAAGGTGCACCCCGACCCGGTTCGCTTCGCCGACGCCTGCACGATGACGACCCACAAGACTCTCGGGGGCGCTCGCGGCGGGGCCATCCTGTGTCGCCGCGAGCTCGCGGAGAGGATCGACGCCGCCGTCTATCCGGGCGAGCAGGGCTGCCCCCTTCCGCAGATGATCGCCGCCAAAGCGGTGACCTTCAAGCTCGCCGGGACTGAGGCGTTCCGCGAGAGGATGGAACGCACCTTGGAAGGTGCCCGGACCATGGCGCAGGTGCTCGTCGAGGCCGAGGAGCGCACGCGGACCCATGTCGTAACCGGTGGCACCGACGTCCACCAGTTTCTCGTCGACCTGGCACCGGGCCGCCGCGAGGCATGGGCGACGCTCTCGCGGCTCAACAGGATCGGGATCTCCGCCAACGCGATCGGGCTCGCCTACGACCCGCTCGTGGAACCGGCCTGCTCGGGCCTGCGCTTCGGGGCGACGGCGCTCGCCTGCCGGGGCCTTGGCCGCGAGCAATTCGCGGAGGTGGGGCGGATCCTCTCCGACGCATTGGAGAACGGAGGCGAGGATCCCGACGGGTCCCTGGCCGCGAGCGTCGGCGAGCTCGTGAGCAAGTTCCCTTTGTACCCCTACCTGGCCTGAACAACCGGGCTTGGCAGGGCTGGCTTCGAGCCCCGGGGCGGCTCGCTCAGGACGTCGAGGAGTTTTGTCGCTCGGCCTGGGTCGCCAAGGTGACGAGCAACCTCGCATCGAGGCCGTTCGGGAGGTTCGCGGATTTGGAGGACACCACGAAGGACACCTGGGCGCGCCCGGCAGCGAAAGACGTGATCTCGAAACTGAGCGGGAGGGCAGTTTGCCCGAAGATGGCGGTGCCGCTCATCGCCATCGCCCAGGCAAGCGGTTTGCCTGGCAGCGACGGAACTATCGCCGGAGAGACTGTCATCATCACGAGCGAACCGGTCGGGAACTGGGCCTGCAAGGCCGTCGACCAGAACTGGACCAGGCACAGCTGGGCTTTCGTCTCTCCTAGGACCGCTCGCATGCCTGTCATCTCGGCACTCACCTGAGCCGCGCTGGTGTGGAAGGCGACGGCATCCGCGATCTGCCAGAGGCCACCGAGAGGGTTCTTGGCGGTCGCCTGCGTGTAGGCCACCGCAGTCACGTCACCAACAGTCGGTGTCATGGCGGCGCTCACCGCGTTGACATCGCTGGCGCACGCAGGGTGCCCGGCACTCCAGCTTTGAACGGCCGAGTGCGTGACGAGCGGCGCACCGAGGCCGTACGTGCTGGCCGCACTCGCGCCTGGCGACACGCGCCAGGAGGGAGGGAAGTCATCGGTGGTGAGCACATCGCGGTTCGCAGCGACTTGGTCTTTCGCGGCCGTTGTCAGCCCAGGTGCTACCGGTCCGCGAAAGGCTGCGATACCGGCTGCCGCGCCACCTGCAGCGAGGAAGAGCACGACAATGGCGATGGCCGAGCCGTAACGGCGGATGATGCCGGGCCACTTGCCAGTACCCGGCCCCTTACCGCCGCTCTTGGTCGTCCCGGTGGCGCTGCCTGGGCCACCCTGCTGGTCGTCTGTCGTATCGGTGTGCTGTCCCGAGGCAGATTGTGATGCCGCGAGTTCCTGCGCCGCTCCGGCTGCGACAGCCTCCTGGAGCGCCGCCGGCAAGGGTTTGCGAGCCTGGCGAGCAGCCGAGCGGCGTTCGCCGAAAGGCCAGGCCGATTCTTCGATGCCGGGCGCCTCGGGCTCGTGCGGCTCCACCTCCGGCGTAAAGGGCGCCGAGATCTCGGGGGCTAGGTCTTCGGGGGCTGAGACTTCGGGGGCCCAGTCCTGCTGTTCTGAGTCCGCGGGCGCCTCCTCAAGAACGGCCGGTACCTCCGCGGCGGCCTCCTCGGCCGTCTCCGCAACTACCTCCGCAACGGTCTCAGCTGGCGCTAGCCAGGCTGTCTCCTCGGCGGCATCCTCGGCGGTCTCGTCAACTGCCTCCGCAACGGTCTCAGCTGGCGCTAGCCAGGCTGTAGCCTCGGCAGCCTCCTCGGCCGTCTCCGCAACTACCTCCGCAACGGTCTCAGCTGGCGCTAGCCAGGCTGCCTCCTCGGCAGCCTCCTCGGCCGTCTCCGCAACGGTCTCAGCTGGCGCTAGCCAGGTTGTCTCCTCGGCG